>CAURCE010000001.1:0-54286 GCA_963523365.1 uncultured Streptococcus sp.
GCTTGTGAATCACGTCCGTTTGATGTAGAACCTCCACCTTTTTTGTGGGCGAAAAGTTGCAAGTTGTTAAGAGTCATTTTTAACATAATGTTTTCCTCCGTGTTAGTTTTCTGTGATAACTCTGGTTTGGACGAACTCAGAAGAGTCCTCCGATAAGTTTGCCATACCTAAGAAAAATGATTCGAAGAATAACTGGGTCATTTCTCTCTGGTGTGAAGGAAGATCCGCTGGTATTTCAACCTTTAGATAGCCACCTTCATCTTCGTTTAATTCTAAGATTGGTTCATAGCCTGCAAATTTCTCAATGGAATTGATAAAGTTAATGGCAAGCGTAGAAACCGATGCACACACGACATCTAAGCCGTATTCGCCACTCTCGGCGTGTCCAGTAATTTCCGCACTCCTCAGCTCGCCATCTTCGGCTCTCTCAAAGACTGCTTGTATCATGTGTTCTCCTTAAAATTAAGCGTTGATTGCGTTGATGACAACTTTTGTATATGGTTGACGGTGACCTTGTTTACGGTGGCTACCTTTTTTAGGTTTGTACTTGTAAGTAACAACTTTCTTTTGTTTTCCTTGTTTTTCAACAGTTCCAACTACAGTAGCTCCAGCAACAAGTGGAGTTCCGACAACAGTGTTTTCACCACCAACAAGAACAACTTCGTTAAAAGTAACTTCTTGACCAGCTTCAACGTTCAATTTTTCAACGTAAACTGCTTGACCAACTTCAACTTTAACTTGTTTTCCGCCAGTTTTAATGATTGCGTATGTGCTCATTATGCACCTCCTATGATTTATTGGGGTTTCCCCGTATTTTTGTGAAGACTCGCCTAGCATCGTGGGACGAACCACTTTATACTCACTATGTGGGCAACGATGTTCGAGCGGTTGCACAGGCCGTGCATAGTCAACATTCTTAGTATAGCACTTCTACTAACCTTTTGCAAGTAATTTTATTTAATGAAAACGGATTTTCCACTAAATATCCTCATTCTGTACTTCCATTTATTTAAAATATACAATCTGCCCTTCTTGATTGACATGAACCTCAATAGCTATCGGAGGCTTCAAATGTTTTTTAGCTGATCTGGCAAGACTTTTATTACTATCTGAAACATTGACCTCTCGCTCCTTTCCATCAACGTTAATAGTAAAGGTAATACGAGAATAGGTAGACTTACTTCCTCCGGTCTCGGTATCAACACCAGTCACTAAAGCCAATTTTAGCTCGGTTATCTGATTAGTAAAATAATGATAGCGCCAAATGCCATTGGTCATTCGATAGCCTTCATAAGCAGGAAAGATAAAAAACATAAGAAGAACGCCAATTATTGTGACAAAAATAGCTCTGCCCTTACTTTTTTGGCTTTGACGTATGGTATTCCATTTATTTCTCATGGCCTTCTTGACAGAGCCAGCTTCCTTAATATCTTTATGATATCCCCAAAATAAGAGAGCATACAAGCTTAGGAAAATCTGGAAATGAACTAAGAGACCAATAAAATAAGTCCAACTGGGTATTCCAAACAGCAAAGCATTATCTTGTCCATCTTTCCAAGACAATGCTCGCATGAGCCCACTCAAGAAATAATCCCACTCGTTCATAAATATCCCCTTTTATCTTCAGCATCAATGGAAATAGCTTCCAGATTCTTTTAGTAAAAAGCTACTTCTAAACTCCTACAACAAGTCCTCAATCAGCTCATCAACTTCATCAGTCTCTGCTTGTGGTCTGATTTCTGTAATCATGATGCCTGCAACAGCGCGTTCTACCAAGCCTTCAACGTCTAGGCGAGCTTCGTACTGCTCGGCATTCTTGATTTTCGGATTAGTTTTAGGCCGGTCGGGCGCAAAAATAGTGCAGCAGTCTTCAAATGGCTGGATAGAGATTTGGAAAGTATCAATTTTTTCTGCAATCTCAATGATTTCCAGCTTATCCATCGTCACAACAGGACGGATAACCGGTGTATTGGTCACGGCGTTAATAGCCTGCATACTCTCGATGGTTTGACTTGCCACCTGACCAAGACTTTCTCCATTGATGATGACTTGAGCGCCTCGCTCCTCTCGAATCCGGTCTGTAATGCGCATCATAAAGCGACGTGTCAGTGTCATGAGATAGGCTTCTGGAGCCTTAGCCTTGATTTCCTCCTGAATCTCTGTAAAAGGCACTTCGATAAACTGGATATTGCCACCAAACTTTGTCAATTTTCGCGTTAAATCCTGAGCTTTTTTCAACGCACCTGGGCTAGTATAAGGCGGACTAGCAAAGTGAACCGCCTCGATGTCTACACCACGCTTGAGAGCCAGATAACCAGCCACCGGTGAGTCAATCCCACCAGACAGCATGAGCATGCCCTTGCCTGAAGTTCCGACTGGCAGTCCCCCAGCGCCACGAATGGTCTCATAGGAGATATAAGCTGCTTCTTCACGAATCTCGACCCGTAGGTCAATATCTGGCGCTTTCATCTTGACCTGAACATTTGGGATGGCCTCAAAAACAGCATCCCCAAGCGTCTGGTTCAGCTCGCGACTATCCAATTCAAAGCTGTGATCACTGCGTTTGCTGGAAATCTTAAAGGTCATACCTTCTTGATAGACTTCCTTCATGATGGTTTGGACAGCTTCGATTAGGGCTGGTACAGACTTTTCGATTTTGTAAGACGGCGAGAAATTCTGAATCCCAAAAATCTGCTTGAGCGACTCAGCGACGGGCTGATAGTCTGTTCCATGCAGATAGACATGAGTTCGGTCACGGTCAGCCTTGACATGGACCTGCGGATAGACTGACAAAACAGCCTGAATATTGCGTTTGAGTTTGTTGATAAAGCGCATGCGGTTCTTGCCCTTGGTAGACAGCTCACCGTAGCGTACCATAATTTCTGAATAATGCATTGTTTACCTTACTTTTCTAGTTTTTTCGTAAATGATTCTAAAAGTTGTCAAAAACTGCTCCATCTGGCTCATATCGTTGTTAAGATCCAAACTGATACGGACAGCAGTCTGAGCGAGAGATTTCTCAACGCCCATAGCGATTAGGGTTCCTGCTGGCTTACCGGCCTTAGAAGAGCAAGCGCTAGTAGTCGAGATATAGATCTCGTAGTCTTCAAATGCATGGACGACGACTTCACCCCGCACTCCCTTGATACCAAAGGTCAGGATATGAGGCGCAAAATCTTCCAAGCCTGAGAAGACCACCACGTCGGGATACTTCTGCAGCTCTTCAAGGATAATCGCCTTCATCTTTGCTGTTCGTTTGGCAAATACTTCTTGCTGTTCCATGGATAAACGCAGAGCCTTGGCCGTGGCTGCAATGCCTGCTAGATTTTCCGTTGTGGAGCGCTTGTCCGACTCCTGACCGCCACCTGTCAAGAGGGGACTGATTTTCTTGCCAGACTTGATATAGACAAATCCTACGCCCCGAAGGCCGTGAAATTTATGACTGGAGAATGTCGCAAAATCCACGCGATCCGTCAGATAAGCCGCTGTCGGAATCTTCGTAACAGCCTGGACAGCATCCACGTGAAAGGAAATAGTCGGTTTGTCTGCTAGCAGTTCAGATATTTTCTGAATGGGCTGAATACTGCCGATTTCATTATTGACTGCCATGATAGAGATCAGAGTGGTGTCAGGTCGAATCAGCTCCGCTAGCTTGTCTACCTCAACAAAACCTGCCTTATCTACTGGCGCAAAATCCACTTCAAATCCTTGACTCTGAAGCCAGAGGGCTGATTCTTTAACCGCGGGATGCTCAATGTTGGAAACGATGATGTGTTTGCCAAAGGGAACTTTTTCAAAAGCAACTCCTTTAAGCACCCAGTTGTCCCCTTCTGTTCCTCCAGACGTAAAAAAAATCTCCGACGAAGACTTGCCTAAAAGCTCTGCTATTTGCCGACGAGAGGCCTCTAAGAGACGGGTCGCCTGACTGCCCAAACTATGCAGGCTAGAAGGATTACCCCAGATTTTAGAAGCCACTTCTGTATAGGTAACCAGCGCCTCTGGGTAAGGCTTGGTTGTCGCTGAATTATCTAAATAAATCATCTTTTTCCTCTGTATTTATCAGTAAAAATCAATACTCCTATTGTAACACGAAACGAGCCTAGGAACAAGAAAAGGGCGCAGCTCCTATCTGATAAATTTAGGAACCAGCCCTGAAGACGATTACTTCGCCTCGCCAATCATATCTAACTTTTTTAAATAATCTTCAATCAGGAAGGCTGTCTCTTCAATTGATTTATCCGTAATATTGATGACCTCCGTCTGATATTTTCTAAAGACTTCTTTGGAATAGTCTAATTCCTGATAAATCTTCTCCAAATCTGTGTAACTGGTCGAGCGGGACAGCCCCAGCGAATTGAGGCGGTTGCTACGAATTTTGACTAATTTTTCTGGCTCACAGACCAGACCGATCATCCTACGCTTGTCCACCTTATCTAAAACTTGAGGAAGCGGAACTTCTGGAATCAAAGGTAAATTGGAAACTTTGTAGCCCTTATTAGCCAAAAAAATGCTGAGAGGAGTTTTTGAAGTCCGTGAAACTCCCAGTAGAACTAGATCCGACTCCAAAAATCCCTGCGGAGATTTGCCATCATCATGCTTTACAGCAAACTCAATCGCTGATATTTTATTAAAATATTCCGTATCCAAACGGTGCAAAGTTCCTGGTATCTCAATCGGGCTAATCCCAGTCTTTTCTCCTACGATTTCAAAGAAAGGGTGCATGAGATCAATGTAGGCCAGCTTGTGGTTTTGGCTAAATTCTCTAGCTAGTCTAGCTAATTCTCCATTTACCAAGGTACTGATGACCAAGGCATCATCTTTTAAAGCATCTTGCAAAATTTCCAGCAATTCTTGCTCCTTATCTATAAAAGGAAAACGGTAACTATTATTAAATGTCAAATCTGGATACTGCGCACTTACAGCTGACAAGAGTCGCTGCGAGGTTCCTCCCAAAGAATCCGAAATGCTATATACAATAATTTCTTTCTTCATTGTCACTACTCCTGTCTCTTTACTTCCGCTTGGCGCGCTTCCTGAATGATATAGTCTAGCAGGGCTGTCTTAGTCACCGTTCCTAAAATCTTGCGCTCATTATCTTTCTCTACCACCGGCATGGAGTCAATGGCAAAATCCTGCAAAAGAGCGGCCACCTCTAGTATATTCATATCCTTATGGCAGGTTCTAAGATGAGGCATCCGCGTCATACAAACTGCAATAGGCGTTGTTCCGATACTACTGGATAAAGCCGCTCGTAGCAAATCCTTTCGCGAGACAATTCCTAAGAGTAGCTTCTTTTCATCAATGACATAAAGAACATCCGCGTCATACATAAAGAGCCTTATCACCGCATCCTGGATGAAAGTGTCTTGAGACACCAAAACGGGAGAAACCATAATATCTTCCGCTTTCTTGCGAAAAGTGTCAAAGAAAAATAAGGTCTCTAAATCATTTCCTGAATAAGTATAGCCAACCTTTGGCGTCGCTTTTAAAATGCCAACCAACGTCAAAAAGGACAGGTCTGAGCGTAAAGTTGCTCTAGAAATCTCCATCAATTCCGAAATCTTTTCCCCGCTAACGGGCTGTTCTTTCTTGACAATGTCAACAATCTGCTTTTGGCGTGCTGATAATTCCAATACAATATGTCTCCTTTTTAGAGATAGAATACTCTATTTTTCATCTTTTTCTGTCATATTATATCATATTTTTATCTTATATCAATGAAATATAACGATTTTTTCCGTTGACAAATATATGTGATGTATATTAGAATATAAACAAGGTATATATGACACATTTTTGTCTATTTGGAGGTAAGATATGACGAAATGGATTTATTCCTTTGAGGAAGGACGAGCCGAGCAAAATGCTCTTTTGGGTGGCAAAGGTGCCAATTTAGCTGAAATGACCAATTTAGGACTGCCAGTTCCGCCGGGATTCACCATTACGACGGAAGCCTGTATGCATTTTTTAAATAAGCCCTCCTTTTTTGAAGAAACATTAAGAGAGAATGTTTTGCAGGCTATTTCTGAATTGGAGCAAAAAACCGGCCAATGCTTCTCAGGAAATGAAGAGGAGCAACTGCTAGTCTCTGTTCGCAGCGGCGCCAGGTTTTCTATGCCTGGCATGATGGATACGATTTTAAATTTGGGACTGAATGATCTGAGAACCCAAACCTTGGCTTCCAAAACCAATATGGCTTTTGCTTACAACTGCTACCGCAGGCTGATCCAGATGTATGCAGATGTCGTTTTCCAAATTCCAAAAGAGGACTTCGATCACTTGCTCTCCTATTTTGAGAAGAATGCTGGTAAGACTGCCAACGACTTTAGTTTGGAAGAGCACCAAGCTCTCATTGATCAGTACAAGCAGCTGTATCGCGAGCATTATCAGACTTTTCCTCAAAATCCTAAGGAACAACTCTTCGCTGCCATCAAAGCCGTTTTCCGCTCTTGGAATAACCCACGCGCCCAAGTCTATCGCAAGCTCAATCAGATTCCAGAAGATTTAGGAACCGCCGTTAATATTCAAGTCATGGTCTTTGGCAACTTTGATCAAGAAAGCGGAACTGGAGTCGTCTTCACTCGAAATCCAGCAACTGGTCAAAAGGGCCTCTTTGGCGAATTTCTTTTAAATGCCCAAGGAGAGGATGTCGTGGCTGGTATTCGCACACCCGAGCCCATTCAACATCTGCAAGAAAAGATGCCAGAAGCCTATGCTGCTTTTCAAGAATATGCCTACATCCTTGAAGATCACTACAAAGATATGCAGGATATCGAATTTACAATCGAAAAGGGCAAGCTCTATATCCTGCAAACCCGCAATGGTAAGCGAACAATCAAGGCTGCTTTGAAAATCGCTCTGCAATTAGTAGAAGAAGGCAAAATAGAAAAGTGCGAGGCCATTCGTCGGATTAGCCCTACTCATATCAATCAACTGATTCACCCAGTCTTTGATGAAAATAAGCTCCAGCAAGCGACAATTTTAGCGCAAGGATTGCCAGCCAGTCCCGGTGCTGCAACAGGAAAAATTGTCTTTACTGCCAAGCGAGCCAAAGAACTACATGAAGCTGGCGAAAAAGTTGTGCTGGTCCGCCAAGAAACTTCTCCCGAAGACATAGAAGGAATGATTGTCAGCCAAGCAATCGTCACTAGCCAAGGTGGAATGACCTCACACGCGGCAGTTGTCGCCCGAGGAATGGGAACCTGCTGTGTAGCAGGATGTGGAGATCTACTTGTCCAAGAAGATAGTAAGACCATCCAGTGCGGAGATATCTTGCTCAATGAAGGAGATATTCTATCCGTAGATGGTCGGACTGGTTTTCTTTATCTGGGTCAAATCCCGACGGTCTCTGTAGAAAATGATCAGGATCTGCAGCTCTTGCTGACTTGGGCTGATGAAATAGCTAAACTTACAGTCCGCGCCAATGCTGAAACGATTCAAGATTTGAAAACCGCTATTAGCTTCGGAGCGCAAGGTACTGGACTAGCAAGAACCGAGCATATGTTTTTCGGTGAGGAAAGAATCCTGCAAATGAGGAGATTAATTCTGGCCGAAAATGAAATAGAAAGACGGGAAGCACTTGCCCATCTTCTTGATTACCAAGCAGAAGACTTCTATCAGATGTTCCAGACTGTTGGCGAAAAGCCTATGATTGTCCGCCTACTGGATCCTCCAATGCACGAATTTCTCCCGAAAGACCATCTAGAGATTGCCCTACTGGCTGAAAAACTCAATAAAAATGCAAGTCAACTAGAAAGAAAAATCACGCAATTGCAAGAAACAAATCCTATGCTAGGCCATCGCGGCTGTCGCTTGGGAATCACCTTGCCAGATATCTATAAGATGCAAATAGAAGCTATCTTTAGCAGCGCCATTCGACTGCAGCAAGAAGGAAATCCAGTTCGTCCTGAAATTATGATTCCGTTGATTGCTACAAAATCAGAGCTTATCTATCTAAAAGAGTTGCTCATCAAGCATATCGAATGGATTTTCAAAAAGTATCAAAGTCCTCCATTCCCATATGACATCGGAACCATGATCGAACTTCCGAGAGCCTGCTTCATTGCTGATCAGTTGGCTCAGGAAGCGGACTTCTTCAGCTTTGGAACCAATGACTTAACCCAGATGACTTTTGGTTTTTCAAGAGACGATATCGGAAAATTTCTCAATGATTATAAAGAGAAAAAATTGCTCAGCCAGGATCCCTTCCAAAGCCTTGACCAGGAAGGTGTCGGCCAATTGATGAAATTGGCCATTGAAAAAGCTCGCCAAGTAGATCCAAACCTGTCCATCGGAGTTTGTGGCGAAGTTGGAGGTGATCCGACTTCCATTCCTTTCTTACAAGAAATAGGAGTCACTTATGTCTCCTGCTCCCCTTATCGAGTCCCAGCAGCTCGGCTAGCTGTGGCCCAAGCTGCCCTTAATTCTGAAACAACTCCAAAATAGCTCTACCATTTTGATAAAACCAACAGCTCTAAGAGGCTTATCTCTCCGCCTTTTAGAGCTGTTGTTCTTCATTCTGTTGTGTGCGTTTTCATTTAAAAAATTCAGATTTTTGGAAGACTTTTCTAAATAAAAGACGTATAATAAATTAAGAACGAAAAGGAGCGACTTTTACATGGAAAACTATTCTCGCAAAGAAAAAAATAACAGCACTTCAAATCGAAAACCAGCTAGTCAGCATATCAAAACTGGCTTTTCCGCCCTACAAAAGACTATTGCTACAATTGCCAGTCTTCTTTCAATCGTCATTGCTTGCTTTACCATCATGAACCTTATGAACAACAATGACTCAAAATCAAAAACTGATACAGGCAACTCGACAACAACTACTACCATCATCAAAGAGGTAGAAAAAGAGTCTACATCTGTTAGCTCGACTCCAACAGAAACTTCTGCTGCTACTGAGACCGAAACATCCTCAAGCTCTTCAAGCGCAGAAACGAATACGAGCCATACAACTCCTTCCACTGATAGCAGTTCGACAAGCCAAGACCAGCATACAACAACAGAGTCCAGCACTCAATCATCCAACTAGGAACATTTGGAAGAGTGCCCCTTATCCAATCTATCCAAGAAAGCCTGAATATCACTTAGGCTTTTTTCTATTGCCAGCCTTCTCTTACTATTTGAGAAAAATTTTTAGCCTTTCTCTAATTTTTGGAGCCAAAAAAACTGTAAGGTCAAGAAGCCCCACAGCATTTTTAAAAATTAAAGTTCTAAAATTTGATAATCATAGCCCAGATGAGTCAAGAACTTAAAAAGATCTCGGGTCGCGACAAAAATCGTCTTTTCATTGGTATTAGGATGGAAAGTCATGATATCCTCTGATACGATGTCCTTATCAAAATAAACTTGAATATCCTTTTCCTCATTGTTGAGCAGACCAAAAGGCGATACCGTTCCTGCTGGTAGGCTCATTTTCTCAGCCAAGGAGTCCAATGAGGCCATGCGAATCCGATCGGCTCCCACTTGAACTTTAAAGTCATCCATATCCAATCGTTTCTTGTCATCCATAATTAGAAGATAATACTGAGTTTTCTTCCTGTTGGTCAAAAACATGGACTTAGTCCGAACACCTTCCATGCCTTCAATATAGCTATCTGCCTGCTCTGTCGTAAATGCAGGTGGGTGCTCCACCACATCAAAGGTGATCCCCAACTCTTGCAACTTGTTAGCTACTTGTTGATAAGCATCCATAGTTTTCCTCCTTTATTGATGGATAATCTTTTGTACCAATGCTTGCAATTCTGGCACCACTTCTGCCTCAAACCAAGGATTTTTCGCCATCCAAATTTGGTTGCGGGGCGATGGATGTACCAAGGGAAAAAAGTCTGGCAGGTAGTCTTGATAATGCTGGACCGTCTCGGTCAGCTTAACTGTACCTTTTTGATGCAGATAGTATTTCTGTGCATACTGGCCAATCAAGATAGTCAACTCAATATCTGGTAGGAGCTCTAAAATCGGCTGGTGCCATTTGTCTGCAAAGCCCTTGCGAGGCGGTAAATCTCCAGACTTGCCATGCCCTGGGAAATAAAAATCCATGGGCAGAACCGCAAAATATCCAGACTGATAGAAAGTTTCTTCATCAACACCCAACCATTCTCTCAGCCGGTCACCACTCTTGTCCTTCCAGTAAAGCCCCGCCTGCTGGGTTTTCAGCCCCGGCGCTTGACCGACAATATTAATCCGAGCATTCTTAGGCGCCGCAAAGAGTGGAGTGATCCCCTGTTCTGTGAAAGCTTTATTCTGTGGGTCAGCTATAATGGCCTTGGTAATATCTTCTATTGTCTGCATCATATTTCCTCCCTTGAAAAGAAACTCACCTGGCATAGCCAAATGAGTTCTTATTTTATTTGATCAATTCGTAAATGGCTTCAGCATAAATTGCAGCCGCGCGAAAGAGATCTTCAACATCGATAAATTCATTGGCTTGGTGCATAGTGTCGATATAGTCTGGGAACATCGCGCCATAAGCAACACCACGTTTCAAGAGGCGTCCAAAAGTACCACCACCGATAACTTGCTCATGACCTTTCAGTCTAGTTTGTTTTTCATAAACAGCTAGTAAGGTCTGTACTAGCGGATCTTCCATCGGTACATAGTGAGGGGTATGTCCATGCTCAGACAAGGTCACTTTGGTCACTGGCAACTGCTCTAAAATATTTTGAATGGCTTCTGGACTAGTTCCCTTAGGATAGCGAATATTGAGGGCAATTGTATTATCAGCTTTGTTTTCGTCAAAACGGAAAACGCCCGCATTCATTGACAGAGCTCCCATCTTCTCATCCACATGAGCAATCTTCAAGTTCCTACCCTCATGGTCATTTAGGAGAATATTTCCAGCCACATCTAGATAATCCTTAGCTGGGCCAGCAAAGTCAAACTGCGTTAGGAATTTGGCTAAATAAGTTGCACCATTGACACCAGACTGAGGAGAAGCACCGTGCGCAGACTTACCGATAATGGTCACAGTGACTTGGCCACCAGCTAGTTCTTCATAAGTAAAGTCTAGCCCATTTTCCTTAGCAAACTGCTCCAATTTATCAACTAGATTTGGCAAGTGACCTGACAAGACAGCTGTACCAGACTCAGGTACCATGTTTTCTCGCAAGCCACCAGTAAAACTATGCAGACGTGCTGCGCCAGCATTTTCACCAGCAAAATGCAGGTACTCTGTAATATTTCCTTTTTCACCATTGATAATCGGGAACTCAGCGTCTGGCGAGAAGCCGAAATCAGGCTCAGGCAGGCCTACATGAGCAAAGTAGTACTCCATATCTTTCCAGCCAGACTCTTCATCTGTCCCCACCACAAAGCGCACGCGCTTAGATACAGGCAAGCCCAAGTCTTTGATGATTTTCAAACCGTAGTAACATGCCATAGTTGGTCCTTTATCATCACTAGAACCACGGGCATAAAGACGACCATCCTTAATCGTCGGCGTATAAGGGTCTGTATCCCAACCGCTTCCAGCAGGTACCACATCCATATGGGCAAAGATCCCCAGTTCTTCTTCTCCTTCACCAAAAGTAAAGTGACCAGCATAATTGTCCACATTTTGAGTCGGGTAACCATCACGTTCAGCAATTTCCAAGAACTTATGCAAGGCCTTTACAGGACCAGGTCCAAAAGGATGCTCCTTATCTGCCTTTGAGTCATCTCTCTCTGAATTAATTTCTAAAAGGCTGAACAAGTCCGCCAACAGAGCTTCTTTACGTTTTTCAACTTCTGCTTTAAAATCAATTGTCATTTTCTCACCTCTATAAAACACTTCGATTCAAACTATTTTTTACTTTATTAACGCTTTTCGATAATCTCGTCAACTGGTAAACGATAGCTAGGCTCTAGCTTGTCATCTGTATAACCAACAGTAATTAAGAGTTCTGGACGGAAACGCTCATCAATCTCCAAAACTTCGTTAACTTTTGATTTATCAAATCCTAGAATGATATTTGAGCCAATACCTTGGTCAGTCAAGGCCAAAACAAGGTTCATAGCTACTAAGCCAGCATTAAGGGCCAAGTAATCGCTCTTTTGTTGGTCATTATAACGAGCAAACTCAGCTGGTAAATTTTGCATGTAAAATTGCAGCTGCTCATCAGAAAAATTTTTTACCCCAGCGACACGCGCGATCTTGCGTGCCCGCTTAGCCAAATCCGTATCTGTAAAGAGGGCAATTGTCACTGGAGCTTCCTTGATTTGCTCTTGGTTAGAGCCAAAGGTAATACCCGCTAAAGCTTCATTTCGCTCACGCACCACTACAAACTTCCACGGCTGACTATTATGAGCACTTGGTGCCAAGGTCGCAATCTCAATAGCTGTACGGACATCCTTAGGATCTACCGGTTTGTCATTGAAATGCTTAGTCGCATGACGCTTTTTGTTTAATTCAAGAAATTTCATAATTGATTTCCTTTTCTAATTTCTGTTACTCTTATTTTACCACAAATTGAAAGAGCTTGCAGAGGTTTTTCATGAAGTTGTATAGCCTTATTTTTCTATTCCAGTGTCAACGAAACCATACTGACCTAAACTTCCATAAATTTATCTTCAAATTGTGTCATGTAATCATCCTATTTCATAAAATCTTTACGCAAGAAAGCAAATTTTTTCAACTTCAGACGGATTTGATTTTTCTATAGGTATCATGGTTAACTCTCTATTTTGGTTCGCTTCTTTCCCATTATGCCACAAAAGACCGTTTACACGGTCTTGCTTTATATATTAACTATCTAACCCTACCAAAGGCTCCGCCACTTCTAACAAGGGTCGGGATAGCTCGGTTTGATTGAGTTTTGCCTGAACAGCTTCTGCCACCGCTCGCGGTACGCCCACTTCGACGATTTCATCGACACTGGCTTCTTTAATCTTGGTCAATGATTTGAAATGCTTCATGAGATTTTGCTTACGTTTTGGCCCCAAGCCTTCGATACCATCGAGTTGCGATGAAAAAGAATTCTTAGATCGAAGCTGACGGTGGAAGGTAATAGCAAAGCGGTGAACCTCATCTTGGATACGCTGAAGGAGGAAAAATTCCTGAGAACTGCGGGACAGTTCTACGACTTGAAGAGGATCGCCAAAGAGCAATTCATGGGTCTGGTGCTTGTCATTTTTTTGCAGTCCAGCGATAGGAATATCCAGCCCCAACTGGTTCTGGATAACTTCTTTAGCAATATTGACCTGGCCTTGTCCACCGTCAATGACAATCAGATCTGGTGGCGTCAGCCCGTCACGTATCACCCGACTATAGCGACGCTTGATAACTTCTCGCATACTGGCGTAGTCGTCTGGCCCTACCACGGTCTTGATCTTATATTTGCGGTAATCTTTCTTGCTCGGCTTACCATTAACAAAGACCACCATAGCTGATACAGGACTGGTCCCCATGATGTTGGAGTTATCAAAAGACTCGATCCGAACGGGTGTCGGAATATTGAGGAGCTTCCCTAGATTTTCTATAGCGCCCTGCGTTTTTTCAACGGATTTCTCCAAAAGATCAAATTTCTGCTGGAGACTGACCCGAGCATTCTTAATAGCCAGATTGACTAGCTGTTTCTTCTCGCCTCTCTGAGGCTTGACTACTTTGGTATCCACCACGGCTCGGACGGCTTCTTCATCAATATCTGCTGGAATTAAGATTTCATTGGGCTTTAGGTGAGACTTTTCTTGGTAAAACTGGCCAATATAGGTCAGAAAATCTTCGTCGGGATCATTGTAATAGGGGAAAAGATTGACATCACGCTCAATCAACTTGCCCTGGCGCACAAAGAAGACCTGCACACACATCCAGCCCTTATCCACATAGTAACCAAAAACATCACGATTCTGCAAATCCTTAGCCATGACCCGCTGCTTAGTACGCAAGGTTCCAATAGCTTGAATCAGGTCACGGTATTCAGCCGCTCGCTCAAACTCCATAGCTGCAGCTGTTTTATTCATCTTATCACGCAGCTCATCGATAATCTTATCGTCCTGGCCTTTTAGAAAATCCGACACTTCCTGAGCCATATTTTTGAAATACTGGCTATCCCGCTTGCAAATCGTATGGGCTTCACATTGCCCCAAGTGATAATAAAAACAGACTTTTGCAGGTGGATTGGTACATTTTTTGAATGTAAAAATGCGATCGAGCAGGCGTTTGATTTCATTGGCTGCACCGACATCTGGATAAGGCCCAAAATAAAGACCGCCATCCTTTTTGACTTGGCGCGTGATAATCAGACGCGGATAAACCTCGTTGGTAATCTTAATAAAAGGATAGGACTTATCGTCCTTGAGCATGATATTGTACTTGGGCTTATTTTCCTTGATTAGATTAATTTCTAGGAGGAGAGCCTCAATGTTGGACTCGGTGACAATAAACTCAAAATCCTCAATCTCAGAAACCAGAGCCTCCGTCTTAGTATCGTGACTGCCACGGAAATAAGAACGGACCCGATTGCGCAGATTCTTGGCTTTGCCGACATAGATAATAGTACCGTTTTTGTCCTTGTGAATGTAACAGCCGGGACTGGTCGGCAACAGTTCCAGCTTGGATTGAATTAGCTTGTTTGTAGACATATTTTCCAAAACCCTATCTTTTCAATAGAAATTTTTCAATTTCCTAGAACATGCACTTTCCTAACAATTCATGATCATTGCTCGTTACAAATGTTTATTTCTAGGTTGGTAGATCTTAGACTTACTTTGATTCTTTCGCCCTTTTTTCTAACATTTTCTTTATGAAATAAGGCATTTTGACATTTTCTCTGCCCTTTTTCTCTATCAACTTTTTGACAAATTCAGGCATTTGAAGTTCTTCCGTTTCGCTTAAGATTTGATTACTTTCTTCTGAAGGGGCCAATTCGTCAAAGGTTGTTTCTTCTGGGTGCATGTATCGAAGCTCTTCTGTTTCATGCTGACGAATAGTTGCTAATAATGCATCAATCAAACGGGAGTCTGTGTTAGGCATTGGTGGACGATGATAAACCACACCAAGTTCTTGGCACAATTCCTGACACTCCACGTCATTATCAAACAGCACCTCGATATGTTCGCTGATGAAACTAATTGGGACAAAGATATAATGTTTCGGATGGTTCGTTTGATCTCGGAGATATTCTAAGACATCTGGCTTGATCCACGGCAAGCCAATATCGCTTTCGCTCTGCCAGGTATTGGTATACTCAGATGGAGCAAGGCCTAGCCGATGTGCAATCAACTGTGAGTTTTCAATAATCTGATCAATATATGGATCTTCAAAATCAAGCGCTAAAACTGGCACACTGTGAGCAGAGAAGATGACCTTAAAACTTTCATCTTTGACTTGTGTTTGCAAGATTTTCCTGATTTCTTCCTCCCAAAAGCCAAGCAAATCCTCAGCCTGATACCATTCTTTGATAATATGGAATTTAATTGTCTGGCTCGTAATAAATTTTTCATACCCCATAACAGAATAAAAAGAATAATGCGGTTCTAAAATCAAGCAGATACATTCCTCAATCCCCTCATCCTCCATCTGCTTAATAACATCTGGAATAAAGGGGCGAGAAAATTTATTAGCAAAATAGACAGCATACTCTCCTTTTAAAGCTTCCTTCACCAGCTCAACTTCTGCCCGCGTGATGCGTTGCAGGGGACTGCCACCAATACGCTGATAATTATCATGAAGATGCTGAATCTCTTGATCAGTAGGCCGCACACCACGACGGATATTCGTGAAAAATTCCGCAATATCCTCAAAAGTATAGCCCTCTGGCGATCCAAAGGTCATCATTAGAATAGCTTTTTTAATCATAAGTTCCTCTTTTTATATAAAATCCTCTGCTATTATAACATGATATCCCCTGAAAAGCAGATAAAAGGAATGTTTTCTAACCAAATTTAAGAATTATTTGAATCACAAAAACTTCTCTTCCTAAATTTAATTCAATCAAACTAATTCACCAATAAAAAATGAAGTGAGCTGTAATACTCACTTCACTGTTATATACTATAAAGTTTTTCTGCGGCGATGTTTGATTGCACCCGCGAGAAGAGCTGCACCGAGAGTCATTCCAAGGAAGGCTAATTGTTCCGCTTCCGTTCCTGTATTAGGAAGGACAACTGACTGGCTAGGCGAAGCTTTAGGAGTCGCTGGAGTCGATGTAGCATTAGTATTATTATCAGTTTTTGGCTGAGCTTGAGTAGCTACGTTAGCCAATGTTTCAACCGATGCATCCTTCTCATCTTGAGAAGCTGAATTTGCATTCGAAGTCAGAACCGTTTGACTACCTGCACCTGCTGCAGCAAAATTAAGTCCACCATTTGCCTGATAAGTAGTTGTAGTGGCAGATACTAAGGCTTGACGCTCTTCTTTTGGAAGAAGGTCTAGCAAATAATTGTAATTTGCTAGCAACTCATTGTAGACTGTTTGCAAATCAACTAATTTTGCATTCTCAGTCTCAGAAACAGCCTGCTTAGCCTTCAGGTCAGCTTCTGCTGCAGCCAAGTCTTGCTTAGCTTTTTCCAATTGTTGTGGAGCTGTTTTCAGATCTGTAACTTTCTTCTGAGCCGCTGCTACACGATTTTGAGCAGTTACCAATTCAGCTTTAGCTGCTTCTAAGTCCTTATTCTTATTTTCCTCAGCCGTCTTCAAAGCTGCGAGCTGATTCTTAGCCTCTACTAAGGTTGCCTGAGCTTTTTGCAATTTAGCCTGATATGGAGAAAGGGCAGACGCGATTCTTGCTGTCGCTGATTTCAAAACAGCCTTTTTATCTGACAAGTTTTGTTGAGTCAGAGCTAAGGCTTTCTCAGCAGCTTCAAGATTCTGTTTAGCTTTTACAACAGCAGCCGCACGATCTTTCTGTGCCTTGTACGAATCTGTCAACTGATTGTTTAAAAGATTCAGGCTAGACTCTTGACTAACTTTTTGCGCTTGTAACTCTGCCAAGCGATTCTTCAAGGCTGTCACATTGGCACTTGAAGCAGCTCCACGACTGCCGCCGCTGCGGAGAAGTTTCTCCATCGCTTCAACTGTTAGTAGTGTGCCATTATTGACTCTTTGGTTGAAATTACGAACATTGTGGAATCCAACTTCTGAAGTTCCGTGTGGAGTTCCCCATTGATTTGGATGAGTGTCATAGGCAGCAGAAATAGCGTTGGCCTTATTATCCATCATTTGGACATAGTGACCGATTTGCGCAAAGACATTAGGCCCTACCTTCATATAAATATCATTGGCATCCAGTTGTCTTTCATCAGTTGGCAGGCCGTATTGAGCAGCAATCTTTTGATACAAGGCTTTTTCACTATGCCAGAAATTAACCGCACCTTGAGGATCGAAGCTAATAGCTACGTTTTCATTGCCAATCAGCTTGCCCATGTGCCAATTTTCCTTCTCAAAGTACAAGGTCTGAATTTGGCTAGCAACATTAGCATATGGATCCACCAAAAGTTCTGGAAGTCCCGCATTACGACGGTAAGCATTGATAGCCTTGACCAATTCCAGGGCCTGCAAGTTATTTTCCAAGCTAGCTGGGCTAGATGGATCTGAACCAACCGTGATGTTGAATTCATTCTGACCACGTTTGTAAAGAGCTAAAGCATCAGCTGCAGCATTTCTTACAGCTTCGTTGTTCGAATTATCTCGAAGATTCACTAAGAAGTGCGAATAGGTCGTATTCCGTAAATCAACCGGTGCTGTACTTGCATTTTTCTGTTCATGCACCAACTCTGTATTTGTTGCAGTAATCAATTGCTTGGTCTGCTCTAAGTTAGCCTGTGTTTGATTGATTTTGTTTTGGATTTCTGCCTGATTTTGTGGCGCAGTGTTTGCTTCTTGTTCTGCTTTTGCTAGTTCATTTTTAGCATGCTCCACAGCTGTTTGAGCTTGATTTTCCTGATTTTTAGCAGTTTCCACAGCTGCAGTTTCTGCATGAACTGGTTCTTTGGCCTTGTTTAGTTCAGATTCTGCCACATCCACCAATGATTGCTGACCAGCAATTGTATTTTCTTGATCTTTAACTGCTTGACTTGCTTCTTGTACAGCAGTCTCTGCTTCTTTAACAGTTTCTGATTTTGCTGTTACTTCTTCTTCAGCTTTTTTAACATTGGTCTCTGCTTGAGAAATGTTTTCTTCAGTTGCTGCTTTTTCATTTTCAGTAGCTGTAGCCACCTTCTCTTGAGCCTCTGAAACTGCAGTTTTGGCTCCTTCAAAGTCTGCTTCAGCTTTCTTACTTTGCTCTTGTTGCTGATTTACATTTTTCTTGGCAGCATCTGCTTTTTCCTTCGCTTCTGCTACATCCGCTGTCGTAATTGGTTTCTCGGTAACTGCTGTTGCCTTTGGTTTCGTAGCCGTTGACTCAACGAGTTCATCCGCTTTTACCTGATGGCTAAGCGCACCAGAAATAATCGTTGTCGCTGCAATGCCAGTCGCTACAACGGATTTACCAATTTTCTTGTCCATAGACATCTCCTTCTAATAGCACATGTATCATTTCATATTTTAGTCCTACGCTATAATACTAACATAAAATGACTGGTTAAACCAGTCAAAACCATATCATTTAAATAGAAATTTTATTACAATTCTATGACAAAAATCGAACGCTTCATCCTAATAAAGTGGAAATAGAGCGGATTTAAAGCGTTTTCTAGCTTCTTCCGCTCCTTATTCCATTTATTTCGAAAAAATCTTTACTGTTTATTTTCTTCTGGTGTCTCTTGACTTTCAGCCTCTTTTTCTGAAGGAGCTGGTGCATTCGCTTCTTCTACTTTAGGAGTGGCTGGTGAGCTTGACTCTTCCACTGTTTCTTTAGGAGACTCGCTAGTTTTTTCTTCCTTAGTCTCCTCAGTCGGACTAGCCTCAGTAGGAGCCGGCTTGTTGGCTTGAAGTTGATTAAAGAACGCTTCTGCTTCGGTTAGCAGAGCTGCTTTGTCCTCATTAGGATCAGATAATTTATCCAATAGAGCATCTACCTTGGCAAATTGCTCATCTGTTCCCTGTTGTTCCTCAAGCATCTTGTGGGCGGACATCAGCAAATTGTAAATTTTAAGATAGATCTCTTTATCCTTGAGCGCTGCAGATGCCTGCTGTTCCTTTAAGGTTTCAACGATTTGGGTCAAGAGCGTTTTCGTTTCTGCCAAGATGGTTTCTCTATCTTTGCGGGCTTCTTGCAAATCAGTTCGAAGTGCTGCGAGTTGCTTTTGATAATTTTCTTGCCGAGTCGAATCCGTTACTTTTTCCAAAAGTTCTTGACCTTTTTGGAAGAGAGCTTGGAGAGTTTCTTCTGAGATTTCCTCAGTAGGTTGCGGTGCAAATTCTCCATACAATTCTTTCAAGAAACCATAGATAGCTGTCTTATAACTGTGATCGTCCAACTTTTCGGTATCCAGAACCGTTTTATCCTTGGCCGAAGCTGCCTCGCCACTTGCCAGAGCCTTATCAACTTCGAGCTTGGTTTGATAGAGTTCCAAGAAAAGAGCTTTCAGGTCGATCGCTTCAATAAAGGCTTGAGATTTATAAAGCTTGAGCGTCAAATCGGCAACTTTCTTACGAAGTTCTGGCTGCAAACGTGCATCGTCAACCGCAAGATAGAAAGCTTTGAGATACTCAACGGAGGTCACTCCTGTTCGGTCTTGATAATCTTGCAGACTTGCCAATAGCTGCTCAATCTCAGTCATCTTAGCTTCATTTTTTTCTACCTTAGCTGTCTGCAATTCACTGAGCAAGCTGGTTTTATTCACATTGTAGCTGTCTGTTTCCAAACGTTTGATCTTGTCAACCAATTCTTGATATTTTTTATCAACTTCGGTCAGCTCTTCCGTTTTCGCTTTTTCATCAACATGAATGTAGTGCTTATCAAATTTATCTAGGCTTGCCAAATATCCCTCTGTTGAGTTGCTTGGCAATTGCTTCATAGTTTCTACAAAATTACCGAGAGCTAGCTCGATTCGACGCTGCATGAGCAAGTCTTTAGCATAAATGGTTCGGCTAGCTGCTAAGAGGGCATCCACCTTATCAAGAACGGCCTTTTCATCATATGCTCCTGCTTGATAAGCCGATTGCAAGGCTGGAATTTTATTCTTCAAGCCTAGATTCAATCCTTTGGATTGGACGCGGATGTAGTGGTTGTGATCGCCATGAGGAATGACAAATTGACCATTTTCAACCTGAATACTGTATGGAGACAGACCTGAACGCAGGGCTGTTGTATAAAGCTCGTTTAGGAAGTCCAGCTCTGGATTTCCAGTTTCTAAAGGAATCCGAACATGCTCTTTTCGAACAGCATAGGGGTGGATATGTGTCGGATCGTAGTCTTGATCCGGATTATTAAAGACAAAGAAGCCTTTTGAAATCTTAATTGCTTCACGCGGTACGCCATAAGTCTTGGAAATATACGCGATTTTCTCTTCGTCACTGGCGTCACGAGAAAAACGGTCATATTCTGTGCTGACTTGACTGGACTGGCTTGAGTCTTTGTGCTTAGCCAAGTTGTCTTCTGCCGCTGCAATCTGATCTTTGGTCAAATCTTTTTTGAAGAAATAATGTGCATGGCCGCCGTGTTGGACAACATAACCTTCCTCATCTTTTGAGATGACATGTTCAGCATGGAACCCATGGTCGTGCTCGTCTTTATCAGCTGGTTTGGCTGGTTGACTTGGATTTGCTGGTTGACTAGGCTGGCTTGGTGTACTTGCAGCAGCCTTAGGATAAGTCTTCTGACCAGCAACAGGAATGTTCCGAGCTATTTCTTCTTCTAGGGCAGACAGTTTGCTGTAAGGGATAAAGTGGTAGTGATTTCCATGCGGAATGGCCACTCCTTCTGCGGTCCGTCTAACAATTTTACTTGGATCAAAGACAAGACCATCTTTTTCAACATAGCGTTTTTCTTTTGGAGTACGATAGAGTTTCTCAAGTAAGGTTTGGTAACTTGATGGTGCATCTTCTGCTTTTTCAGATGGTTTAACTCCGTGCCCAGCATCTGATTGGGCAGGTTTGGACGCTTGAGCTGGCTTAGCAGTCTGTCCCTTGTCAGCTTGATGCGCTGGCTTAGTCGAACTTCCTGCATGTTGATTTTCTGATGCTTTAGCTGTAGGAGCAGAAGCCTCTCCTCCTGTATTAGGATTTTCAGCTGGACTAGCTGCTTGCTTGCCTCGCTGCAAGGAATCCCAGTAGGCTTGGGCAGCCGCTAACTCACCTGGCGACAGATCACTTTTAGGAATATAATGTATATGACCGCCATGTGGCACAAGGAATCCATCTCCTGTATCCGAAATCACATCAGATGGACTGAAAACATAGCCGTCATCGGTTGTATAGGCGCCATTGCTCCGACTCGATGCAGTGCCTTCTGCTTGATAGGTTCTCTTTCCTGCAGCATAAGCGGCACTTGGACGACTGAAGTCTTGTGTTTTTCTGCTAACAGTTTGACTCGATTTAACTTCTGAACCGCCTTCGCCTTCTTCCTTGCTAGGATGAATCTGTCTTTGCCGTGCGATTTCATCAACTGAACGAACATTGCTGGTTTCTTTGGCATTGGTCAGATATAGGTAATATTTGCCTGCAACCTTGATAATATAGCCATCTTTCACTTGGTTGACAATATCTGATTCCTGCAATTGATAATTTGGATCCCGCATGATCAACTCTTCACTTAGAATTGCATCAAAGGGGACCTTGCCATTATAGTAATGATAGTGATCGCCATGTGAAGTCACATAGCCTTGGTCCGTAATCTTGACAACGATCTGCTCAGCAGTAATGCCTTCTTTGGCCTGAATCTGCTCAGGTGTCAATTTCTCGGCTTTTTGAGATTTATTGTCCTGCTTATTTGTAGATTTCTTTTCTACATAGGCCACTCGATTTGTTTCTTGTTCTTGTGGCTTATCTGCTTGATACTGCATGATCGCATACCCGCACACACCAAGTGTAGCTAGTGCCGCAACTGAACTAATAATATATTTCTTTTTCATACATCACCTCAATGTTTTAATTCTTTGGCTAAAATTTCTAAATTATCTTCTAAATTTTCAAGATAGGTCTTATCATTTTCAGGATCTGCTTCGAGAGGATTTAGCACCTTTAGGTTGACTCCTGTTGCCTTCTTCAAGGTCTCAGCCAACTTAGAGGAAGCATTGCTCTCGACAAAAATCGTCTTGACTTTATAGGTCTTGATAAAGTCTTGTATCTCGGTCAACTGCCTTGGACTAGGCTCTTGGTCTGGCGAAATTCCTGAAATCCCTAGTTGCTTGAGACCGAAACGCTTGGCTAGATAAGAGAAAGCTGTATGCTGGGTCACGAAAGTTTTTTCATCTAGCCCACTAAAGACTCCTTGATATTTTTGGCTCAGGGCCTTTGCCTTCTCTGCAAATTTTTGAGCATTTTTCTGATAGGTATCCGCATTTTTACTATCTAGCTTGGACAATTCTTGAGCGATGAGTTGCGCTTCTTCTGCCACTTTTTCAGGATCTAGCCAAGTATGTGGATCATAGAGGGTCTTTTCATCAATCCCTTCCTCAGCAGACACTTCTTCTAAGCCGGCTACCTTATCCAACTGCATCCCGTTGCTGGCTTCTACGACCGCTACTTTGGACTTTTGTAAGCTAGGATCCAGACTACCGGCCCAAGACTCCAAAGTCCGAGAATGGTACACAAAGACATCTGCTTCATAAATAGCCGCTACATCGCTGGCTGAGGGCTCAAATTCATGAATCCCTGCGCCTGACTGAATCATCCGTACATCATTTAAGTCTCCAGAAACTTCTTTGACCATCGAATAAATCGGGTAAAAACTCGTGACAATATTGAGCCCTCGTTTGCTACCAGCACCGCTTGCTTCCTTTTTGCTACAAGCAGCAAGTCCAAGCCCCAGCAAGACTAGACTTAAAGCTATCAAAACTTTTTTGATTTTCATTTCAACTCCTTAACCAGTTTAGCAATCATTCAAAGAAAGAACTATTTTCAAAACATTCTTTGCCAAGAATTGCTTTAAAAAATAGCTTTTTTGTTAACTGGTTTATTAACTAGTTAAGATAATACTCCTTTTTATTTTTTCTGTCAAGAAGGAAGTTTGAATTTTTTCAAAAATTTTCCAATTATTCATCCAATTAAAATAAGCCACAAACGTGGCTTTGAGAAATCAATATCTAAATTTTGCTCCTTTATAGAAAGGACTAGTGTTCACTATCCCTACTATTGGCTCGAATTTCTTCCAACATTTTGGCTTCTTCGGCTGTGCATTCATAGCTTTCCAGCAAGTCCGGACGACGCTCATAGGTTTTTTTCAGACTTTCATAAAGACGCCACTTGCGGATATTCTCGTGGTGCCCACTCATGAGCACTTCTGGAACGACCATGCCCCGATAGTCATAAGGACGAGTGTACTGAGGATACTCCAAGAGTCCAGACGAAAAGCTATCATCCGTGTGACTGACTTCCTTGCCAATAACCTCTGGAATCAAGCGAACTGTCGCATCAATCATGGTCATAGCCGCCAATTCTCCTCCGGTCAGGACATAGTCACCTAGCGAAATCTCGTCCGTCACCAAGGTCTTGATCCGCTCATCATAACCTTCGTAGTGACCGCAGATGAAGATGAGTTCCTCTTCCTTGGCCAATTCCTCAGCATAGGCTTGGTCGAAGGTACGTCCGGCAGGATCCAGCAAAATCACGCGCGGCCGCTTCTTTTCAATGGCATCATAGGCATCAAAAATTGGCTGAGCCCGCAGCAGCATGCCTTGACCACCACCATAAGGCTCGTCATCCACATGCCGAGATTTTTCCGCATTTTCTCGGAAATTGTGATAATTGATTTCCAAGAGACCTTTTTCTCGCGCCTTACCCACGATCGAGTGCTCTAAGGGCGCAAACATCTCTGGAAAGAGGGTCAAAATATCAATCTTCATCGTCCAGTCCTTCCGGTATCTCTACATCAACCCGGCCTTGCTCGATGTCAATTCCCAGCACCACCGGTGGAATGTAAGGCAACAACAAATCACGCTTACCTTTCCGCTTGACTACCCAGACATCATTGGCTCCTGGCTGGAGAATCTCCTTAATCGTACCTAGCAGAACATCATTTTCATAGACTTCAAGGCCGATAATCTCATGGTAGTAAAATTCCCCATCTTCTAAGTCCGTCAAATCTTCTTCGGCCACTTTCAGACTAAAGTCACGAAATTTCTCGATGTCATTGATATGATACATACCCTTGAACTTGATGATATCAAAGTTCTTGGCCTTGCGGTGGCTGGCAATCTCCACGTCCATGACAAACTGGTCTTTCTTATCGAAAAGAGCCAGTTTATTGCCTTTTTTAAAACGCTCCTCTGCAAAATCTGTTACCGATAAAACTCGCATTTCGCCTTGCAGACCTTGGGTATTGACGATTTTCCCAACATTAAAATAATTCATTTTTACTCCAGTTAATCTTTTTACTATTCGTTTTATTGTATCATTTTGCTGGCTTTTTCTCAAGGCAGGTAGCTGGCTCAGACAGCGGAAGAGCCTATAAGTCAATACCTTTTTCTCTGAGATTTTGCAGGCATTCCTCATAGTAAGCCGCGTTATGCTCGGGGTAAATAGGGCTTGCCACAGCCATTTCTTCCAGATGCACATAGGCTGGACAAGTCTTGCCACGATAGTCCCGCTCCAGCCACTCTGGGGACACACGATAACCTCGCTTGCTCATCTCCTCCATAATCAGCACATGGTAGCGATAAAGCAAGTAAGGAGAGTGAGTAAAAACATAGTCAACGGTCGCATGTTTCTTGCCCCAGCCATTGCCACGAAGAGCGCAGCATTCCCGATGCTGACCAAGCAGTTGCGGACGGGGAAGCTTGGGAATCAATGCTTGATGCCAGAGTCTCATTCTAACCTCCTTTTAGTAAAAACAAAGCAATCTTTTGTTGCTCCAAATAGCCTTTGACCACTATAAAATTTCCTTTTAATAATCGCTGAAACGTCTATGTTTGATTTCAAAGTCGAAATAATTCTCTTCCTGAAGCCGGTGGAAAATATCCCGATAGGCTTCTTCGTCAAAAGACTCCCCTCGATAAAGGATTTCAAAGCTAAGATCCTCATATTCCAGAAAGGCATTGGCTGACCGGAAGCCCTTGCTTTGATAGAAATCCCAGCGAGCTTGACGCTGCTCAAGATTGTCACAGGGCTCATCTAAACGCTCGATTTCTAAAATCATGGTTCGCTGATAGAAATTGACCAGCTTTTCGATGATCTCACCACCATAGCCATGGCTGCGCAGGTGAGGCATAATCGCAAAGAAACTAACATAAAAGGCTTGCGCGTTGGAAATGGCAAAGGCAAAACCAACAAACTCCTTTTCATGATAAAAGGCGAAAAAATTAGCATCTTCCTGATCCTCATATCGTAAAAACTCACTGAGCGGTATCCTTTCCTCTTCTGGGAAAGCTTCATTATTCAAGGCTTCTACCTTATCCAAATCTGGAAAATCTGCTGTAATGATCTGGCTGGTTAAGCTCATAAAATCACTCCTTTTCTAGTGATAGTATAATAAATTTTGCAACTGGTTTCAAAAAAGAGCCCTGAAAGAGCTCCTATGTATCCATTTTTTCTTCATATATTTTTCTTCATATAATAGAAAGGTGCCGAATGCCTAGATAGAATCGGTTGGCCCCCACCGAAGAGGAATTATCCTAGCTGCTACTCACTATTTCACGTAAATTATCCAAATGCTGGTTATCAGTC
Source organism: uncultured Streptococcus sp. (assembly GCA_963523365.1). GTDB lineage: Bacteria > Bacillota > Bacilli > Lactobacillales > Streptococcaceae > Streptococcus. The sequence goes on from CAURCE010000001.1 coordinate 25,688, forward strand.
ACAGCCATAATGCTGACGCCTTCTGGCCAAACAAAGTCTGGAGTAAACTTGCTTTCCAAAGGCTGATTTTTTGTCAGACGGTAGCCGATAATATTAAGATGATAAAGCCTGCGAGCATCTACTTCACGGACCGTTTTCCCGACCCAGCTAGCAGGCAGTTCAAACTCAGCCACTACTACATCGTCATCCAGCTGGAAGACCTCAATCGAATGGTTCAAGAGAATAGTCTTGGCCAATGAAATACCAGCCTCCACTTCAGGCAGAATAACCAGATCAGCTCCCACCTTTTCCAGCACCTGCTGAGTTACTTCATCTTTGACCTTGGCAATGACATTTTTAACGCCCAATGCCTTGCAGTGCATGACCGCTAGGACGCTGGATTCCAGACTTTCTCCCGTCGCTACGATGACCGTATCACAGGACCCAACGTCTGCCGCCTCTAAAAGCTCCATATCAGTAATGTCCCCGATCACACCAACGGCAATCATGTCTTCATACTGATTGATTGTCTCTTCGTGATTATCAATCGCAATGATTTCTACATCTTGAGAAATCAAGGCCTCAATGATACTCTGTCCAAAAATCCCCAAGCCGAGGATTCCAACTGTTTGATTTGCCATTTCTTTTCTCCTATCCAATCATAATGTCCGCCTTGCTGTAATGCAAGGTTGCAGCCTTCTTCGGTTGATAATGGTTGAGACTGACCATAAGAGTCAGCGGCCCCACCCGTCCAATAAACATTAGCAACATAATCACAATCATACCAGCTGTATTGAGGCTGGTAGTGATATTGGCCGTCACGCCAACTGTAGCCAGTGCTGACACAGTCTCAAATATCAGGTAAATAAAGCGATGACTGCTATCAGTCACTAGCCCAAGAGCCAAAAGACCAAGTAGAAATGTCAGCTGAAAAATCACTGTCACACCAAAAGCCTTCTGCACTAGCTGAGGAGCCAGTGTTCTCCGCCCCATATTGGTATGAGGCAAGCCCAGGATTTCCTTTCGAGCAAAAAGCAAAAGAACTAGGAAGGTCGTAATTTTCAGACCGCCCGCTGTACCACCCGGAGCCCCTCCCAGAAACATCTGGAGCAGATAGATAAACAGGGTTACTGGACGAGCAGCTGTATAATCAATGGAAGCAAAGCCAGCTGTCCTCATACTGACTGTCTGAAAAAAGCTGACCAGTAGCTTATCGCCAAAGGAAAGATTGCCAATCGTTCCAGGATTATTGTACTCCGTCCAGAGACTCGTGACCGTCCCAAAAACGAGGAGACCAGCAGTCAGCAGCAAGACTACCTTAGTATGAAAGTGCAGTCCCTTCTGTTTTCCTCCCAATTTAGTCGCCAAGTCAAACCAGACCATAAAGCCCAGGCCTCCAGTGATGATGAGGAGAGCCAAGGTGATATTGACCAAAACATCTGTCTGCAAGCCTAGTAGGCTATCATTGCCAAAATTATCAAAGCCCGCATTACAAAATGCAGAAACGGCTAAAAAGATAGAATTAAAAATCCCTTTTCTCAGACCAAACTTGGGAATGAAGCGAATCATGAGAAGGAGCGCACCCAGTCCTTCGATACTAAAAGTCGTGATAAAAATCGAACGGACAAATTGACTTAAGGTACGATTGTGACCATAACTAAAACTATCCCGCAGAATACGGCGATCCTTGAGGCTGAGCTTTTTCCGACTTTCCATGGTGAAAAATCCGATAAAGGTCAGGATTCCCAAGCCACCAATCTGAATCAGTAACATGCAAAGGAGCTGCCCCCAGACATTGTATGTATCCACAACCGATCGAGTAAAAAGCCCTGTCACACAGACCATCGAGACAGCTGTAAAAAGATGATCCAGATAGCCCGCTTGGGAACTTTCCGTCTGCACCCAAGGCAGACTGAGTAGCAAGGAGCCACAGAATATCACCAGAAGAAAAGACAAGATAATCTTTTGCGCTGGTGACAAGCGTGAAAATAAATGCTTCATAAAGTTTCCTTTCCTGATCTAATAAACGCAGAGGCTAGCCTTATCTGCCCTTCTCTTTCCTTGACAGCCCGCTGCAAATCATCTGGACTCTGCAAGTTTCTGACTTTGATGGCATAATCCGCTGCGACAATAGCATGTCCCCGCATATGGGCTGTTGCGACTGCCTGGGCAAAGACACGCGCAGCATATTTACCGATTTGTGATTGAGCTTGCTGAGACAGTTTGTTAGCTAAGAAACCAGCCTTTCTTAGTTCATAGGCAGATGCCCTCCCATCAAGCCGAGCCTGAAAAACCTCTCTTACCTGAGTCAAAATCTTCTGCTTCTCAAACTCATCTTCCATATCTATCAGAGCTATAAAGCTTGACGCCATTTTCATAGCCCATCGAGCCAGTTGCCCCTGAGGAAGCTGCTCCAAAACAAGCTCCAATTCCAATCTCTTCTCACTATCATCCAGGATTTTCAGTTTGTATGGGCTCGGTAAAATCACTTGATCATTCTCATAACACTTGCGCTCATGAACGTTCCAAGCATACTCTTCTGGCTTCATATGTCCCCCGGTTTCGAATTTATTTGAATTCGAGTGTAGATTTTGCGTTTGTCTTAACTGAGATACTTGCTTCTCGTAGAGCTCGAACTGCATCAATGGCCCTAAATTCAACTACGCCTAACGGCTTGTTTCATTAAGGATAATAAGGAACGTAGTTCTCGCGGAGCTCGAACTGCATCGATTTCTCTAACCTCACTTGCGTGCTAGGCACTCAGTTCACTAAGAGAAATAGAAAAACGGGACACATGGCCCCGCTGCTTCTTATTTCTCATCAATAACGATGCGAACTTTTTTGTACTCGGTTGGGACAGAGTAAACAATCGTCCTTATAGCGGAGATAGTACGACCTTTACGACCGATCACACGTCCAACATCGCTTGGATCAAGATCAAGATGATACTCCAAAAACTCAGGTGTATCTTCAATCTTGATAGTTAAGGCATCTGGCTGTGAAATCAAAGGTTTCACTATTGCAATAATGAGATTTTCAATCGTGTCCATATATCAACCTGCACTTCTATTATTTAGAGTATTTTGAATCGTGGAATTTCTTCAAAACACCAGCTTTTGAAAGGATGTTGCGAACTGTATCTGAAGGTTGTGCTCCATCAGCCAACCATGCAAGAACGCGATCTTCTTTCAAAGTTACTTGGTTTTCTTCAACAAGTGGGTTGTAAGTTCCAACTGTTTCGATGAAACGTCCGTCACGTGGTGAACGTGAATCTGCTACGTTGATACGGTAGAAAGGTTTTTTCTTAGAACCCATACGAGTCAAACGGATTTTTACTGCCATTTTTAAAATTTCTCTCTTTTCTTATTTTTTATTTCGGTGAAATAGCTGAGCTATTTAGCACATGTTCTATTATAGCAGATTAAAAAAAGCTGTCAAGTTTTTTTCTTGACAGACTTAAAATTTTTTTCAAATCAGCAATTTTTTAATTTCTTCATAGGAGGATACCGTATAAGTCGGCTGCGCGCTGCTATTATTAATCAACTTCTTGGGATTGTACCAGAGAGAGTCCAGTCCGGCATTATTGGCGCCAGTAATATCTGCAGTCAAAGAATCTCCAATCATCAAAGCCTGAGACAGGTCAAAATCTGGTATCTGCTCTGCTATTTTTTCATAAAACAGAGCCTCAGGCTTCTGAGTCCCCATCTTTTCCGAAATGAAGATGTGATTAAAATAGGGCGCAATATCAGAATGAGCCATGCGACCGGTCTGAATAGCCGTGATGCCATTGGTCGCTCCGTAAATCTCATAATCAGCTGCTGTCAGGCTGTCCAAAAGCTCACTAGCACCAGCGTATGTTTGTCCTTGCTGAGCAATATGCTGCTGATAGAGAAGAGCCAGCTCGGCCCCATCCTTCTCAATGCCAAAATGAGCAAAAAGACGAGAAAAGCGCGTATTGACCAGCTCCGGCTTAGTAATTTTTCCCTGTTCCAAATCCCGCCAAAGTCCCTTGTTCATGGGAATATAATAGTCTTTGTAGGTCTGAATCTCCGTCACGCCCTGCTTCTCCAAAAAATGAGTCAGGGCAATGTCTTCTGCCGTATCAAAATCCAGCAGCGTATGGTCAAGGTCGAAAAGTAGAAATTTGTATGACAAGGTAGAAGTCCTTTCTGTAACTGTAGTAGCTTCATTATACCACAAGCCACAAAAACCAGCCGATCGAAAATGAACGGCTGGTTTCCAATCTATTTAACCACTGGTATCCAGAGTGCCATTTGATAGTTTGGTTGCTCTTGTTTTGATTCTGCTGCATTACCAAACAGCATCTTCGCTTTTCTCACTTTTTCTACTCGTCTTTATAGTGAATACACAAATCTCTAAATTTATTATCTAGCGCTGCAATATCATACAAGACTTCTGACAGTTTCTGATAATCTTCCTTGATACAAAATAGATGAGCTTGGCCGAACAACTTTGCTAAATTTTCTTTTATTTCTGATCTGACAGCATCGTATTCTTTTAAGAAGTTGCTCATGTATAGATTTCTGATAGAAGCTAATTTGAAACTAAAGTATTGATGAAGATGTTTTTGTTCTTCATTCAAGCCATTGTCCGCAACCGACTTAGCATATCTTACTATCACATTCTCCTCGCCACGTTCATATCGTTGCTTCATCAGTATAGATGTTTTTTGATAAATCTCTTTGGAAGTTGGAGTTTTGATTTTTTGGAAGTTTCCCCACATGGAGAAAGAACCTCTTTTATAGTCGATATTTTTAGCTTCCCAGGCTTTCGAAAATTCTGAGAAAGTCATTTTCATACAAGCAAAGCCTGCTGGATCATGGAAATAGATAAACTCATCATCTAGATCATAAACTGAAACAAAATGGTCCACCCCATACAAATGGATATGATTGGGATTATAAGTCAGATAACCCATGTCCAAAGGGCCAAGAACAACAGTTCCGCTGAGCAAGAACTTACTTAAGATCTCTCTGATAGAGATATGATTCACAGCATTTGAATCCTTTATATAGTATTCATCATATGTAAAACCCAGAATGTTTAAAGAATGGCTGATAGAACTATCTGGCATCCCATTATCAAAGAAGACTAAGGGGTGTTTTTCATCTTCCTTTACAATACTAGCGCCATTTCCCAACACCATAATGGCTTCCAAAAACTCAGGGCGAACATCATAACCATACGAATGCAACGCCATCACAAGTGAATATGTATAACAAAGAGAAACGTCCCCAAAATACATCTGCATAGCATCTCCTCCTCTGTAATTGACACCTAAAAAATGACTTGCAATCACCATTTTATTTCACCACTGGTATCCAGAGTTCCATTTGATAGTCTGGGGAGGACATATCACCCTCGGTGTAGACTTCAAAATCTGGTGCTCCTGAGTGGCGATAACCTGTTTCTGGGAAGAAGACTTCCAAAACATATTTCCAAGCATGGTGGATGCTGGCTGGTATAGCTCCCTTGACTGGTACGATAGCATATTCAGCTTCTGCGATTTCTTTGATTGACAGACCTAGTTCTTCTGCTTTCGCTTTATCCGTCACATCATAAGCCGCCATGTAGTTAATGATTTCACCCTCTTTGACATCAGAGCAGACGCCAAAGGATTGGCCACTGCCCAGACTTTCCAGGCTTTCAAAGCTGTGATTGGCATAGAGTTGCTCCCAAGCAGACGGGCACTGGCTATTGTCAATAGCTTCCAATAGGACGCCTGCCACGGTAAAAGCAGGTTTCTTTTGAATCTTGATATCCATGTTCTTTCCTCCTGTAATCTTTAAGGATAATTGAAGTCTAGGAAAGACCCGATAAGGTTTTCCATTCCTAACTTCTGAGGGGGTCGCACCATGGAATTTCTTGAAAGCTGCGCTAAAGGCATCCGCAGACTCATAGCCGTATTTGAGTGCTATATCAATAACTTTCTCAGAGCTTTCCCGCAAGTCTGTCACAGCTTCTGATAGTCGGCGATTGCGTAGGTATTCTGCCAAAGTCATATCTGCCAGGATGGAAAAAAGCCGGCTGAAGAGAGCGTAAGAATAGCCTGACAGCTGCTGAAATTTCTGCAAATCCACTTCTGCGTCCAGCTTACTTTCCAGATATTCCATAGTTCGATTGAATTGATGCATCATATTCTTTTTCACCTCTTGACTATAGTCTAACAGATATAAGATACCTCTGCCCTAGAATTTTTGTACAAGATTTAGAGGGGGATTTTACAACCTATCCCGCAGCTTCTCCACAAATAGATAAGCCGCTGGGCAAGTCAGGGTATTCTTAATCGTCAAATGGTTGATTTGATGGATCTTTTTTCGGTCTGTATGGGGAAACTCACGGCAGGCCTTGGGACGGACATCGTAAATCGAGCAGAGATTGTCTCCACCTAAAAAAGGACAAGGCATAGCCTTGAAAACCTTGTCACCGTCTTCATCCACCTGCAGAAACTCCTCTTCAAAAGCTGGCAGCTTCATCTTAAAATACTTGGCAATACGGACAATATCGGCTTCCTTAAAGTCTGGCCCCAGTGTCTTGCAGCAATTGGCGCAGGCTGTACAGTCAATCTCCTCAAAGACCTCATCATGGATTTGCTGGGCAATCTTATCGAGATTTTTTGGTGGCTTTTTCTTGAGACTGGCTAAGAATTTCCGGTGCTCTTTCTGCTTTTGCAAAGCTAGCTGATGGTATTTTTCAAGGTCGATTTCTTGAGTCATAAACTACTTTCTAATCAGTTAATTTTCGTTAGCATTATATCATAAATCTCAAAAAAATGAGACCTACTTTCAGGTAGCCCTCATTTACTTTGTATTAAATATTGTTAGCTGGGCCTTTTTTCATCAAGGCTCCATGTTTCCTCTATATACGAGATGACAGAAGCCAGAGTTTTTCGGTCGCCTTCAAAAGAGATCAAATACACTTTGTCGTCTTTTTGGAAAACCCAAGAAACAACTAGCTGCCCTGATTTCATAATTACATTCAGTTGGAAAGCTTCATTGCCAGAAACAGTGGATTTTGCTCCCCACATTTTTTCTACATCTTTATTATCATTCCAACTATAGGCTAGTCGCTGGGCAATTAACTCAGCATTGAAAGTTTCCCCATCTTGGACATGAGCTTTTTCTCTAGTATAACCATTCATGGTAACGATATTATAAGCTGAGCCATCCGTAAACTGAACGCTGTCGCCACCATCTAAGTCGGTGAACTTGATCCAATTACTTGGAATATCAATATAGCCGTAATCAGCTGAGCCAATGCGTTTGGTCTCGGTTGTAGTAGAAACATCTTTATCACTCGCTTTATCAGATTTGCTGCTATCTTTTTGAGAAACCTGACTAGTTGTACTACTAGAAGTAGACGATTTCCGATTACCATAATTTTTAATAAGGCCACAAGAAGCCAGAGACAGACCAACCAGAACTGTCAAGAAACTAAGAAAATACTTTTTTGCCATAACAAATCTCCTTTTTAGACTACATGAGCCTTAGCTATCTATATTTCCATACTATCCAAACATTATAGATAGAATCGAACTACTAAAGATTGCTTCCCTATCTTATTTTTAGGAACAGATCGATTTTTTTCCTTCGCTTTGTAATGCTGAGCTCAGGCGATTAATGTCAACTTTATTCCTCATCCATACTCAATACGCTGAGGAAGGCCTCTTGTGGGACTTCGACAGAGCCGATCGCTTTCATCCGTTTCTTACCGGCTTTTTGTTTTTCTAGAAGTTTACGTTTCCGAGAAACGTCACCACCGTAACATTTAGCAAGAACGTTTTTACGAAGAGCCTTAATATCAGTACGAGCCACAATCTTGTGGCCAATGGCTGCCTGAATAGGTACCTCAAACTGCTGACGAGGAATGATTTTCTTGAGCTTATCAACAATCAGCTTACCACGCTCATAGGCAAATTCCTTATGCACGATAAAGCTGAGAGCATCGACCTTGTCGCCATTTAGGAGGATATCCATCTTCACCAGCTTGGACGAGCGATACTCAGAGATTTCGTAGTCAAAGCTAGCATAGCCACGAGTAGAGGACTTGAGCTTGTCAAAGAAGTCAAAGACAATTTCAGCAAGCGGGATTTGATAGATGACATTGACCCGATTATCATCGATATAGTCCATGGTCACAAAGTCACCACGCTTGCGCTGAGCCAACTCCATCACAGCTCCGACAAATTCCTGCGGTACCATAATCTGCGCCTTGACATAAGGCTCCTCAATGGAATCAATCTTGGTCGGATCTGGAAACTCGCTCGGATTGGACACATCAAGGGAAGCACCATCCGTCATATTGACCTTATAGATAACCGACGGAGCCGTCATGATTAAATCAATATTAAACTCACGCTCCAAACGCTCCTGAATAACATCCATGTGCAGCAAGCCCAAGAAGCCACAACGGAAACCAAATCCTAACGCCTGCGATGTTTCTGGCTCAAACTGCAGACTGGCATCGTTTAGCTGGAGCTTTTCAAGCGCCTCGCGCAGGTCATTGTATTTATTGGACTCAATCGGATAGAGACCAGCAAAAACCATCGGGTTCATCTGCTTGTAGCCGTGCAGAGGTTCTGCGGCTGGATTATCCGCCAAGGTCACTGTATCCCCGACCCGGGTATCCTGTACCGTCTTGATAGAGGCTGCGATATAACCAACATCCCCTGTCGCTAGGAAATCACGACCAATGGCCTTGGGCGTAAAGATGCCAACTTCTGTTACATCAAAGGTCTTGCCATTGCTCATGAGCTGAATGGTATCTCCCGGCTTGACCACACCATCCATAACCCGCACTTGCAGGATTACCCCACGATAGGCGTCATAGACCGAGTCAAAAATCAAGGCCTTGAGCGGTGCTTCTACATTTCCAGTCGGTGCTGGAACTTTTTCCACAATCTGCTCTAGAATTTCCTCAATTCCGATGCCAGCCTTGGCAGAAGCCAATACGGCTTCGCTAGCATCCAGTCCAATCACATCTTCAATCTCTGCCCGCACCCGCTCTGGATCCGCAGCTGGCAGGTCGATTTTATTGATAACTGGCAGGATCTCCAAGTCATTGTCCAGCGCTAGATAGACATTTGCCAAGGTCTGAGCCTCAATCCCCTGAGCAGCATCCACGACCAAAATCGCCCCTTCGCAGGCCGCTAGAGAACGCGAAACTTCATAGGTAAAGTCCACGTGTCCCGGCGTGTCAATCAAGTGGAAGATATAGGTCTCCCCGTCCTTAGCAGTGTAATTGAGCTCAATAGCATTGAGCTTAATGGTGATGCCGCGCTCCCGCTCCAAGTCCATGCTGTCCAAGAGTTGGGCCTGCATTTCCCGGCTGGAAACCGTCTCCGTCGCCTCTAAAATCCGGTCGGCTAAGGTTGATTTCCCGTGGTCGATGTGGGCAATGATGGAGAAATTGCGGATCTTCTCCTGACGTTTTTTCAAATCTTCTAACTTCATTTTTCTCTTCCTTTTAGGGTATTCTATTTATTATATCATGATTTTTCGAAAATAAAAACGACTGTAACCAAGACAGTCGACTTAATTTTCCATTTAACTAGAGTCTCATAAATATGGATACGATTAGTTATGGGCTTTTCTGAGTTTTTCAAGAGTTTCTAGGAAAATAGCTGGCGCTTCAGCCGTAAATTCTAGCACTTCGCCAGTCCGAGGATGGGTGAAGCCCAGTGTTCGCGCGTGCAGAAATTGGCCATGGCCTTTCAGCGTCTTACGTGGCCCATAAACCTCATCACCAGCGACTGGATGGCCGATATAAGCCATGTGAACACGGATTTGATGCGTCCGCCCAGTCTCCAGCTGCAACTCAACCAAGGTATAGTCCCCAAAACGTTCCAAGACTTGGAAACGTGTTAGAGCAGGTTTTCCCTTGGCTGTAACCGCCTGTTTCTTGCGGTCTTTTTCACTACGGCCAATCGGTGCCTCAATCACTCCGCGGTCATTAGGGAGATTTCCATGGACAATCGCCCAGTATTTACGCAAGGATTTCTTATCCTTGAGCTCATCTGCAAGTGCCAGATGGGCTTGGTCATTCTTGGCAATCATCAAAAGACCAGAAGTATCCTTATCAATCCGATGGACAATTCCCGGACGCAGCACACCATTGATGCCAGAGAGATCTTTGATGTGGTACATGAGGGCATTGACCAGAGTACCGCTGGTATGCCCAGCTGACGGGTGAACCACCATGCCTTGAGGCTTGTTGACGACGGCTACATCCTCATCCTGATAGACGATTTCTAGCGGAAGATCCTCTGCCACATACTCGACTACCTCTGGCTCAGGTACTTCATAGGAAATGACATCACCCTCTTTGACGGCATACTTGGCTTTTTTTGCCAATCCATTAACCAAAATCTGGCCATTTTTTATCTGTTCATTGGCTAAACCACGGGATAGCTCTGTCAAGTCCGCCACTGCCTTATCCAAACGCAGACCTGCAGCGACTGCATCAATTTTCAATTCCATTTGTTTCTTCCTTCAACATCACCAGTAATAAAATCGCTACTCCAACAGTCAGGTACATATCTGCTACGTTAAAAATAGCAAAATTGACAAAATCTAACTGGAACATATCCACTACAAATCCCTGCTGAATGCGGTCAATGAAATTGCCCAATCCACCAGCAATAATTAGAATAAGTCCCGTCAGCATCCACTTGGAAGCTTGGATATTTTTAATCAAATACCAAACAGCAACTCCAATCACGGTACAAGTAATCAAGGAGAAAAACCACTGCTGATTTTCCAAGATAGAAAAGGCTGCACCAGTATTTCGCAGATAGGTCAAACTGACAATCTTAGGAATAAACCTCCTGACCTGCCCCAAAGAAAAATTGGAAACAATATAATACTTGACTGCCTGATCAAGAGCAATCAAAAGAATGACTAAAAAAGGAATCGCAATTTTACGTTTCATACTTCTCTTTTCTGTGCAAAATATTCTTTCATAACAGCTACAAAAGCTTCGCCGACCTGACTCAACTCTACATCTTCCCTCTTGACATAGACCATGTGATTGTCTAAATTGTCTCGGAGTTTGATGACAGTGATTCCATTTACACTGTTGCTATCCAAAAAGCCAGATCCAGTCGCATAAGCATCCGTCCGCTCCAAAATCCCATTCAGCGTTGCTCGATCCGTCACATTAAACATCTGAGAGCTAGCACTGGTATCAACAAAATTCTCAGAATAATAGAGATACTCATCCTTTTCCTGTGTGAAGCGAACGGTTGGCAAGGTAGCCAAATCTTCCATGACCAGTTCCTCCTTTTGAGTCAGAGGATGGTCTTCCCGCAAATAAATGTGGGTCTGAAAAGGAATTAGCTCAATGACCTCCAAACCAAGCTTCTCCACCCGCTGCATAATGCCCTTGCTATTCTGATTATTGAGATAAATAATCCCAATCTCACTGTGGCCTTGGGCCACTTCGTCCAAAATCTGCACGGTTGTTGATTCAAAAATCCGGAAATTCTTATATTCTGGATACTTTTGAGAAAACTCCGTAATCAACGGCGGCAAAAAGTCATAGTGCTGACTGGCAATGGAAAATTCATCCTTTTCCTCTTCAGGATTGGCATATTGATTTTGAAAGACATCAAATCCTTTGACCAATTCCTGAGCTCTTTCGTAAAATTCCATACCACGGCGGGTCAAGAAGGTTCCACTACTAGTTCGACGAAAAACCTTAAATCCCAGCTCCTTTTCCAAATCTCGCACCGCGATAGATAGGCTAGGCTGGCTGACATACATCTTTTCTGCTGCTTCGCGGAAAGTTCCGCTGTTGGCAATAGCCACTACATAACGCAATTGTTGAATATTCATATCTTTTTCCTTTTACAAATACTCCTAATTATATCATAAACTCAGCCTTCCTTAAAGGCAGGCAGCGACTTTCCTCTTGGAAATACATCTCTGAAATCTTCCTCATTTGCCTAAAATGTCCTTTGTATATAAGAAGGTGACATAAAGAACAACAAACAAAGCTATTAAGACCTCAAAAGCAAGCAGAATTTGCCCAGCTAGACCAAGATTCAACACGTTCAAAGACTGCTTCAATGCCACAGCTGAAATAACCAAAGGGAAAGTAAAGGCCGAAAATCCTGCTGAAAAAGGACGATTGATCAAACGAGGCAATTGCCACAAAATAAAGGCATAAAAGCATTGTCCTGAAACCAAGAGCAAGCTCAACAAGACAGGATTTAGCTGAGGAAAAGTAGCCACATAAGCCGCTGTCATCAAGGAAATGGGCGCACAAATCGTTGTCGTATTCGGACGAACATTCTCTGCTAAGCCGATTTTATAGGTCTTATAAAGGACGATTGGCAAGACCAAAATAGTCGCTAAAAGCCCGTACCAAAAGACCAGCTGCCCCAAAGCTAACTGCTGGGGAACTGAAATGGTCAGAGGAGCGACACCAATCCCGACAAATAAGACCGTCCAAGCGGGAAAGACATTCTCCCACTTGAAAGGAAATACAAAAGCTAGAATATAGTAGACCATCAAGAAAACCAGCCCGCTGAAGCTCAGCCACCACAGCACTTGTGCACTAATTCGGGCAAAATTCCCCAACAAAGTCCAGCTCGCTAGGTAAGTAGAAGCCACCATTCCCTGCATGAAGAAGGTCGGGAAGACCGAGGACACTAGCGCTTGACCTAGTTGCTCTTTGACCTGCTTGGTGTGCGTCAGCATTCCCATCACTAGATGGAGGAAAAACAAGAATGCCAGACTTGCTAAAAGATAACGCAAGAACTGACTGACATCACCAACTAAATTTCCCAAGGCTAGTAGGCCTAGCACCAAGCCAGCCTGAACTAAGGATGGCTCTTTTCTCTTTATCATCAACAGATCTCCTAACCTTAAAAGCACTTTTCTCCGAAGGATAATTCTTTTATTTTCTCTTTAAATAAACTGCTTCCGATTTTCGTTTAAAGCCTAATCTTTCATACAGTCTTAAGGCACCAATATTTTGAGCTTCTACTACGATTTGACAGACTTGTCCATTTCGGCCAGAAAGGTCATTCAGGATAGACCTGACTAAGTGACTCCCTAAGCCCTGTCCCTGAAAGACCTGATCCACAGCTAGGGCAAACAGATAATTGCTACCAAAACTTGTATCCACTGAACAAGACGCCACGATTTGACCATCTTGTTTCAGGACATAGAGCAGGCTATCTGGGCTCTCCAGCGCTTGACTGGCATAGTGAAGCGCAGTATCCATGGGCATTTCAAAAATCTGCGACTGAAACGCTGCAATCTCCGCAACCATTTCTTTTTTCCCCAGCAAAACTTCCACGCCTTCCTTTTCTTCTTCAGGGAAAGTCCCCGCTGCCTGCTCCAGCCAGATTTCCGTTTCTTTCAAATCATAGTCAAACTTCTCAGCAAAAGTCGGATGGTCTGCTAAAAACTTGACTTCACTGATGTATTCGATTTGAGACAATTCATATTGCTCTGCAACTTTGGAAAATTCCTGTAAAAGAGCGTTCGCAATGCCTCGTCCGCGATAGTCGGGCAATACATAGACAGATACCTCTGCTTGACCTGGCTCATCTGCATAAACCGATAAAAAACCGACCGTTTGATGATCTAAATTTGCCAGAAAAAATGCTGGCATATCAACATCAAAATTATAGGCATTATCCAGATAAGGAAGTCGATAAGTCCCATCTGCAACGTGACAGCTTTGAACCAGCTCAAAAAGCTGATCCTTGATTTCCTGACTAGGCTGGCTATAAATCTGTATTTCCATCATTCTCCCTCACAAACTTGTATCCATAACAAATGTACTACGTACTATTCTACTCCAACTCACTCAGATACTCATAGCGCTCATACTTTTCAAGAAGCTGGTCATTCTTGTCATCCAGCTCCTTCTGAAGTTCCGATAGCTTGGTAAAGTCCGAACCGTTCTGCTCCATTTCTATCTCAATGGCAGCGATACGTGCCTCCAGCTCCTCGATATCCGCCTCGATGGTCTCCCACTCTTGCTTTTCAAAGTAGCTCATCCGCTTCTTCTGCTCCCGCGCCTTGACGGGCTTTTCCTTTTCTTTCTTTTGAGAAATAGCTGCGCTGGATTGTCTAAAAGCCTTTTCATCCAGATAGTCCGTGTAGTTGCCAAAGAACTCTCTGACTTCGCCATCCTCAAAAGCTAAAATCTTGCTGGCTACCTTATCGAGGAAATACCGATCGTGGCTAACTGTAATTACTGGCCCTGCAAAGCCCTGCAGGAAATTTTCTAGAACTGTCAAAGTTGCGATATCCAAATCATTGGTCGGCTCGTCCAGAAGCAAGACATTGGGCTTTTCTAGTAAAAGCTTGAGCAGGTAAAGCCGCTTCTTCTCTCCGCCAGACAATTTCTCAATCAAAGTGCCGTGGCTTGAGCGAGGAAAGAGAAACTGCTCCAAGAGCTCAGCAATGGATGTCGTCCCGCTACCACTCTTAACTTCTTCCGCGACTTCCTGCAAGTAATTGATGACCCGCTTGGACTCATCCAGCCCTTCAATCTGTTGAGAAAAATAAGCCACTCGGACTGTTTCACCAATTATAACCTGACCAGACTGAGGCTGCAACTGACCAGCAATTAGATTGAGCAAAGTAGACTTACCCACTCCATTATCTCCGACAATGCCCAGTCGATCTTTATTTTGCAGCAAGATATTGAAATGCGACAAAATCTGCTTGTCTCCGTATGCAAAATCCACATCCTGAAACTCGATAACCTTCTTCCCAATACGGCTGGTTTCAAAGTTCATCTCTAAGTCTGTCTGATTGGTCTGACCAGCCAAATCACTTTTAAGGTCATGGAAACGATTGATACGTGCCTGCTGCTTGGTCGCCCGCGCTTGAGGCTGACGGCGCATCCAAGACAGTTCCTGCTTGTATAGCTGCTGTTTCTTGTGTAGCAGGGCAGCATCGCGCTCATCCTGCTCAGCCTTGAGCCGAACATAGTCCTGATAATTGCCCTGATACTCAATCAAGCTCCCGCCGTCTAATTCAAAAATCCGCGTGGAAATATTATCCAAAAAATAGCGGTCGTGAGTGATAAAGAGGACGGTCTTCTTTGAATTTTTCAGGAAATTTGTCAGCCATTCAATCGTATCAATGTCCAGATGGTTGGTCGGCTCATCCAACAACAGCAAGTCCGCTTCTGAAAGTAGGACCTGCGCCAACTGCACCCGCCGGCGTAGACCACCAGAAAGCTGGCTGATTTTTGCTGCCAAATCTGAGATACCGAGCTTAGATAGGACGGTTTTTACCTGACTCTCAATCTCCCAAGCATGCAGTGAATCCATTTCTGCCATGACCTTGTCTAGACGAGCTTGCTTGGCTTCATCATAAGCTGCCATGAGCAGTTCATATTCTCGAATGAGCTGCATTTCTCGCAAATCACTGGACAAAACAGTATCCAAGACCGTCTTCTCTTCATCAAAGTCTGGTTCCTGAGTCAAATAGGAGATTTTATAGTCAGATTTTGCTGAAAAAGGATATACATCACCATCAAAGCCTGATTTGCCAGACAAGACATCCAAAAGAGTGGTTTTTCCTGTCCCATTGACTCCAATCAGTCCAATCCGATCCAAGTCGTGAATGATAAAAGAAATCTCTTGAAAGACTGTCTTATCCCCGACAGACTTGGTCAGCTTTTCAACGATAAAGTCACTCATCCAACTTGCTCCTTAATAAAGTTCATAATCTCTTCCTTGCTATTTTCCAATTCTCCGTCGACAATGGCCAATTCAATTTTAGTCAGGATTTGTCCCAATTTTGGTCCGGTTTTAAAGCCATAATCTCGGATCAAATGACTACCCGTCACCACAATCTCATGTTTGTCATGAATGATCAGAGCAGCATGTGTCGCTTCAATAACCTCAAACTCAACTGGTAAGCCTGCTGCCTGTCTCAAACTTTCTGCCTGCAAAATCAAATCCAAATCATACTGATAGCAATCACGCTTAGAAAGACTCCGTTCCTGCCGAATCTCGTAAACAGCTACCAGCTGATTCACTCGCTTTTGAAAGTCATTGGACGTCTTCCAATGTTTCAAAAACTTGCGAACATCTTTTACCTTCAAAGCTAGCAAAAGCGCAGCCCAAGCCTGCTCAGAACTAGCAAATTGAAAATCTTCTTCTAAACCGTCTAGTAGTTCCTGCAAAGCTTCTGCTGAATGTTTCATATCAGGAAGAAAGTCGTAGGCAGCAGCTTTGAGCAGGCTCTCCAGACCTTTTCGCCAGAAAGGTGCCATCAAGAGCTTGTCAAACTCGATAAAAATCCGCTCTACCGATATCTTCTCCAAAAGCGGCGCGCAATCTGCCATAGCCTGAAAGGTCAACTCTTCCAAATCAAAGTCTAAACCAGCCTGAAAACGGAAACCCCGCATGATGCGGAGAGCATCTTCATTAAAACGCTCTGCGGCTACTCCGACTGCCCGAAGAGTGTGATTTTTCATATCTGCTAAACCATTAAAAAGGTCTACAATTTCTCCTTCTTGGTTTAAGGCAAGGGCATTGATTGTGAAATCCCTGCGCTTCAAGTCTTCTTCCAAAGAGCGCACAAAAGAGACCTGACTAGGCCTGCGGTAGTCCACATAGACATCCTCAGTCCGAAAGGTCGTTATTTCGTATTCTCCCTGGCCTTCTAAGACCAGAACTGTTCCATGCTCAATGCCGACATCGACAGTCCGAGGAAAGATTGTTTTGATTTCCTCGGGATAGGCTGAGCTGGCAATATCTACATCGTGAATGGGCCGATTCAACAGAGCATCTCGTACAGAACCGCCGACAAAATAAGCCTCAAAACCAGCCTCTTTAATCTTCTCTAATACTGGCAAAGCCTCCTGAAACTCAGAAGGCATCTTCTCTAATCTCATAGTAAATGTTCCAATCCATAGACCAATTCAGAGCGCTTGACTACCTCTTTGATACCCAGATTTACCCCAGTCATAAAGGAAACCCGGTCATAGGAGTCATGCCGCAAAGTCAGTCCTTCTCCTTGACTACCAAAGATAACTTCCTGATGGGCCACCAAGCCAGGCAAACGCACTGAGTGAATCCGCATGCCGTCAAAGGCTGCCCCACGGGCACCAGCCAAGGATTCTTCCTCATCAGCTGCTCCCTGCTGCTTGCTCGTCCGAACTTTGCTGATCAATTCAGCTGTCTTGATAGCCGTACCGCTTGGTGCATCTTTTTTGTTGTCATGATGCAGTTCAATAATCTCAACATCTGAAAAATACTTGGCTGCTTGGGCTGCAAACTGCATAAGCAAAACAGCTCCCAGAGCAAAATTCGGCGCAATCAAACCGCCAAGATTCTTTTGACGAGATAGTTGGGTCAATTCTTCAATCTGCTCAGGCGTAAAACCTGTCGTTCCGACCACTGGAGCAAATCCATTCTCAAGGGCAAAGCGAGTATTTTCATAAGCCACTTTGGGAGTCGTAAAGTCAATCCAAACATCCGCCTGAAGACCAGCTAGTCCTTCTTTTGTATTAAAAACTGGAACTCCCGCTACTTCCTTTTCATCTGTAAAGGGATCTAGTAGACCGGCCAATGCCAACTCAGGATCTTCTGTTACCATTTTATAGGCTGCTTGTCCCATCTTTCCCTTGAAACCAGCAATAATGACTTTTATACTCATCTAGAACCTCTCTCTATTCTTGACTAACCGCTCTGGCAAATTCTAGACCAGCGGAATGTAGGCCAAAGCGACACTACCCTCGCCCAAGTGAGTTCCAATCACACTACCAAAGGTAGCCAGAGGAATATCGTCCGCTATGCCAGCCGCTATCAGCTGCTGACGTAAGCTTTCTGCCTTCTCTTCAGCATTCCCGTGAATCACCATGACTTGATAGGAAGCAGAGGCAGTTTTTTCCTCTACTACTTCAATCAATCTCTTAATCGCTTTCTTTTCTGTCCGAATCTTTTCAAAAACTTCAATGACACCTGCATCGTTAAAATACAGAATCGGCTTGATACTTAGGAGATTTCCCAAAATAGCTGCGCCATTGGACAAGCGACCGCCCTTAACCAGATGATTGAGATCGTCAACCATGATAAAGGCGCTGGTTCCATCGATTTGTCGTTGAATCTTGAGCAAAATCTCTTCAAAATCCTGTCCTTCCGCAGCCCAAGTTAAAGCATTTTCAACCATGAGCCCCAGCGGAGCACTGGTGATTTTTGAATCAGGGAAGGCGATTTTCAAGTCAGGAAACTCGTCCTTGAGATACTGGATATTTTGATAAAATCCTGAAATACCACTGGATAAAAAGAGCCCTAGTACATGCGTGTAATCCTCGCCAGCAAGGCGCGTTAACGTCTCCTCCAACTCTGCCACACTAGGCTGACTTGTCTTTGGCAAATCATCTGCAACAGCCATTTTTTCATAAAAGTCACTGGCTGTCAGATTTTTTCTTTCCACATAAGTCTCTCCAGCAATCACTACTGGAATATCGAGCACAAAAAGATGGTCATTTCCACGAAGGCTATCCGGTAAAAAAGCGGACGAATCCGTTATAACCGCTAATTTCATCATTAGAACTCCAAATTAATACCTGGCAAATCTAGCGCAATCTCAGTCACTTCATAAGTCAAGCGATTGAGCATAGTCAAACAAGGACGCGCCAATTCTTCCACTTCTTCATGCTCAAACTCACTAGGTTCCTGCACCAAACGTCCTTGAATATGATTTGTCTGTGTAATCGTTCCACTAATTACAAAACTATCAAACACAATCATGAAGGTCAAAATCACAATCATGGATGTTGAATTCTTTTCTTCATTTCTTTCAATCAGCTGAAAATTCACATCAACTTTTGTTTCAGGTGTTCCATTTTCTTTTTCCCATTCAAAATTGCGTGCATCAAAATGATACTGGCTGACAAATTCTTGTTCACGTTGTAATTCCATTACTATTCTCCTAAAAATATACGATAGTCCATTATAACATAATTTAAGGAAAGTTTCTATGTAAAAAAGGAGCCTACCCAACAAATAGATAAAAAACTTCTCCTAACATTGCACAAGTGTAAGCAAATCTTTAATTTAGCATTTTTAAATAAGTTTTATTGCGCAAGATTTCAATTCAAGAAAGATTATAACTACCTTAGATGGATGTGCTCAAGTAACTACTTGTAATTGATTTCGGCGCTATTCCAGACTGGTTCGAAACGGACTTATAGTTATTGCCATGAGTATACTACAACATAGCTAAGGATCTCTTTCTTTCTGCTTAAATTGTCCTCGATCGCTTTCACATGTACAACACCTAAATCAGACTATGGACTGCCTTCACATCCAAATCATGAAACAATTTGATCAAAAATCTCGCGATTACAAGACAATAAAACGATGCTGGAAACTCATCTAGCAAGATAGTCAAAAACTAAGCAATAAACGTTTTTATCGCCTATCCTTTCCTATGTATTGATCAATAAAGAAATCAATGTTAACTAACATCACCCAGCTACAAGTTAACAAAGAACCAAAAAGCCTTAGTTCTGTATTGTACAAAACCAAGGCTTCTTCTTACATGACTTATGTCACTTTCGAAAAAGCAAGTAAAACTTACTTTATCCATGACTCTATTAGTCTTTTTTCTTAGCACTAATAGTCAATCCTGAAGCTACTGCAACTAATGCTACTCCAACTACAGCCAAGCCTGAAGAAACTTGCTCCCCAGTTTTTGGTAATTCAGCCACCTTATTAGAAATTGATGTAGTATGATAAACTGGCTTCGTACTTCCAATAGGTTTCGCTACTGTAGGAGCTGGAGCTTTTTGCTTAAGTACGACATGTGCTTCTGCCAAGAAGTCATATTTCTCTGTCACAATGCGGTAAACACGTCCTTCTTGGACAGTCTTAACA
The DNA here is from genome assembly GCA_963523365.1 of uncultured Streptococcus sp. GTDB lineage: Bacteria > Bacillota > Bacilli > Lactobacillales > Streptococcaceae > Streptococcus. Next base: position 45,552 of record CAURCE010000001.1, read on the forward strand.
ACATGATTTGTAAAATCACGATTTAAAAGACTAGAAAATTCTTGACGGATATCAAGGTAAAGACCTTTTGTTCCTTCAACTAGAGGTTTAAAAGTCGTTTTTTCGTATGTTACACCCACAACCGATAGGGAAATATCAGCCGCTTTAAGAGCTTTCAGAGTTTCTTCTACTGTTGGAATACCTGGAGTACTGAAATCAATACTTTCATCAGTAATCAAGAAAGCAAAACGACGATTATTAGAAGCTGTAGACCAATCGTAATCTTTTGAAGTTGCAATATGATGAAGAGGGGCTGTAGGCTCTTCTGTTCCACCGCCTGTTTGAATAGATCTAAGAGCCTTAATATACTCTTCTACATTCTTAGTGAATTTAGACCCATTAAAATCGAAATATTGAACATCCTTAGCAGACTCATACGCGATTAAGCCAAGACGAGCATCAACCTTTTTACTAGCTAAATCACGGACAAAAGCCTCAATATTTTGCATAACATTCTGAATAGATGAACCCATTGAACCTGACTTATCAATAGTAAAAACGATGTCAGCAGAACCAGACGATTGCTTCGTAATTGTCACATCTGCTTCTTTCATCACTTTTTCAAATGTTGTCTTCTTGATGGTCTGAGTAACATCAGCTACATACTCATCCGTATCAACATGATCGGTAACTGTCTTTGATGTAGCAACTGGCGCTTTTTCTCCAACAGCAGTTCCTTTAGCAGCTACACTAGTTGTCTCAACACTCACAGAAGCCTCTGCTTTAGCAACAGCTTCTGTACCAGCTTCATTTTCTTTCGTATCCACTTTGACATCAGTAGAAGTAGTAGATACTTTCACTACATCACCAGGTTTAGCCTTATCAATTGGCACTACTGGAGTACTAACCTTTTCTTGAATCTCTTTGGCTGTCTCAGAAAGTTGTTGATTAGCCTGAGTTGTTTTAGCAGCAAGTTCATTTGAGCTTACTTGAGCTAGCTCATTAGCAGCTTGACTTGGCTTATTTACCTCATCAGCATCAGCTTGTGTAACTGCTGTAAAAACAGATGCTAGGGCAACTGAAAATAAAACAGATTTGCATTTCCAAAATAAAGAACGCTTCTTATTTTTCATAAATATTCTCCTTTAATAAATTTTGATTATATTATATCAATATCAAGGGAATTTGTCAAATATGATCTAATGTTCGGAACAACTTGCTATATTTACTAAAATCAGATTCTAGATTCTCTTTGGTAACAAATTCAATTCTTGAAATTATTTTCAAAACATGGTATAGATATTAATCCAAAGAACGCTTCTTATTTTATTTCTGTAAGTAAAGTTTTTATCAAGATTTCATTTCCTTTTATTTCACCTAACAATGAGACCTCTGCCTATCAAGATTCTTTTTGCATATGTTTTATTTTTCCAGTGGTTTACGCAAATATCCGAAAAGAATACCGCTGACAACTGCACCAATCAAGACATACACAAGGTAAAGGATTGGGTTGTTAGTCAAACCGATAACGAAGATTCCTCCGTGAGGAGCCATAAGTTTGATGCCAGACAGACCGACAAGTGCACCGGTGAGAGCTGAACCTACGATAAAACTTGGAATTGCACGGGCTGGGTCAGCAGCTCCAAAAGGAATCGCACCTTCTGTGATGAAAGAAAGCCCCATGACGATATTTGTCAAACCAGAATCACGTTCTTCAGTAGTAAATTTATCTTTGAAAAGTAGAGTTGCAACAAATACTGCAAGCGGTGGAACCATACCGGCTGCCATAACCGCTGCCATGACTGGAGAACCACCAGTTGAAACAGTACTTGCCAGCGTACTTGTACCAAATACATAAGCTGCTTTGTTGACTGGTCCACCCATATCGACCGCCATCATACCACCAACTAAGAGACCGAGAAGAACTGCAGAGCTTCCGCTCAAACTAGCAAGGAAATCGTTGAGGGCTGTATTGATTGCTGACATGGGGATATTAACTGCCAGCATAAGGAAGCCAGTCACAAGAACACCAAGAAGTGGCAAGAGCAAGATGGAGCGGATACCTTCAAGTGAGCGAGGCAGAGCTGCAAGTAATTTGCGAAGGACTAAAATCACACCACCAGCTAAGAAACCACCGACCAGAGCTCCAAGGAAACCAGATGATACACCCGCTAGAGAGAGTGTCTTCTCACCACCTGCAGCATAGGCAACACCACCAAATGATGCGCCACTGCTCGCAATTGCACCGGCTACGAAACCAGAAACCAAACCTGGCTTTTCAGCGATTGAGTAGGCGATATAACCAGCCAATACTGGCAACATGAAGCCAAAGGCTGCACCACCAATTGCCTTAAATTGAGCCGCAATTTCATGATAGCTTCCCAGATTAGAAAGCTGATCCTTTGGCACACCTAAGATCTGATCCAGCAAGAAGGCAATGGCAATCATAATCCCGCCGCCAATAACGAATGGCAACATTTGAGAAACACCGCTCATCAAGTGCTTGTAAAAAGCGCCTCCCAAGCTAAGTTTTCCATTGCTGCTAGCTACTGCAGCGCCACCATTAGCAGCCTTGTAAACTTCAGCATTGCCAGAAAGAGCCAGATTGATGAGTTCTTCTGTCTTGCGAATACCGTCTGCAACCGGGCGACTGACTAAAGGTTTGCCGTCAAAACGATCCATTTCAACAGCCTTGTCTGCTGCGATGATGACTGCTTTAGCTTTTTTGATGTCTTCTGCTGTTAGTTTGTTGCCAACACCACTGGCACCGTTAGTTTCAACCTTGATACCAACGCCCATTTCAGCAGCCACTTTTTGAAGAGATTCTTGGGCCATGTAAGTGTGAGCAATTCCTGTTGTACAAGCTGTAACGGCTACGAGGAAATCACCAGATTCGTTGGCAGGAGCAACAGTTGCCGGTTCAGCTGCCTTTTCAGACGCTTGGTCAAAGAGAGCGATAACCTCATCTGGTGAAGATACTTTACGTAATTTGTCAGCAAAACCGTCTTTCATCAAGTATTGAGACAATTCTGCTAGGGCTGCCAAGTGAGTATCGTTAGCACCTTCTGGAGCTGCAATCATGAAGAAGAGGTCAGTTGGCTGACCATCCAAACTTTCATAGTCAACCCCCTTGTTTGACTTAGCAAAGAGAACCGTTGCTTCTTTGACAGCAGAGTTTTTGCTGTGAGGCATAGCAATCCCCTCACCCAAACCAGTTGAAGTCAAAGCTTCACGCGCTAAGATTCCTTCTTTACAAGTTTCGAAATCCGTCACATAACCGTGATCGACCAAGCTTTTAATCATCTCTTCGATGACAGCTGTTTTTTCAGTTGCCTGCAAATCCAGCAACATGACATCTTTTCTCAATAGGTCTTGAATTTTCATCGTTTTTCTACCTCAACTTTTTCATATGTTTCTTTAATAAATTCCGCTGTTGCCAAGTCATCCGAGAAGGTAGTTGCTGTTCCACAAGCTACTCCCCATTTGAAGGCTTCTACTGCATCTTTGGATTTGACAAATTCACCTGTAAATCCGGCAACCATAGAGTCGCCAGCTCCCACTGAATTTTTCACAGTTCCCTTGATGGGTTTAGCGAAGTATGCTCCCTCAGATGTGACAAGAAGTGCACCGTCGCCAGCCATGGAGATAATGACGTTCTGAGCACCTTTGGCCAGTAACTCACGAGCGTATTTCTCGATTTCGTCTAAGCTTTCCAGTTTCACTCCAAAGATAGCTCCAAGTTCATGATTATTTGGTTTGACCAAAAGTGGCTGGTAGTCCAAACTATCAATCAAGGTCTGTCCTTCAAAGTCACAAACCACTTGCGCACCAGTCTGGCGCGTCAAGGCAATCAGCTCCTTGTAGATGACATTTCCCAAGTTCTTAGCACTTGAACCCGCAAATACAACCGTATCTTCTGCTGTCAAACTAGATAAAATTGCTTTTAATTCTTCTAGCTGAGCTGGTTCAACATTTGGACCCGTTCCATTGATTTCTGTTTCTTGGTCTGCTTTGATTTTAACATTGATACGCGTATCTTCTGCCACTTGGACAAAACGAGTTTCGATTTCTTCTTCTGCCAAAGTGTCTGTGATAAATTTACCAGTAAAGCCTCCGATAAATCCAGTCGCTGTATTTGGAATACCCAAGCGTTTCAAAACACGACTGACATTGATTCCTTTCCCACCAGCAAACTTATCATCACTGTCCATACGATTGACACTACCGACTTGAACTTGGTCCAAACGAACGATATAGTCAATGGAAGGATTGAGTGTGACTGTATAAATCATGCTTCTATTACCTCCGTTTTTTCTTTAATCTTTTGAATCACTTCAGATTCTGTCTGGTTTGTAATGAGCCTTGCGCGCGATATCGGGGCCACTTTTGCAAAAGATGTCTGACCTAACTTTGAGGCATCGGCCAAAACATAGGTTCTCTTGGCATTTTCGAGAATAGCGCGTTTCACTGTTCCTTCTTCCATATCCGGAGTCGTGAAAAATCCATCGTCAATTCCATTCATTCCGATAAAAGCCTTGTCAAAATTTAGCTGTCCGATTTGATTTAGAGCTACACCACCAATACTAGCATCTGTCGAGCGTTTCACGACACCGCCAATAATCACTGTGGGAATATTGCGCTCCACCAGCTTAGTCGCATGGTGGATAGAATTGGTCACCACCGTCACGCTCGGATCGTGCAATTCATTGACTAAGAGTTCATTGGTCGTCCCTGCATCAATAAAAATGACATCGTATTCTTGAATCAAGCTGGCTGCTTTTTGAGCGATCCTGGTTTTTTCTTGAATGTTTTTGATAGATTTTTCTTGATTGCTTTCTTCCTCCTGCAAGAAATGAAGACTCTCTGCACCACCATGCACACGCCTCAACTTCCGCTCGCTTTCAAGCTCATCTAAATCTCTTCTAACAGTTGATTCTGAAGTGTCTAAAGCTTTTACTAGATACTCTAAAGAAACAAATTTATCTTTCATAACTTTCTCGAGAATCAGCTGCTTTCTTTTCGACTTCAGCATAGAATACCTCCTCTGCAATCGATTACAGTTCTATTATACAAGATTAAATTCCAAAGTCAAGCATTTTCTATCATTTTCTATCAAAACAAATCATTTGTTTGAATATAGAAAAAAGAAGCCTGTTAGACTTCTTTTAGTTCCTTTATTACCTTGAACTGATATAGACAAAAAGGATCGGTAAAAAGGCAGCAAGTACACATAAGATCGAAAATACCCAGAACCAGACTGATTTAAGAGCTTGCTTATATGTTCCCGGCTGAGATCTATTTTCAGTAATATAAGCTTTAATTTTCGACCTATTTAGGATGAGTACAATCAATACTACCGTTGTTCCTACAGTCATCAATCCATAATTTATGAGATTCACGATACTTTCTGGAATATAGTTGGTCAGGAAATCAAGCCCCTCTGCGATAACCAAATTATTGAAAATATGGAAGAAGATCACCCAGAAAATAGAATATTCAAAAGCGATGTAACCAAATCCCAGACCAATCATAGCAGCAAAATAGAGCTGATAGAGATTTTCATGAAACAGTCCGAAAAGAAGAGCCGTCATGACAATGGCAAATACTTTTCCGTGCTTTTCCAAAGCTCGCAAGCCTGCTCCCCGAAAAATAATCTCCTCTGTAATCGGTGCCATGATGGTGGTATAGATAAACATGGTGATTGAATGAGAGCTAAAATCTTGGGATAAAATTTCAGAAAGATCCAAACCAAAGAGAGACAAAATAGCATTCATGATTTGACTTGTCACAGTACTAAACAGCTGAGAGAAAAACAAAAAACAAATCATGAAGAAGAAGACTTTGGCTGTCATTTTCTTATTTTTCTTGCGCAAATCTCGAGTGAAAAGCCGCTTGCCTCTGAAAATCGTGAAAATAAGCACTCCCAAACAAGAAGCGATAATGTAGGAACCACCATCTTTATCCATAAAACTTTTTACAAATTCCTCAGTCTTACCTATATCAAAGCCCTGCTGAAAAAGAACAAAGAAATAGGAAAAGACAGTATAAAGTATGACAACCACTAGCATCACGATAGAATAAGTGAAGCAGCTTGCTGAAAATCTCCCCAGATCTTTCTTGGGATTTAAAGGCTCAGGTAACGTATTCATAAATTCTCCTTTGTTATTATTGACTACGAGTCTTTCTACTGAAAAAATACAAGCTTAAAAAGATTCCTTCGTAAAGAAGAGCAAAAAGAATAAAGGCGTGCATGAAAAATTCTTCTGGCAAAATCCAGATGACTGGATCCTTGGCTGGATCAAACAACCATGTATTATCTCCCACAAAAAGTACTTGATGAAAGAGCGTGAAAAAACTGTTAAAACCAATCAAGCCAGCCAAGCAAATCATGACAAATGGCAATACGCTCAAGATAAATAAGCTTCTTTGATAAAGAGCTAAAAATCCTTTTTTGACCACTTTTTTGATAAAGAAAATCAAAGACGGCAAGGTTAGCAGAAAGACAGCCTGTGCCAAGTGGAAAAGATACTTGACTGCCTGAAAATGATGCAGACCTGCTGCTGACGAGCGAAAATCCGGCATCGACAGCTTCTGACTAAAAGGATTTGTCAAGTAATTCATCAAAATGTTGGAATTATACTGGATGGTCTCTGCTTTCAAATGAACCTTATCGGGCAAAGCGAAATAGGAAATTTCCAGCGGGTAAAACAACCAAGCTAGGTAAATGGTCAACAGGATAGCTACTGCCAGCAAGCACAAGACACTGGCTGAAAATCTCAACTTATCACGCATCGAAGTCCCACTCCGCTAGACTGGACAAGACATGCGTCGGTTGGATCGGCAGATTTGGCACTTCTTCTGGTAGGGTAAAACCTGTCGTAACCAGAAGGGTCGGAATCCCATTGTCGATTCCCGCTCGAATATCTGTCAGATAGTTATCACCCACCATGACCACTTCTTCACGCGCCAACCCTAGATGCTCTATGGCTTTTTCCATGATGATGGCATTGGGCTTGCCGATAAAGGTCGGTTCAACCCGAGTGGCTGCTTCCAAGAGGGCATTGATAGCACCCGCTCCTGGCTGCAGACCTCGCTCAGTCGGAATATTAAGATCTGGATTGGTCCCGATAAAGTGAGCACCTTTTTGAATGACCAGAGTCGCTATTGTCAGCTTCTCATAGTCCACTTCCCAGTCCAGACCCACTACTACATAGTCAGGATTTTCTGTATCCTCTATATATCCAGCTTCTTCAATGGCATGTTTAAGCCCGACATCACCGATAACGTAGACTTTCTTGCCCAGATTTTTCTCCTCCATATAGTCAATGGTAGCTAAAGTAGCTGTGTAAATAGTCTCTAGTGGCGTCTCAATATTGAAATTTTCAGTCAGCATGGTCTGCACTGCTTCTGGCGTGCGAGTAGTATTATTGGTCACGAAAAGATAAGGAATCTTGCGCTTCTGCAACTCATGCACAAAAGCTTCACCAGCCGGAATCCGACTCTTGCCCTTATAAATCGTCCCGTCTAAATCAATCAAATATCCTTTATAAGTCATTTCTGCTCTTCCTCATTCTCATGTTTAAACTCTTGCCAGGTAACCAAAGCCTGGGCATTGACTTCGCCATCACTGGAAATCTGGTGATTGCTCTGCAGACCTTCTAGGTCATAGCTAGAAGCAATCATGCCGCCTGGTCGGACTTCCTTGACATACTTAAGGTGGACTTTCTTGGGAAGGTGCTGGGTGAGGAAATCTGCACCCATGACCTCAAAGATCCAGTCCAGATACTTGCTATTATTGACATGTCCGTTCATATCCAAGTCGTAAAAGCGCACATGGTAGTCCTTGCTGACAGGATTTTTCAAGTCTGGATATTTGGGACCGCGCAGTAATTTCTTGGAAAACTCTGATTGATATGGCGCTACAATCTCCGGATCAACGGCACGAACCTTGCGGCTATCTCGATCCATAAGAACAAAGGTTGCCTTCATCTGTATAATGGCTTCACCCGCTTCATCAAAAATCGTAAAGCGACGGTAGCAAAAGAGCCGATTATAAGTTAAGGCTTCTGTTTCGATAGTAATCTCCTCTGCAAATCGTGGCAGACGTGTCACATCAATATCATAGTCCGTGATAATCCAGACTAGGTTATACCGCTCCAGCATATCCTTGTCACTGACGCCAAGCTCGATTGACTGCATCCCCGATACCTGCAAGGACAGCAAGATGACATCCGGCAGCTTGATATGGCCATTCATATCCGCCATATCAAAAGGAATTTTCATTTTCATTTGATAAGTTAAGCCCATGATTTACTCCAATATAAATTTCTCAGCAACCGTATCGCCCAAAAAGAGGCCTTTTTTAGTCATGCATACGATGTCTTTGTCTGGCACTAGCAAACCCTGCTCAGTTAGCTCAGACACGACAGCACCGTACTGGTCTTCAAAGGAAAGACCGAATTTTTCCTCAAAACGTTTTTTAGAAACACCCGACTTCTTTCGAAGCCCCAGAAACATCTCTTCTTCCATCTTTTCATGCAGCGTCAGCACTTCTTCCTGCACACGAGCATTGCCCGCTTCCACCGCATGCAGATAATGACGAATAGGCCCGTGGTTTTTATAGCGAATGCCATCGACATAGCCAGATGCTCCCGCACCGATACCATAATACTCCGCATTGTCCCAGTACATGAGGTTGTGACGGCTCTCAAAGCCTGGCTTGGAAAAGTTTGAAATCTCATAATGCTCGAAGCCGG
>CAURCE010000002.1:0-52945 GCA_963523365.1 uncultured Streptococcus sp.
CCGAATTTGAAGCCCCGCTCCAGCATTTCATTGACGATTTCCAGAGTCGTATAAAGGTCAATTTCTACATTGGAGGCTTCGTTGTTCTTGCGCTTTTCAGCGATTTCGTTCATCCGGCGTTTGACGGCATCAAGTCCGCCACTCATGGTCTTAATATCAAAGGCCTTGGCCCGGATAGAGAAATAGGCACAGTAGTAATAAATCGGATGATGCACCTTGAAGTAGGCCACCCGCAGAGCCATCATTACGTAGGCTGCCGCATGGGCCTTGGGGAACATGTACTTGATCTTTCCACAGGACTCGATGTACCATTCTGGCACATTGTTTTCCTTCATAGCTGCGATGTAGCCGTTGCGCTCTTCTTCAGAAATCTTCAGCCAGAGGCCCTTCCGCACGCGCTCCATGATCGTAAAGGCCATCTTAGGATCCAAGCCCTTGTGCATGAGGTAAACCATGATGTCGTCCCGACAGCCGATAACGGTGGACAGGTCGGCAATCCCTTGCTTGATCAAGTCCTGGGCATTGCCCAGCCAGACGTCCGTACCATGAGAGAGACCAGATAGCTGTAAGAGCTCGGCAAAGGTCGTCGGATGAGTCTCGTCAACCATTCCCCGTACAAAGTTGGTCCCAAACTCCGGAATCCCCAGCATACCAGTCGGCGTGCCAATTTGCTCCTCAGTCACACCCAGAATATCTGTCCCAGAAAAGAGAGCCATGACGCCAGCATCATCCATAGGAATGTCATTGGGATCAATGCCCGACAAGTCCTGAAGTTTCCGAATCATGGTCGGATCATCGTGTCCCAGAACGTCTAGCTTGAGAACATTTTCATCAATATCATGGAAGTTAAAGTGGGTAGTCTGCCACTCGGCCGTCACATCGTCAGCTGGATATTGGACCGGTGTAAAGTCATAAACATCCATGTAGTTAGGGATAACAACGATTCCGCCCGGGTGTTGTCCAGTTGTCCGCTTGACTCCAGCAGCTCCCTGCGCCAAACGCTCAACTTCGGCGTCTCGGTAGAACTTCCCGTAGTCGCGCTCATAGCCTTTGACAAATCCATAAGCCGTCTTAGCCGCAACGGTACCAACGGTTCCAGCCCGAAATGCATACTCCTCACCAAAGATATCACGCACATCCAAGTGAGCGCTAGGCTGATCTTCCCCCGAGAAGTTCAAATCAATATCAGGTACCTTGTCCCCGTCAAATCCAAGGAAGGTCTCAAAAGGAATATCCTGACCATTCTTGCTCAGCTTGTGACCACATTCTGGACAGTCCTTATCTGGCATATCAAAGCCAGAACCATAAGATCCATCCGTGATGAACTCGCTGTATTGGCATTTGCCACAGACATAGTGGGGTGACAAGGGATTAACCTCGGTAATCCCGATCATGGTCGCAACAAAGCTGGATCCAACAGACCCCCGTGAACCTACCAGATAACCCCGCTCATTGGAGCGTTGTACCAGCATCTGCGAAGCCAAGTAAATCACGGCAAAGCCATTCCCCAAGATAGAGGTCAACTCTTTTTCAATCCGCAAATCGACGATATCAGGCAGCGGATTGCCATAAATCTCAAAGGCCTTTTGATAGGTCAGCTCGGCAACTGTCTCCTCAGCCTTGTCAATGAAAGGCGTATAGAGGTCGCCCTTGACCACCTCGACCGGCTCAAAGGTCTCCGCCAGCTGATTCGGATTGGTAATGACCAGCTTCTTAGCCAAGTCCTCGCCTAGAAAGGCAAACTCATCCAGCATCTCATTGGTGGTTCGGAAGTGAGCTTTAGGAAGCGGCGCCGGCTGGGCATTTTCACCGTGACCAATGGTACGGTTAATCATGGCTCCCTGACCCAGACTCCGGACGATAATCTCACGATAGATTTCTTCTTCCGGCTCGATATAGTGGACGTTCCCTGTCGCAAGGACAGGCTTGCCCAAGCGATCTCCGACCTCAATCAGATTACGAATAATGGTCTGCAGTTCTTCCTGGTCCTTGATTTGCTCCTTGGCAATCAGTGGCTCATAGATAGCCGGCGGCATAACCTCGATAAAGTCATAATACTTGGCTACTTCGACAGCCGCATCCACCCCCTGAGAGACAACAGCATCATAGACTTCGCCTTCTGAACAGGCTGAGCCTAAAATCAGGCCTTCTCGATGGGCATCCAGCACGGTCCGTGGAATCCGAGGGACACCTTCGAAATACTTGGTATTGGACAGACTGACTAACTTGAAAATATTCTTGAGCCCCGTCTGATTTTTCACATAAATGGTCGCATGCTTGACCCGAGCCTTCTTGTAAGAATTCTCATCGACCAGATCCGTATTCAAATCCTTAAGGTTGGTCACACCATGCTTTTCAGCCACATCCTTGATAAAGATAAAGAGGAGGCGGCCCGTCGCTTCCGCGTCATAGTTGGCCATGTGATGGTGCTCCAGAGCAATCTGGAAACGCTTGGTCAAAGGCCCCAGACCATGACGCTTGTACTCTGGATAGAGGTTGCGGGCAAATTCCAGCGTGTCAATAACTGGCTGGGTAATTTTCGGCAGGCCATGCCGCTCATAGTTGACATTCATAAAGCCCACGTCAAAGGTAGCATTATGGGCAACGAGGACACTGTCCTGGCAAAATTCCTGAAATTCTTTGAGCACTTGCTCAAGTGGCTTTGCATTGCGGACATGCTCATCTGTAATCCCGGTTAAATCCGTCGTAAAGGCCGACAGAGGATGCCCAGGATTGATAAACTCATCAAACTCAGCGATGATATTACCCTTGTGCATCTTGCTGGCGGCGACCTGAATCAAGTCATTGTAGACCGCCGAAAGGCCTGTCGTTTCCACGTCAAAGACTACATAGGTCGCATCACTCAGCGCCATATCCACTTCATTGTAGACGATGGGTACCCGGTCTTCTACAATATTGGCCTCCATACCGTAAATCAGCTGAATACCAGCTTTCTTGGCAGCCTTGTAGCCATGGGGGAAGCACTGCACATTGCCATGGTCAGTAATGGCGACAGCCTTGTGGCCCCACTTGGCCGCTGTTGCAATGATTTCCTCGACCTCAGGCAGGGCATCCATAGTAGACATATTGGTATGGGCGTGAAACTCGACCCGCTTCTGCCCCTCAGGCATCAAATCCTTGCGCTCATAGTGGGTAACTTCCTGCACATCCTGTACATTCATGGTCAGGTCGCGAGTGAAATTGTTCATCTCTACATTTCCCCGCACGCGCAGCCAGGCACCTTTCTTAATCATGTCAAACTTCTTGGCTTCTTCCTCGTTTTTCATCCATTTCTGCAAGGAAAAGCTGGAAGTATAGTCTGTCATCTTGAAATTGAGCAAGACCCGGCCGGTCCGAGTAACTTTCTGCTCTAGGTCAAAGACCATTCCCTCAAAGACCAGACGATTCTCCTCAGTCTGAACTTCAATCATAGGGGTAATCTCTGCCTTGTCCAGCTTTGGTTTAGCCGCAGCCTTGCGAGCTTGGAAGTCATAGGCTGGCTTTTCCTCTGGCGGTGGTGCCATCTGCTGCAAGGATTCCATGGCTTTTAGCGCTTCTTCATTGGCCGCCTGAACAATCTTGTCATTCTCCGCCTGGAAATTCTCCGCTTGCTGCTGGGTCAGCTCATCGCTGTGCTGAACCTGACAGGTCAACTGAGGAAAGCCGTACTTGACCAACTGCTGGCTGAGGTTGGGCAGATGATTCTTGCGAAAATGCTCCGTATCAATGGTCGAAGCCCCCTCAATCAGCAGCTTGTCCCCATCCAAATGAACCCGCAAATCCTGATACAGGCTTTTAAAGCCATGACTGGCACATGGACCTTCCTCAAAGGCCAGCTGGTAATAAGCCTGTAAGAGCTCATCCGACACCTGAGGAGCCTGACAGTGAATTTCAAAAATAGCTTGATTGCCCGTCTTAGAAAACTCTTGAGCTAAGCGCTTCTGCAATTCCCGAAAAATCTCAATGGGCAGAATATTCGTAAAAGAAAAATGAAACTCCCAGACCCGACTGACCTTGTGGACCAGAACCTTCTCAATTTCTGCATTCAAAAAGGCCTCTGAATTTCTCATTTCAAGTGGCATATCTAGCTGATTCATTAAAATTTCAAACTTGTTTGACATGACATTTCCTCGTACAGTAGTGACCCTATTTTACCATAAATCAGCACTTTTTTCGATAGAAAAAGAGTAGGGCAAAGTTGGTTGTGCCTATATATTTATATATTTTCTTGTCTTAAAACTAAGTTATGCTATAATAGAAAAAACATTTATCAAAAGGAGTCTTAACTGTGAAAAAAATTTTACTAGCTAGCGTCTGTCTGCTGGCTTTGACTGCCTGCAGCATGCCAAAGCAAACTAAGCACGAAAACAAACCCAATCAAAGTCAGAGCCAAAGCAAGCCAAAAAAAGAAGAGAAAGTAAAAACCAAGACTTTTGCTTACAACATGCCTAACGGATACAATAATAAAATTGTCGCTTATTATCAAAAAGATAAGATTCGAGCCTTCGATTTTATGGCTACGAAACCGACTCAAGAGGACGAGCAAGGTAAGAGTCCTGAAGAAATCAGCAACATTTATCAGGAAGAATTGAAATCCAGTGACTTTTATGATAAATTCAGCAAGTTAGATGGAGTTACACTTGAAGTCAAAGTTTCAGAGGATAAAAAAACCGTTGCACAAATTGCCCACTTTGATCTCAGCAAAGCAAAAGAAAAACAAGTCATGGCGGCTTTAGGGGAAACAACTAAAGATAACCTATTCAAAAAGCTTAAGGAAAAGCCCGAAGATTTCTTTGCTTTTCTGCTATCTCAAGGTTTCACAGAAGAATGAAATCTTTTCTGACTGATTTCTTTAACTTTAGAAACTATCCTGTCTTGCTAGCCAAGTCCTTAGTTCGCCAGCAAGAAAAAACTTAGAAAATATTTTTTAGAGCAAGCTATTGGCTTTCACCTCTCCAATAGCATGATTTTCAAGGAGTTTTTATGCGCTTAACTAAAAAAACTGTTTTTATTGGTATCACTTCTCTTCTTATTTTGGGCTTAGCTGCATGGGGAGTAAATGTATTTCTCGTTATGAACAACGCTCAGCAAAGTTTTGATAAAAATTTTATTCACTTTCAAGCTAAAAGTGATGATAACGAAACTTTTATTACACAAGGTATCGGAAAAAAAGAAGCCTATAATTTATCCTACTCTCCTGTTAAGAAGACCATTGAAATAAGCAAATCGACCAAAAATGGAGATATCTATTCTTCCGATTCCATTTACGGAGCAGTAAAAGTCTATGATATAAAACAAAACGCTAATCGCTATGTCTTTGTAACAGCTGCAAAACCAATAATCGTTGACTTTGGAATAACTTCAGTCAAGGTAACTTATGACGGAGGTCATTTTGAAACTCCATACTCTGAGCTGCATTTTGGTGAATCTTTCCCTAGTGAAGACAACTAAATAGAAATTGCTTTTGGTCGTCAATCTTTAAATATGAACTAACCATGCCAATAAGCTATGGTTAGTTTTTGTTTACAAAAAAAGCGGTTGAAACCGCTTTTTACCTTAATACTGCTTCTGCCAGCGCTTTTTGGATAGCAATGACACTTTTATCACTTCGGAAAGTTAGGGTTTCGGCTGGTTCCTCAGCACTGGAAACCCAGATTTTCAGCTCAGCGTCTAGGTCAAAGTGGCCAGCCGTTTCCACCGAAAAGCGAGAGATGGAGCGATAAGGATAAGACTTATAAGTCGTTTTCTTGCCTGTCACTCCCTGCTTGTCCACCAAAATCAAACGCTTATCTGTAAAGACAATCAAGTCGCGAATGAGACTGAAAGCCAGCTCCACATTTTCTGCTGGCGTCAGAATATTCTCCAATTCTCTTTCTGTTTTTTCAATATCTTTCTGAGAAGCATTGCCCAATAAACCGCTGAATAATCCCATGTTTCGATCCTCCAATCCATTTTTCCTACTATAGCATTTTCAAGGCCAATAAGCAAAAGAAAACTGGCAGTTGCTTTTATTTTGTCAAAATAGACAAGGTTTCCAGCAGATTATCAGCATGGACTTCAATGGTATCGCCAGTAGCCTTGATCTTGACTTCGACGATGCCTTCTGCGGCTTTCTTACCAACTGTCACACGGATTGGGAGGCCAATCAAATCGCTGTCGCTGAATTTAACACCCGCTCGTTCATTGCGATCATCCACCAAAACTTCATAACCAGCACTCAACAAGTTAGCCTCGATTTGATCAGTGAGAGCAAGAGCTTCCTCGTCCTTGACATTGACCGGAATCAAGTGCACATCAAATGGTGCTAGCTCTTTCGGGAAGTTGATACCCCAAGCATAGCGGAATTCACCCTTAGGAGTTTTATTGACAAAGAGACGAGCGTGTTGCTCCATAACAGCAGAGAGGAGACGGCTGACACCGATACCATAGCAGCCCATAATCATTGGTACTGCTCGGCCATTTTCGTCCAAGACATTGGCATTCATACTGTCAGAGTAGCGTGTTCCTAGCTTGAAGATGTGCCCAATCTCAATCCCACGAGCAAACTTGAGGATACCTTGACCGTCCGGAGACACTTCACCTTCACGAACTTCACGGATATCCACATATTCAGGGCTAAAATCACGGCCTGGATTAACACCAGTCAGGTGGTAGCCATCTTCATTGGCTCCTGCTACAGCGTTAGAAAGGTCTTGGACTCTACGGTCCGCGATAATGGTCACATCTTCTGGCAGATTGACTGGACCTAGTGAACCAAAGCCTGCGCCCAAGAGCTGACGAACATCCTCTTCACTAGCGACTTCAAAGAAATCAGCTCCCAAATGGTTTTTAAGTTTGACTTCGTTGAGCTGATCATTGCCGACAAGAAGGGCCACGACAGGCTTTTCATCAGCCATGTAGACCAAGGTCTTGATTGTTTCTTCTGTATCAACTTGTAGGAAAGCTGCCACCTCATCAATGGTCTTGCAGTCAGGGGTTTCTACACGCACTAACTCTGCTTCAGTCACTACTTTTTTGTTTGGTTTATAAGCATTGGTTGCCATTTCTAGGTTGGCCGCATAGCTAGACTCGCTAGAGTAGGCAATGGTATCTTCACCAGAGACCATCCATTTAAGCAATTCTGCCTTGATTTCTTCTTGCACTTCTGCAGGAATTTCATCAAATGAGGCAACTGACTTATCCAAAACGACCCAACGGTCAAGATCTGTACGAGCAGGCGTGATCGCCATAAATTCTTGACTGTCCTTACCACCCATGGCACCACCGTCACCGATAATGGCTTTGAAATCTAGCTCACTGCGAGTGAAGATTTTCTCATAAGCAGATTTGTAGTCATCATAAGTTACATCCAAACTATCATAGTTAGCATGGAAACTATAACCATCTTTCATGATAAATTCACGGGTACGAAGAAGTCCATTACGTGGACGCTTTTCGTCGCGGTACTTAGGTTGGATTTGATAGAGGTTGAGCGGCAATTGCTTGTAAGATTTAACAGAGTCACGGACAATAGAAGTGAAGGTCTCTTCGTGTGTAGGACCTAAGATAAAGTCTGACTTTTCACGGTTTTTCAATTTATAGAGGTCTTCACCGTAGGTCTCATAACGACCTGACTCGCGCCAGAGGTCCGCACTGAGAAGGGCCGGAGCTAACATCTCCACCGCACCAATCTTATCGAATTCTTCCCGCATGATTTTTTTAGCTTTTTCAATAACACGGTTAGCCAGTGGCAGGTAAGAGTAGACTCCCGCAGAAACTTGGCGAACATAGCCAGCCCGCAACATAAGGGCATGGCTGATAACCTGAGCATCGCTTGGCATTTCGCGCAGCGTTGGGATTAGCATTTTACTTTGTTTCATAAAAACAAAACTCCTTCATAGAATATTTTTCAATCTTTTAAAATGTTAGAAGAACAATTTCATAATATCATTCCAAGTCACAGCGATCATAAGGACAACCATGACAGCTACCCCTGCGAGGGTAACATAGCTTTCTGTTTCCCGTTTCAAGGGTTTGCGACGGATAGCCTCAAGGATATTGAGGACAATCTTTCCACCGTCCAAAGCTGGAATCGGGATTAGATTGAAGATCCCAATATTAATAGAGAGCATGGCCATGAGTGATAAAACTGCAGGAATTCCTAATTGAGCAGCTTGTGAGCTGGCATTGTAGATAGCGACCGGGCCACCCAGTTTATTGAGACTAAAGTGGAAAATGATATCTTTCAAAGCTCCCAAAATCCGAGTCGCTGTATTCCAGGTATCCGTAAAACCAGATAAGAGTTTATCTACAAATCCTGTCTTGAGGCCATTTGTCACACCCAGATAGTAACGATTTCCTGACTTGGTTGGCTTTACCTTGACTTCTTTTTCTTGGCCGTCTGCTTTGACTTTCAGGGTCAATTCAGGAGCTGTCTTGCTATCCTTGGTCGCTTTCTCCACAGCGTTTGTCAACTCATCCCAGTTGCTGACGGTATCGTTATTAACCTGAAGGATCTGAACATTACTTTTAACACCGACCTTAGCCAGCGCCCCATCGGGTGCCACCTGAACGTTGTTGCTGTAGTAGTCAATGGCACCACCGCGCATAAAGGCTAAGAGGGAGTAGACAATAATACTGAGGATAAAGTTGTTCATAGGACCCGCAAAGTTGGTGATGAGGCGTCCCCAGATAGTCGCATTTTGATACTGGACATCCAGCGGAGCAATCCGAACTTCCGTTCCGTCTTCCTCAACAATGGTCGCATCGTGGTCAACAGAATAAGTCTTGGTCTCATCTAAGACCAGCCCTGTAATCTCCAGCCTTTCTTCAAAATCAAAACTGGTCACATTCATAGGCAGAGCCGTCTGATCAATTTTCTTGCCAGACAGATTGATGCGGACGACTTTCCCATCTTCATTCAAGGTCAGACTAGCTGGCGTACCTGTTTTGATTTCTGTCGAATCCTCGCCCCAGCCAGCCATACGGACATATCCACCTAGCGGTAAAATCCGAATCGTATAGGCTGTTCCATCCTTGCCAATATGAGCAAAGATTTTCGGGCCCATACCAATGGCAAACTCACGAACTAGAATGCCTGATTTTTTGGCAAAGTAGAAATGTCCAAATTCATGAACCACCACAATGACCCCAAAAATAATAATAAATGTAATAATCTGCATAAGTGTAATCTCTCTCTTAAGATTGTTCATTAAGCCAAGAAGGCTTTCGGCTGCTTGGACACCAAACTCCTTAGAACAGGCCAAAGAGGTGCATCAGTGGAAAGACAAAAAGCAAGCTATCAAAGCGATCCAAAACACCGCCATGCCCAGGAATAAACTTCCCTGAGTCTTTCACACCAAAGTGACGCTTAATAGCGCTCTCTACCAAGTCACCGAATTGACCAGCAATACTAAAGACAACTGTCAAGAGCAGCATGGTCACAAAGCTATATGGAGTGGCAACTTGTGGACGGACAGACATAAAAATCGCCGAAACCAGCACCGCTGAGATAATGCCTCCTAAACTGCCTTCAATGGTTTTATTTGGCGATATCTTTGGCAATAATTTTCTCCGCCCGTAGCGGGTACCAACCAGATAGGCTCCACTGTCTGTCGCCCAGACGATAAAGAGAGCCAGCAAAACCTTGTCCACATTCACCAAACGGGCATCGATCAAAGCATTAAAACCTAGACCGACATAAAAACTAGAAGCAATCGGATAAGCCGCATCTTCAAAGCTATAAGAGGAACCTAAAACAGTCGCTCCTAGCAAGACGAAAACAACCAAGCCATAAGCCATCACATTGCCGTCCACGGGCAAAAACTTCAAGTAATTTTCAAGTGGCAGGGTCAAGACGAAAGCTGCCAGCATAACCAATCCGCCCTCTAAGGTCGCTGTCGGAAGCCCCTTCATCTTAAGCAATTCATGCACTGCCAGCATAGCTAGAAGGCCAACACTGATCTGGAAGGGAATCCCTCCCATCTTCACTAGAGGAATAAAAATAGCTAGAGCAATTCCTCCAAAAAGAAGACGTCTTTGTAAATCTAAACTCATCTTTTTCTCCCTCCTTTATACACCGCCGAAGCGGCGATTGCGGCGATTATACTCTACAACCGCATCCTTCAAAGCCTTCTCATCGAAATCCGGCCAAAGAATATCTGTAAAATACAACTCGCTATATGCTGTCTGCCAAGGCAAGAAATTGCTAAGGCGCAGCTCGCCACTCGTACGAATAACTAAGTCAGGATCTCGCAAACTTACAGGCAAACTGCTAGTGTAGAGATAGTCTCCAAGCATTTCCTCTGTAATATCTACCGGCTGGACTTTCGCATCTAAAACATCTTGGGCAAGCTTCTGAACCGCTTGATTGATTTCAGCTCGTCCGCCATAGTTTAGGGCGAAATTCAAAATCAACCCCGTATTCAAGCGAGTTAGTTCTTCAGCCTTCTCCAAGGCCTCAAAAGTAGCTTTAGGAAGTCGCTTCGTGTCGCCAATCATTTGAATTTTCACATTGTTTCTGTGCAATTCTGGCACATAGCGGTCATAAAACTCAACCGGCAAATTCATAATGAAGGACACTTCTTTTTCTGGTCGCGTCCAGTTTTCCGTTGAAAAGGCATAGACTGTCAAGACCTGCACGCCCATCTCCTTAGCTGCAATCGTCACTTCTTGCAAGGCTTCCATACCTGCCTTATGACCAAAGACGCGCGGCTGCATACGTTTTTTAGCCCAACGACCATTGCCATCCATGATAATGCCTATATGATTGGGAACAAGCAAGGCCTCATCGAGCTTTTCTTTTTTCTTAAAACTAAACATATTTTTTATCCTATTTAAAGTTTTATCATTTCATTATATCATAAATCCTTTAAATGTGGGCAGGAGAGCTGATTTTTCGTCTATCAGAGCTGATGATAAATAGCTGGTAGTGCCTACAGGAAGGTTTCGCTAGTGTTGTGCAACTATAATATTGTAAAAGATGAGCTTACAAAATTTGCTTAAAATAAAAAAACAGCCTCTCGGCTGTCCTGTATCCTATTCTTCAATGGCAGTATCTTCATCAGACACAGCGATATCGCCTTCCACTCCTGCAGCAGCTGGGATACCTTCTGTCAATGGCAAAACAGTCTTAATGGATGCCAATTCAAATGTCAAGAAAACACCGTCTACGTCCAAGACAACAGTCTTACGCTCTGAATCAACTTCGTCAACAGTTCCGTAAAGACCACCAATAGTAATGACTTCATAGCCTTTTTGCAGTTTATTAAGGCTTTCCATCCGTTTTTCAGCTTGCTTTTTCTGTGTCCGTACTTGGAAATACATCATTCCCACTAGTACAACGAAAAAAATAATCATCATTGTTGGATTCATTTCTCTTCTCCTTTGGAATTCATCTACGTAATTACTATAGCAGATTTTGGCCCGTTTGACAAGGCAGGAAAATAATTTCCAAAAAAATCAGGATGACTAGCATCCTGATCTTAAGTCTTTTTATTTAAGATTTTTAACAACTTCTGCTACGTGCTCAACTGTAAAGCCGTATTCTTCCAGAACCTTGCCTGCTGGAGCAGATGCACCGAACTGGTCGATCCCGATAACTGCACCGTCCAGACCGACATACTTGTACCAAGGCTGGCTAGCTGCCATCTCAATCGCTACGCGACGACGAACTGCATTAGGCAGAATTTCTTCTTTGTAGGCTGCATCTTGAGCATCAAAAAGCTCTGTTGATGGCACGCTGACCACGCGAATTTTAGTGCCTTCTGCTGCAAGTGCTTTAGCAGCTGCAACAGCCAAATTAACCTCAGAACCAGAAGCCAGCAAGATAGTATCGAAATCTGCTCCTGTTTCGTAGACCACATAAGCGCCTTTAGCTACCTTATCAAAGTTTGTGCCTTCTTCAACTGTCAGATTTTGACGGGTCAAGACCAGAGCAGTCGGAGTGGATTGACTCTTAAGGGCCAGGTACCAAGCCGCCTGAGTTTCACGCGCATCTGCTGGGCGGAAAACAGTCAGGTTTGGAATAGCACGCAGACCAGCCAAATGCTCAATCGGCTCGTGAGTCGGTCCATCTTCACCAACTGCAATAGAGTCGTGAGTAAATACATAAGTCACTGGCAAGCCTTGCAAAGCAGACAAACGAACAGCTGCCTTAACATAGTCTGAGAATACGAAGAATGTACCACCGTAAACACGAAGACCACCATGAAGCGCCATACCGTTGAGAATTGTTCCCATAGCAAACTCGCGCACACCAAATTGGATGTTGCGGTTGAGACGGTGGACGTCGTCCTGCAGGCCATCTTCCTTGATATAGGTCATATTGGAATGAGCCAAGTCAGCAGAACCGCCAAGGAAAGTTGGAAGGGCCTTAGCTGCTGCATTGAGGGCATCCTGACTGGAATTACGGGTCGCTTGAGAGAAGCCATTTTCAAGCACTGGGAAGTCTTCTGGTTTGATTTCTACTGGATCCTGACCAGCAATGATAGCTGCTACTTCTGCTGCCAATTCTGGATGGGCTTGCTTGTAGTCCTCTACTAGCTGTTTCCAAGCATCGTATGCTGCGGCACCACGCTCTGCTACATTTGTACGGTAGTCAGCATAGACTTCCTCAGGAATCTCAAATGGCGCATAGTCCCAGCCCAAGGCTTTACGAGTAGCTTCCGCTTCTTCTGCTCCCAGAGGCGCACCGTGCACTGCATTCGTTCCTTGCTTGTTTGGAGAACCGTAACCGATAACCGTCTTAACTTCAATCAAAGATGGTTTGCCGGAAGCCTTAGCTTCATTGATGGCTGCATCAATCGCTGCAAGGTCTGTTCCATCTTCTACCAAGGCAGTATGCCAACCATATGCTTCATAGCGGGCACGAACATCTTCTGTAAAGGAATCCTTAGTCTCTCCATCTAGGTTGATATCATTTGAATCATAGAGAACAACCAGCTTGTCCAGCTTTTGCAGACCAGCGTAAGAAGCAGCCTCAGCTGAAACACCCTCCATCAAATCGCCATCACCACAGATGACATAAGTGTAATGGTCGAAAATCGGATAACCATCACGGTTGTACTTAGCAGCCAAGAAACGCTCTGCTTGAGCAAATCCAGTCGCTGTAGAAATCCCTTGTCCCAATGGTCCAGTCGTCGCATCAACTCCAGCTGTATGACCAAACTCTGGGTGACCTGGTGTCTTAGAGCCCCATTGGCGGAAGTTTTTGATTTCCTCCATGCTGACATCTTTGAAGCCAGACAGATGGAGCAAGGCATAAAGCAGCATAGAGCCGTGTCCTGCAGATAGGACGAAGCGATCGCGGTTAATCCAATTTGGCTCTTCTGGATTGATGCGCAGCTGTTTGGTAAATAGGTCGTAAGCCATCGGCGCAGCGCCCATAACGACACCAGGGTGACCTGACTTAGACTTTTCAATCGCGTCAATTCCTAAAAAGCGAATGGCATTAACAGATAATTGTGACATTGAGTTCTCCTTATAAAAAATTTAGCGGGCTGCTACCACCAGCAGACATTCCTACGCTCATTTTTCTTATTTCCATTATATGAAATTTTTGCCTTTCCTGCAATAATGGAAAGGCCATTCTTTCCTTCAGTAAAAGAATCCCACAAGCAAGCACTCATAGAATTCCAGTTATATATATTTCCCAGTAAAATCGGCTACTTATTGAATAGTAATACCATATTTTTCATGATTTTCTTCATACCAATTAATCAGAGCAATAGCCGTTTGATAAGTAATATTTTTAATTTTGCTGCTACCTTTGACCAGTGTCAAGATACTCATTTTGCTGATGTTGGCATCTGTCGCCACACGATAGCTGGTCAAAACTCCATCGATTAGTAATTGAATAACAGCTTCTACCTTTTTATAATCAGACATTGTAGTAATATCCAATTTCTCCATTTTGCATTCCTTCCATAACATTTATCTTTTCCTAACCATTATACACTTTTCTATGGTATTTACATATATAAATGCTTGGAGCGTTAGAAAAGAGGAGATTGGCTGATTATTTCTGTCTAGTTTAGTTAGATTTTGAAAAGGTTGACAAGTAACAAAAGCGAGTATTAGCCCATATAGGATAGCAGGTATCCGTAGCCTTCCTCTTCCATTTGCTCTTTCGGGATAAATCGCAGAGCTGCTGAATTGATGCAGTAGCGCAAGCCACCTAATTCTTGAGGACCGTCGGTAAAAACATGACCCAGATGGGCATTTCCTGAGCGACTCCGCACTTCGATTCGCTCCATGCCATGGCTCAAATCTTGATAATACTTGATAAGCTCGCGAGCGATAGGTCGAGCAAAACTAGGCCAGCCACAACCAGATTCAAACTTGTCAGCCGCAAAAAAGAGGGGCTCGCCTGTCGTCACATCAACATAAATCCCTGCCTCAAAAGTCGCGTTGTAAGCATTATGGAAAGGGCGCTCCGTTGCGCTCTGCTGGGTCACCTGATACTGCTCCTCACTTAGCACTGCTTTGAGTTGCTGCTGGCTAGGCTTAGGATAATGGTCCGCATCGACCAAAGGCTGCTCAGCATCCTTGACATTGATATGGCAATAACCCGTCGGATTTTTCTTGAGATAGTCCTGATGATAATCCTCGGCCAAGATATAATGGCGCAAGGGCTCTAGCTCTACAGCCAACTTTTGTCCTAATTGCTCCTCCTGATCAGCAAAAACCTGCTCGATAATGTCACGATCTTCCTCACGGACATAGTAAACACCTGTCCGATACTGACGGCCAATATCATTCCCCTGTTTGTTGATGGATAAGGGGTCAATGACTCGGAAATAGTAGAGCAAAATTTCCCGCAGGCTGATTTTTTCTTCGTCATAAATCAAGTGCACCGTCTCCGCATGGTCGGTCTGGTGAATGAGCTGGTAGTTGGTGGACTCTACTTGTCCATTGGCATAGCCTACTGTCGTCTCCTCAACGCCTTCAATCCGAGAAAAATATTCTTCCAAGCCCCAGAAACAGCCGCCCGCTAGATAAATTTCTGCCATAAACATCCCTCCAATCTTTTCCTCTATTTTCTCATAAAAAGAAGAACTTTTATAGGATTTTGATTGGGACTTTCTTAGAAATCATATCAAATACTGTGCCTCTATAGATTAACTAAATTTAATAGTTTCAAGAAAATATAAAAAGACAGGAAATTTCCCATCTTTAATTAAAGGTTTAATTCCTTGTATTCGGTCCGATAGCCAACTTGCACAATTCGACCATCTTGGACTAGCAGTGGTCGCTTGATCAGCATGCCGTCTGTCGATAATAAATCTGCAGCTTCCTGAGCTGTCAAATGCGGCACCTTTCCTTTGAGCCCCAATTCTCGGTACTTGATACCACTGGTATTAAAGAAAGACTTGATTTCCAAATCAGAATTGGTCATCCATTGCAGAAGTTGCTCCTGACTAGGCGTTTCTTTGACAATATCCACCGCTTCAAAGTCCACTCCTAATTGATTGAGCTCAGCCTTGGCCTTGCGGCAGGTAGAGCATTTTGGATATTCGATAAATTGTAACATACTTACCTCAATTCTTATTAATCTCTAGCCTTTGTGGTCTAAAATTCCAAAATAGCTTGAAATTTCTATGCTTACTGTTAAAGAAAGCAAATGCTTCCTCTACAAGACATCACCCTCATCCAATATTTTCTTGAAGTGCTGCGAATACTTTGTCGGATAAAACTCGGTGAAAGTATATGCTGCAATCTCTTGAATATAAAAAGGATCTTCTGAAATAATCTTTTGAACAGTTTCTTTACTATCTGTATTCACTAAAATAATCCCACCAGTCCGAGGATTCTTCCGTCCTGATGCGATAAAGTGGCCAGATGCATAATATTTATCTAAAAAAGAAATATGCTCTGGTAAATATTTTTCAACTTCTACTAGGTCTTTTTTATAAGTTAAATCAATAATAAACATAATAACTCCTATGATATTTTACTTATGATATTTAGCATATAAATCACTTTTATGTAAGCCGTATTTTTTTGTTATTTCTTAATCAAACGCACGCGCACAATATTGTCGCTATTCTCAAATTTATCAACCAGCTCCTGAATCTTGCTTTCGTCTGACTCATCCAAATCCAGCAAGGTATAAGCATAATCACCTTTAGAGCGGTTGATGATATTGTCAATATTGATATTCAAATCACTGACCGCTGTTGAAATCCGAGCCACAATATTCGGTACATTTTTGTTAATCAGGGTAATCCGATAAGGCGCTGATAGAGCCTGACGGACATTAGGGAAATTCACTGAGTTGATAATCTCGCCCGTTTCCATGAAGCGGCGGATGGTTTTCCCAGCCATAATGGCACAGTTGAGCTCAGCTTCCTCTGTCGAGCCACCCAAATGCGGAAAGACAGTAATCTGTGGATGACGGAGCAGCTCTTCTACACCAAAGTCTGTGATATAGCGCTTGACTACACCAGCTTCTATGGCTTCAAAGAGGGCAGCGTTGTCCACCAGCTCGCCACGAGCAAAGTTGATGAGGGTTGTTCCTTTTTGCATAAGACCAAAAGCAGCCTGATCAAAAGTAGCGCGCGTATCCTCAGTCAGGGGCACATGGATAGTGATATAATCACTCTTCTCAAAGATTTCCTTAATGTCCGCTACCCGCTTGACATGGCTAGAGATATTCCAAGCTGTTTCAATGGATACATAAGGATCATAACCAAGGACATTCATTCCCAGACGATAGGCATCGTTGGCAATGCGGCCACCGATAGCTCCTAATCCAATGACTCCCAAAGTCTTCTCTGCAATTTCTGTCCCAGCAAACTGCTTCTTACCAGCTTCCACTTGCTTGGGAACATCATCGCCAGAAAGGCCATTAGCCCAACTGTTAGCTGCGATATAGTCACGGGCAGACAGGAGAATGGAAGCCAAGACCGCTTCTTTCACCGCATTGGCATTGGCTCCAGGTGTGTTGAAGACCACAATTCCTTGCGCCGTAGCTTGATCGACAGGAATATTATTGGTTCCTGCACCTGCCCGTGCAATGGCTTTGAGCTTGCTTGGAAATTCCTGTCCATGCAGATTTTGACTGCGCAGGATATAGGCATCTGGATTATCAGACTTGTCTCCGTCAATCTGAAAAGCGTTGCCCAGCTCCTTGAGCCCGATTTGATTGATATTGTTAAATGTTTTGACACTAAAGACCATAGTTTCCCTCTCTTAAGAATTTTCTTCTTCAAATTTCTGCATAAAGGCAATCAAGTCCTTGACACCTTGGATCGGAAAGGCATTGTAGAGGCTCGCTCTCATGCCGCCTACGCTGCGGTGTCCCTTGATATTCTTGAAGCCTGCTGTTGCAGCTTCTTTGTTAAACTTAGCATCCAGCTCTGGACTTGGAGAAACGAAAGGAATATTGGCTACTGAGCGTTGCTCCTTGTAACGGACTGGACTGCTGTAAAAGTCTGACTGCTCAATGAAGTCGTATAGCAGACCTGATTTTTCACGATTGCGCTTTTCCATTTCTGATACGCCACCTAGCTCCTTGACCCAGTCAAAGACCAGTTTGGCCATATAGATGGCAAAAGTCGGTGGTGTATTGTAGAGAGAGTCATTGTCCGCCTGAATGCGGTAGTCCAGCATACTAGACAGAACCGGCTCATCATTGAGCAAATCCTCACGAATGATGACCACTGTCACGCCGGCAGGTCCGATATTCTTTTGAGCCCCAGCATAAATCAAACCGAAATCCTCTACTCGGTATTGAGCAGCCAGGATATTAGAAGACATGTCCGCCACAATCGGCACGCCATTGGTCGCTGGCAGGTCGTAGATAGCCGTTCCTTCAATAGTATTATTGGTTGTCAGATGCACATAAGCCGCCTGCGGATCAATCTCCTTTTCATCAAAAGAAGGAATTTCCGTGTAATTTAAATCCTCTGATGAAGCCAAGAGAATGGGCTCAAAAGGAATGAACTTAGACAGCTTGACTGCTTCAGTGTAAGCTTTCTTTCCCCAAGATCCAGCCACTAGGTAATAGGCCTTGCCGCCTTGTGCTAGATTAAGCGGAATCATGCTAAACTGAGTAGAGGCCCCACCCTGCAGGAAGAGCACGCGGTAATTGTCCGGAATATCCATGAGCTCACGCAGCAAGCTCTCAGCTTCTTTGATAATATCGTCAAATTCTTTGGATCGGTGGGACAGCTCCATCACACTCATGCCACTTTGGGCATAGTCTAAAAACTCAGCCTGAGCTTTTTTCAAAACTTCCTTGGGCAATACTGCCGGTCCAGCAGAAAAATTGTAAATGGTCATATCCTACCTCCAAAAATGTATTTTGTCTATCATATCACAATGTTCAGAAAATTTCTATAATTCTTTCAAAGATATTTTTCTTTTGGGGAAATTTCCGAACAAAAGGAGGATTTTGAACAAAAAACTAGCCGAATAGGACTAGTTTCTTTCTTCTCCATGATAAAGGGCATAGAGCTGACTCTTATTGCGCCCGTATTTTTTGGCCACTTCCTTGATGGCCTGATTTTTCTTGCTGCCGGATTGGACCAAGCTGTCAATTTCAGCTAAGAGATCCGCATCCGCTTTGTCTTCCTTCTCTAGACTTGCACCAGCCACAATCAGGAGGCACTCGCCCTTAAGAGAATTCTCCGCCAGATAGTCTATCAACTCAGAAATCCTTCCTCGTTGATATTCTTCATAGATTTTGGTTAATTCCCGAACCAAGACCACCGGGCGGTCGCCGTAAACTTCTAGCATATTTTCTAACGTAGCCTTGACCCTGTGAGGAGATTCGTAAAAGATCTGTGTCTCTGGATAAGCCTTTTTACTCTCAAAAAACTCCTTCTGCTGCCCAGACTTACGAGGCAAGAAACCATAAAAAATATGAGGCTGAGGCGCTAAACCACTGGCAATCAGAGCGGAAATCCCAGCACTGGGCCCCGGAACCGTCACCACAGCAATGTCCTCAGAAATAGCCGCCTTGACCAAATCATGCCCCGGATCCGAAATGCTGGGCAAGCCAGCATCGGATACCTGAGCTAGATTTTGACCTGATTTAAGCAAGTCCAGCAAGACCGGTATCTTTTCTTGAGCATTGTGGTCATGAAAGCTGATCTGCCGCGTCTCAATCCCAAAGTGTTTGAGCAAAAGGCCCGTATTTCTAGTATCTTCAGCCGCAATGACATCCACTTCCTTGAGGGTATTGACCATGCGAATGCTCATGTCGTCCATATTTCCAATGGGAGTCGCCACCAAATACAGTTTGCCGTAGGGCGACTGTCCCTTAAAACTCTTCTGAATCTGCATTTCTACTCCCTGAATAACAACTCGTCGCAGAACATGCACTCCGCATCGTTTTCTCGGCGTTGACCATAGAAATCTGTACACACATGAAAGCCATCGTAGTACAGTTTGCGGAGGTTGTCTCGATTTTTATTGATTTTAACCGGTGCTGCTTGCTCTACCTCACCTAGTCGCTCTCTCAGCTTGTCATTTTCTAGCTGGAGGACGATATTTTCCTCGACGACACTCTTGAGATTTTTCTTGATGGCCTCTACCTCGGCAAGGGTCACTAAAAGCGTCTGAGAAAAATCATCCAAGGCATCAAATAGTTCTTTTTTATTCATTGTCTGCTCCTATCTTGCTTGGGCACTGGCTTTTAAAATCATGTATTCCAGAGCATTTTGAAAAGATACATTGGCTCGCCACATCTTCTTTGCTTCTAAGAGATCTTCCAGTTTCTTGCGACCTGCCTCGCTTACAAGTTCCTTGGCCAGCAAGACCTCCAAGATTTTAAAGGCCTGCTCCTGTTTATCCTTGTCCTCAGCCAGTTTAGCTAAATTGGCCACTTGGAGATAAGCCTGATTCTCATTGGTCAGGGCAGCCTTGACAAATCGCTGACTCTCACTGACCAGCTCAAAGAAAGACTTGTTGGAAGCCAACTGAACGGCTTCTTCCTGGGTCTGGCTATAAGCAGCCAGCAACTCAGCCTGACTTTTGATTAAACCAGCCTCTTCCAGCTGGTGCTGGAGAGCAGCCTGATTCTTCCGAAAGTGAAAAATCTGCGCTCGGCTCTTGATGGTGGGCAGGATCAGATGCTCATCGGCCGTCAAAAGAAAAATATAAATCTCACTTTGGGGCTCTTCGATGACTTTGAGGAGGGAATTAGCGGCATTGACGTGCATCTTATCTGCATCACAGATGATAAAGACCTGTCTGTTGCCCTCCATACCGCTCTGGGAGAAATTTCTCACTAACTCACGAATGCGCTCCGTTTTGATAATGCCATTCACTGGCCGCACAACCGTCACATCCGAGAAATCCTCACTCTCAATCAAGCGGCAAGCCCGACAAGTACCACAGGGCCAAACTCCCTGACGGTTCTCACAAAAGAGACTCTGAGACAAGGTCAAAGCCATGGCAAAACTAGAAAAATTCCCCGAAAATAAATAAGCATGATTGAGTCGCCCTGCTTCTAAGATTTGCTGAAAAGTTTCTGTAAGATTAGGCTGGGCCTGACGTAATTCTTCTACTGTCATTTTTCTTTGATAAAACGCTCTTTGATAACTGCCAAACTGTCGGCCACAACTTGCTCCAGCGGCTGACTAGCATCTATCTTGACGACACGTTCTGGTTCCTTTTCTAAAATAGTCAGATAGCCTTGGCGCACGCGCTCGTGCAAGTCGAGACCTTCCAGGTCCAAACGATTGACTTCGCGCTCCTTATTTCGAGCAATGCGAGCCAGACCTTCCTTGACATCAATATCGAAATAAAGGGTCAAATCCGGCTTGAGCCCATCTGTCGCAAACTGGTTGAGCCATTCCACATCGTCAACTGCCAAGCCCCGGCCGTAGCCTTGGTAGGCCACCGAGCTATCAATAAACCGATCTTGCAAGACCCATGTCCCTTGCTCCAAAGCAGGCAGAACCTTCTCCGCCAGATGCTGACATCGGCTGGCAATATAAAGTAGTAGTTCCGTCTTAGAGTCCATTTGCGTATGGCTCTTATCTAGGATTACTTCGCGGATTTTTTCAGAAATAGCGACACCGCCAGGCTCTCTCGTCGTCAGCAACTCACAGCCCATCTCTTTCAGCTGAGGCAGCAAAGCCTCTAATACACTGGTCTTCCCAGCACCTTCTGGCCCTTCTAGCGATATAAAAACACCTTTTTTCATTGTTTTCCTTTTACATTCATTCTGCCAATAGATACAGAAATTCCTATTTTAGTCTATGCTTTATTGTACCAAAAATTATCCCAAAAGCCCATAGAAGAATTTCTCAAAAACTATTTCATATTATTTTCAAAAATGAAAACTTTTGATAAAATAGAGTCAGAAAATTCTTAGGAGTGTCTGATGTTTAAATTTAAAAATATACTGGCCATCATTCTGGGGGCTGGAATTTTTTCTTTTGGGATTCATTATTTGGTGATTCCTTTTCACTTGTATGAAGGCGGAGCAACGGGGATAACCTTGATTGTCTACTACCTCTTCAAGATTCCTGTATCAACCACCAACTTGGTCATCAATATTCCACTCTTTATTCTCGCTTGGAAATTACTGGGAAATCGCACCCTTTACCTCAGTATTTTAGGCACCTTCTCGGTATCAGCTTGGCTCAAAGTATTCGAGATGCTGCCTGCTTCCAAACACTTGCAAGACTATTTCTTTTCTTCCTTGGATGGCGACGTCTTACTGGCCTGCCTTGGAACGGGAATTATCCTTGGAGTTGGCCTAGGCATCATTTTCAATGCCGGAGGAACGACTGGTGGTACCGATATTGTAGCTCGCATCTTCAATAAATATACCAGCATCTCCATGGGCCGCCTCATGCTGACAGTGGACTTCATCGTGATTTCTCTGGTTCTTTTAGTCTTTAAAGATCTACGCATGGTTTCTTATACACTCATGTTTGTCTTTATCACCTCTCGTGTTATTGACTTGATTGCTGAGGGTGGCTTCGCTGGCAAAGGCTTCCTGATTGTCACCAGTAAACCAATAGAACTAGCTGAAGCCATCAATGAAAAACTTGGAAGAGGCGTTACCTATCTGCAAGGACAGGGCTTCTATAGCAAGCAAGATTTGCAAATCGTTTATTGTGTTGTCTCTCGTAACGAAATGCAGCAAATGAAGAAACTCATCAATGATATCGATCCGTTTGCCTTTACAACCATTACAGAGGCCCATGAAATCTTAGGAGAAGGCTTTACCTTAGACTCTAACAAACAGCCTATCGTCAAATAAATTTATCCTAAACGAAAAGACTTCAGAATGAACAATCATTCTGAAGTCTTTTTTACTCTAAGTTATTCAATAATTGAATGAGAGTTTCAGCTGAGCGCTTGCCTGCTTCTAGGATAAATTCATCAAAAGTGATATTGGCATCATGGCTGGCTGTATCGCTCATCGCACGAATGACCATAAAAGGCAAACCAAGAGAATGAGCGGCCTGAGCAATAGCTGCTCCCTCCATTTCGACTGCCAAAACATCAGGAAAATGCTCCTTAATTTGGTCAATCTTGTCCTGTCCAGCGATAAAACTATCTCCCGTCGCAATCAAGCCGACTTGGCTCACCTGCTGGTTCTTTTCCAGCACTGCTTTCATCTCCTCAACCAAGTAGCGACTGGCTTCATAGTAGAGGGGTTGCCGTGCCATTTGACCATAGCCATAGCCAAAGGCTGTCACATCTACATCATGGTAGACCAAACGATCCGCCACCACTACATCTCCAATTTCCAGACCTGGAGCCACTGCTCCAGCGGAACCCGTATTAATGAGCGCCGTCACCTCAAAGTCATTGGCTAACACAGCCACACTCATGGCTGACATGACTTTGCCGATTCCACTTTCCACCAAGACAACCTCATGATGGCCAATCCGACCAGTATAATAAACATGCCCTAGGCGCTGGTGTTTCTCAGCCATCTCTAGATGCTCTACCAGCAACTTCAACTCCTCAGGCATAGCCGCGATAATTCCGATTTTCATGATTTATTCTTTCCTTTTTTACATTAAAAAGAGGGAGAGGAAGCAGAGTTTCATTTTCTCGTTTCCGTCACTCCCCTTCTTTATCATAGCCAAATAATGGCTGCAATTAATCCAATCAAAAGAAGCACAATCCAGAACAGGATTTTGTTTAACTTAGCCTGAAAAATACTTCGTTTTTGATTTTCGATTCGACGACTTTTGATAACTGTCGGTTCAACTTCAATCTGCAGAGTATCCTGATTGACAGCTTGCCGTGGAGCAGCATAGCCGAAAGTTCCTTTTCTAGCAATAGAAATGACCTTAGTTTCTTCATCGTCCATCAGCAAGGGACCATCAATATGTTCTCCACGATTGGCCCGCTCAATGATTTCATCTGTTAATAAAGCTTTTCCCATTGATCTACGTTCCTATTTATTCAGATTTTTTTGTTGCCAGTACTGAAGGGCCATGATGGTCTTGGCATCGCAGATGTCACCGTTTTGCAGCAACTGATGTGCCTCCTCCAGACTGACTTCAAAAAGTTCCAATGTTTCATCCTCGTCTTGGGGACGAGGGTTTTCGACCTTTGTTAAATGGCTGGCGCTGTAGAGCTTGATTTTTTCATTGCAAAAACCGATAGCAGAGTAGAAATCATAGATCAACTCCAACTGGCCAGTGTAGCCCGTCTCTTCTTCTAATTCTCGGAGGGCAGCCGCTTGCGGATCGGCATTCTCTCCTAGCTCCAACTTCCCAGCTGGAATCTCGTATGAAGTCGCTTCAATGGCTTTGCGGTACTGCTTGACTAAAATCATCTTATTTTCCGGAGTGATGGCAATCACAGCCACTGCGCCATTATGGAAAATCAAATCTCTTTTGGCTTGACCTTTACCCTCTGGCAGCTCTACCTGATCCTGAACCACTTTAAAAATCGGTCCCTGATAAATCTCCGTCCGTTGGACGGTTTTTTCTTCAAATTCCATGGTTGCACCTACTTATTTTGAGGGTGATGAGGGAGACGCTTAGCGTATTCTGCCATGTTGGTCTGGCGACCACGTC
Organism: uncultured Streptococcus sp.; assembly: GCA_963523365.1. GTDB lineage: Bacteria > Bacillota > Bacilli > Lactobacillales > Streptococcaceae > Streptococcus. Next base: position 23,985 of record CAURCE010000002.1, read on the forward strand.
CTAGAGCGATAGCATCTGCTGGCACACTCTTTGTAATAGTCGAACCTGCACCAACCAGTGAATTATCACCCAACTCTACTGGGGCAATAATGGTCGAGTTGGAACCAACAAAGACATTGTCGCCAATGATAGTCTTGTACTTCTTCTGACCATCATAATTAACTGTAATCGTACCCGCACCAAAGTTGACATTAGCACCGACTTCAGAATTTCCAATATAGGTCAAATGACCAGCCTTGGTATTTTCGCCAATTGACGATCCTTTAACTTCTACAAAGTTGCCGACATGGACATCCTTGGCCAGACTAGAACCTGGACGAATATGAGCGTAAGGTCCGACCGTCACTCCATCCGCAACACTTGACTCCTCAATCATGGAGTTGGTAATGACAGTCCGTTCTCCAATGACAGAGTCCACAATATAAGTACCATTGGTCAGGATAGTCTCTGCCCCAATCTTGGTCTGACCTTTCAGGGTCACATTTGCTTCAACTTGAACTTCAGGCGCAATTTCTACATCCACATCGATATAGGTCGCATGAGGATTGACAAAACTGACACCGTTGACCATATGCTGCTGGTTAATCCGGCGGCGCATAACACTTTCAGCTGTAGCTAGAGCCACGCGGTCATTAACCCCCAGACTTTCATCAAAGTCTTTCAGCGTATAAGCACCGACTTTTTCACCATTTTCGCGGAAAATACCAATCACATCTGTGATATAGTATTCGCCTTGAGCATTATTAGTATTGATATTTTTGAGGGCTTCAAAGAGACGAGCATTGTCAAAGACATAAGTCCCCGTATTGATTTCCTTGATTTGCTGTTCAAAATCTGAAGCATCTTTTTGCTCAACGATTTTGATCACTTCTCCGTGCTGGTTGCGCACGATCCGGCCATAGCCAAAAGGATTGTCCGCTTCAGCGGTCAGGATTGTCGCAACATTCTTGTGATTGATATGAAAATCAATCAGATTTTTCAAGCTTTCTCCCGTAATCAGAGGAGTGTCGCCAGCAATAACTAATGTTTGACCAGTTAGATTTTCCAAAACAGGCTCAGCCATCATAACCGCGTGACCCGTTCCCAGCTGCTCGGTCTGACGGACAAACTCTGTCTGACCTGCCAAGACTTGCTCGACCAGCTCCGCCTTGTGCCCGATAACAGTGACAGTCTTCTCAGGATCAATCGCACTAACACTACGGAAAACATGCTCTAGCATGGAAATTCCTGCCACCTTGTGCAAGACCTTTGGTAAATCTGATTTCATGCGAGTACCCTTACCCGCAGCCAAAACAACGGCATAATTTGTCATAAATGAACTCTTTTCTCTAAGATATTACCCTTATTATACCACTAAAAGAGAATTTTTTAAAATGCTAATTGCAGAAGTAGGGGATCGCACTTAGAGAAAAAGGTTTATGGACCAAATCACTCTGCTCAATTTGCAATCCTCCCCATCCAGACCAATTTTTTAAAATCTTCTTGTGGAGCTTAAAAACGTTTTTTCCTTCGTTTATACTAGCTTTTGATAGCGACGAATGACCAGCAAATTGTTCTTCTTAAATACTATATGTCTATTACTTCTATTATCTAAATTTGGTTGGCGATTACACATTTAAAATTGATAAGTAATGAAATATTTGCTATAATGACATAAAATCAAATGTTCACCCCTGTCTTATAAAGTGCAGGAAACTCTCAAATCTACTAGGACAATACTATTATTATGTGACCCATTTTGGGATGATACTATTCAAGAATTGAGAGCCCCATTTTATAGTTTTATTGTTTTTAACTAGCCAATTTATAAATTTAAAGTTGTAAGGAGATCTTGGTTATGATGTTTACTAAAAATCGCAAGAAGAGAGATGAATACTACCAACAGATTGATAGGATCTATAATAACGATAGTATCATCATTAGCTCAAAGTTACGGGAAGAGCTCTTAAGTAGTGCCAAAGGACTACAGAAGGGGGACCAAATTAGTTATTTGGCATTTAAGTTGTACCCTTTTGTATGTGACGAGGTGCTCAAGAATAAGTCCGATGAATTGATCGCATTCAAAAAATACCTTGAAAAAACAAGATGGAAATATTATTGGGGAAGCGTGCTCGGAATGGCATTCGTTAGAGCATAAGTTACAACTGACGCTTTTGAAAGTATCAAGATGAGGACGCAAATCATCTTACAATGTGATAAGACAATAAAAACTCATAGAATCTTCTAGTGGAGCTGGTGGTCTAGTGACTTGCAGTTTACACTAGTTGAGGCTCTATGAGTTTTTTCTTGCATGATATTTACAAGCTAGGCATAAAAAAGAGGCTGGGACTCTTTTGTCCCAACCTCCTGAATGTAGGTACTGCTAGCTCACTAAAGTAGGCTAAAACTCCATATAAATTGTTTTGTGACCAGCTACAATCTAAGCTCTCACAGAGATAAATGGTGAACCTTCTGTATTATCTTCAGGCGCTCCGCTCTTTGAACCAAAGATATAATCCACTGAGTACCAACCGTTATTATTAGCATTATAAGGATCATAGACCTGCGTTTGGCCATTTTGATAGCCTCTTAAGACTATCTCATGGGTAACAAAATGGCTGGCAAAGACACTGCTACCAACGGCTGCCATGACATGATGGCCTGCTGCCAAAGCTTCTTTAAGTGCTGCTGATGAATGTAAGACGTCTGTTGTCAGTCCCCAGTTCTGTGCCCCTTGGACAATACCCTTACTTGACGTTCCAAATAGACCATTTTTGTTAAAGGAGTCTGTGTGATGATAAAGGTAGTCCGCCACGGTTGTTGGTAAAACAGTTTGACCTGTAATACCAGAAATAGCCATTGCTAATGTAGTAGGAACACAGCCAGTAGCTGCTAAATTATATTTCCCATAATATAATCCAGCCCATCTAGGATCACGTTGTGAATAATATGGCGTATCATAAACTCCTCTCTTGACTGTTGTAGTCGTTCCACCAACGCCTACCAAACTACCATCATTTTGAACATAATAGAGGTGAATATTGTATTCTCCAGTAGAATATTTATGGCTAGAGGTGCGTACTAGGGCCTTATAACTACCATCGGCTTGCTTTTGAGCCCGATACCAAACAATGTCATCCTGACCATTGACACTTGACCATGTTGGCAATTTGACTTCCTGGACTCCTTTTGGACTATAAACATTAGTTACTACAACTTCGAACGTGCCTAATCGAGGATTATTATTTTTAATGGTGATTTGTCCCGTTGGCTTAATGTGTTCTGAAGCTACATTCGCTGTTGTCTTCGTGCCTCCAACTCCGACCATACGGCCGTCATTCTGCACATAGTAGAGGTGGATATTGTATTCGCCTGTAGAATACTTGTGGTCACGTAGATTAACCTGTGCCTTATAGGTACCATCAGCTTGCTTGACTGCTGTGTACCAAATAATGTCGTCCTGACCGTTAGCACTTGACCATGTTGGCAATTTGACTTCCTTGACACCATAAGCATTCTCAACTTCAGAAACCACCACTTCAAAGGTACCTGTCTGTTGATTATTATTCTGGATAGTCAACTTACCTTTAGGAGTTCCTAGAGATACGGTTGTCTTGGTTCCTCCAACCCCGATCAACTGGCCATTATTTCCTACATAATAGAGATGGACATTGTACTCACCTGTAGAATATTTATGGTCACTCGCCTTAATATTCATCTTGTAGGTACCATCAGACTGCTTGACAGCTCGATACCAGATAATATCATCTCCACCATTGACGCTAGACCAAGTTGGCAGAAGCACTTCACGAACTCCCTCTGGACTGCTCACTCCGCTCACAACAACATCAAAACTACCTGTTGTTGGATTATTATTGGCAATCGTAAGAGTTCCCTTTGGTTTAGCGACAGAAACAGTGGTTGTTGTGCCACTAACCCCAACCATCTGGCCATTATCTTGAAGATAGTAAAGGTGGATATGATACTCACCAGTGGACATCTTATGGTTGCGGGCTTGAATGCTAGCCCTGTAGGTACCATCGGACTGCTTGGTCGCTGTATACCAAACAATATCATCTTGACCTTTATCACTAGACCAAATCGGCAGATGCACGCTCTTGACGCCAAAAGGACTGACAACATCAGACACAACAACATCGAAGCTGCCCGTATCCGGATTATTGTTCTCAATTTTCAAAGTCCCTTTAGGCTTGGCTGCTAAACTGAACTGGGTGCCTGCTACACCGACTAATTGACCGTCATCTTGGATATAGTAAAGATGAATAGTATAGTCTCCCAAAGAATATTTGTGATCGCGAGCCTGAATACGAGCTCGATAAGTACCATCAGACTGTTTGATTGCTGTATGCCAGACTAGATCATCTTGACCTCTATCGTTAGACCAAGTCGGCAGCTTGACTTCCTTGACACCAAAAGGATTGGAAACGTTAGAGACAACGACATCAAAGCTACCTGTAGCTGGATCGTTATTTTCAATTTTCAAGGTTCCTTTAGGTTGAGATAGGCTAACTGTTGTTCGAGTCCCACCTACACCAACCAGCTGACCATCATCTTGAATATAGTAGAGATGGACATTGTATTCGCCTGTTGATTTCTTATGATTTACTGCTTTGACAGTTGCTCGATAAGTACCATCCGCCTGTTTGACTGCTGTGTACCATATCAGGTCATCACCACCTTTGTCGCTGGACCAGGTCGGTAACTTGACTTCCTTGACGCCATAAGGACTAGAAACACCAGAAACAACAACATCAAAGCTGCCCGTATCTGGATTATTGTTTTCAATTTTCAGCATTCCTTTAGGCTGAGCCTTAGAAACTATAGTCGTTGTACCACCTACACCGACCAACTGGCCATTATCCTGAACATAATAGAGATGGATATTGTACTCACCTAGAGAGTTCTTGTGGTGGGAAGCTTTGACTGTGACAGTGTAGTTGCCATTGGTCTGGCGCTGCGCCTCATACCAGACTAGATCATCTTGACCATTGACACTAGATCAAACAGGAACAACAACCTTTTTCACACCATAAGGATTAGAAACTCCTGAGACAACAACATCGAAACTGCCTGTGTCTGGATTATTATTGACAATATCAATTTTTCCTTGTGGTTTGCCAATGGTAACAGTTGTTTTTGTGCCGCCTACACCGACCAACTGATTATCTTCCAAGAGATAATAGAGATGAACATTGTACTCACCTGTAGAATACTTGTGGTCACGAGCTGTAACGCTAATTTTATAGGTGCCATCCACTTGTCGTTTAGCATCGTACCAGATAATATCATCCTGACCATTCACGCTAGACCAAGTTGGTAGGGCGACTTTTTTGATGGGCTTAGGGGATGAAATGTTGGTTACATGCACATCGAAGGTACCAGCATTTGGATCGACATTTGTAATATTGATAGTGCCTTGAAGCTTGTCATCAGCTGCCCGAGAAACTCTCGCTTTTGGCTCAGATTCTGCTCTTGTTTCTGCTTCTTGCGGCTTATCAGAAGAAGCTGTCACAGATCTAAATGAAGATCTACCTGAAGAAAGGACTTCTGAAGGGACTGGTGCCAAATCGTTCTTAGACTGTTCAATTGACGAGTTACCATCCTTTTCAGAGGAACTTGAAGCGACTTTTTCATCTTTACCTAAAGAAGCTTCAGATGTACTACTATCTTTCTTTGTCTCAGAATCTACTTCTGAAGACTTGTCAGCTGGTTCAGACTGTTTAGAAGCATCTCGATTGGTCACAGCAACTGAAGGCTCCGTTTGCTGTCTATCATTTGCTGCTTGATTTGTTTCGTCAGCAAAAACGCTATTAGCACTGGCTGCTAATAAAATAGCTGTACTAGCTAGATAAACTAATCCTTTGGTTTTCATACGCTTTCTCCATCCTTTTTAGAGTTGCACACCTTTATTGTAGCATAATAGGACAATTATTACAAATTGGTAACAAATTTGTTTCGCTTAATCCAAAACTGAATCGAAACCTATTCTTTCTATTATGTAATTCGTAAACAAAAATAAAAAAGAGATGGGAAAGATCAAAAATAAATCATTTTTTGATCTTATTCCCATCTATTCCTCTTTAATGTTCTGTGATGTATTTATAAACTTCTTGGCCTGCTACTGCTCCGTCTCCAACGGCTGTGGTGATTTGGCGTAGGTCTTTCTGACGGACATCACCAATGGCATAAATACCGTCAATAGCTGTTTTCATATGTTGATCCGTCACAATCCAGCCAGCTTCATCGCAAATACCCAGATCTTTGACAAAGTCGCTAACAGGATCTAGGCCGACATAAACAAAGACGCCGCCAAAGTCTGACTCGCTGATTTGTCCCGTTTTTACATTTTCAAAAACCACACTGGTTACCCTACGGTCATCTCCTTTGATTTCTTTTACAACGGAATCCCAAATAAAGCTGATTTTTTCATTGGCAAAGGCCCGCTCCTGCAAGAGCTTTTGCGCCCGCAGTTGGTCACGACGGTGAACAATGGTCACAGACTTTGCAAAGCGTGTGAGGAAAATCGCTTCTTCAACGGCAGAATCGCCACCTCCGACCACTAAGAGATCCTCATCACGGAAAAAGGCACCATCGCAGACCGCACAGTAGGAGACGCCGCGGCTATTGTATTCTTCCTCGCCAGGAACTCCTAGATGACGATGGTTGGCGCCAGGAGCCAAAATCACTGTCTTGGTCTCAAAGACTTCATCCTCAGTAATGATTTTCTTAAAGTCGCCATGGTCTTCAATTTTCTCAACTTGACCAAACAAATGCTCTACGCCTAGATTCTCTAGGGGCTCAAACATCTTTTCAGCTAGCTCTGGTCCGCTGATACGAGCATAACCGGGATAATTTTCAATCTCCGCAGTATTATTCATCTGGCCGCCGTAAATTCCGCGTTCCAGCAAGGCCACTTTTAAATTGCTTCTAGCTGCATAGAGGGCTGCTGTCATTCCCGCAGGACCAGCTCCAATAATCATTGTATCGTACATCATCTTTTTCCTTTCTCTTTGTTGTAACTACAGTTATTCTAACAAACTAGCGCATCTTTTACAAGTATTTAAGCTTTAAGAACAACTAGTAAACCAAAAATCGCAAAAGACAAAATTGGAATCGTCATAATTGTGATCAAAAGAAGATCGTAAATTTGGCTTTGGCCTACCGCAAGAGTTCGATCCTTGCGACCGAGCCGCTGCAATAGAAGCCAGAAGCCATCGGCAAGTCCTACCAGAATCGTCGTATAAATGAGACTTTGGATATAGAGAGAAAAAATTTTAATTAACATGTCAGCTCCTAAATAATCAGTTGCCTTAAAAAGGTTTTAGTCGAAAACAAACCCAGCTGGTCTAGCCAACTGAGCTTTCACTTTTTCTATTATATCAAATATAAGTCCGTTTGTAACTAGCAAAGAATTCTTTGGTTCTAGCTTCCTTGGGATGATTGATGATCTCCTCTGGACTGCCTGACTCAATAATATGTCCTTTATCCAAGAAAAGCACCCGATCTGCCACTTGGGAAACAAAAGATATATCATGGCTGACCAAAATCATGGTTTGTCCTGCTTTGGCAGCGTCAGCAATGGATTTCTCTACCTCACCGACTAGCTCTGGGTCAAGGGCTGAGGTCGGCTCATCTAGCAAGAGAACATCTGGCTTCATGGCCAAGGCCCGCGCTAAAGCCACCCGCTGTTTTTGACCGCCTGATAAATGCTTGGGATAATGATTCTCACGATCAGACAGACCCACCTTTGCCAACTCTTCCTTGGCAATTTTAGTCGCTTCTTGGTCAGACAAGTTCTTGACTACCAGCAGACCTTCCTTGACATTTTCCAGAGCCGTCCGACGGGAAAATAAATTGAACTGTTGGAAAACCATGGCCAATTTTCGACGCAGAATCAAAATTTCATCTGGTGAAATAGTTGAAAAATCCACCTTAAAGTTATCAATTTCAATCCTTCCGCTGTCTGGCTGCTCCAGATAATTAAGACTGCGCAGGAAGGTTGATTTACCAGCACCCGAGGAGCCTATTAGAGCAATGACTTCGCCTTTTTGAATTTCCAAACTCAGATTATCCAAGACCTTTTGTCCAGAAAATTCCTTACTTAACTGGGAAATTTTAATCATCAAATCCTACCTCCTTGCGCTTGCTTCATTTTGTCCAGATTGGCTGGCGCCTTGATATCCATAGCTTTTTCAATCGCACGACCGATTTGCTCAATCACGATATTGACAATCCAGTAAATAATGGAAACGGAAATAAAGCGTTCAAAATAACGATAATCGGAGCCACCGATAGCCTGAGCTTTGGCAAAGACTTCTACAACGCCCGCACTAAAGGCCAGGGAAGTTCCCTTGGTCAAGCCGATGAGGGAGTTAATCAGAGTCGGTGTTGCCACAACTGCTGCATTAGGAATGATGACCCGCAGATAGACTTGGCGATTGGTCATTCCCAGACTGCGAGCCGCCTCAATCTCACCCGCGTCCACTGAAAGAATGGCTGCCCGAATCGTCTCGCTGGCATAGGCCGCTTCATTAAAGGCAAAGGCGATAATGGCAAAGACTGAGGCAGGAATGGCATTGATATTAAAGGCCGTCCCATATTTTTGATTGATAGCTTTCAGCAGGAGCGGAATCCCAAAATAAGTCAACATGAGCTGAACTAAAAGGGGCGTCCCACGGAGGAAGCTCACAAAGACAGACTGAATAGGATACAGAATTCTCGTGCGGTTAATCTTGACCACTGCAAAAATCATGGCCAAGATGATGCCGAAAAATGCACCACCCAGCGTCAACAAAAGTGTGATAGGTAAGGTTTTTAGAATCGCCGGAATGGCATCAAAAACAGCTCGTAAACTAAATAATTTGCCGTCTGGGAGGAGCTTCAAGAGCTCTTCATACCAGTTTGCAGCTAGGATATAAGTTGTAAACATTTCAATTACTTCTCTTTCTCGATAATGCATTATTCTATCATAATTTGGCCCAGATGAAAACTATTTGGCATCAAGAATAGGTAATCTTTAAACCTTTAATAGATAGATGGGAAATAACAATAAAATAGACCAGTAATCCTAGTCTATCATAGTTTCACTGGTCTTTAAAATATAATTTTTCTATATCTGCCATAGAAAGAATTTATGGCTAAAAAGTCTGGCGCTTAGCCTTGCGTTCTGCTCGACCACGTGCGCGGTTCTCAGCTCGCTTGGTCTTGCGGCGTTTTTCATTAACCGCCCACTGTATCTTTTTCTTATAGCCTGGCTTGATTTTTTTCTTTTTCTTCTTGACCAGACCAAGTATTTCTGTGTCCAGCTTTTCCTTGGTCTTCTCCCGATTAGCACGGCGATCTCGGTCGTAGGTATCTTGAAATTCGCCATTTTTGATCATCTTAGGAGTAAACTTGATGCCCAATTTTTCCAACTCACGAATATCGGAATCGTCACTTGGTTGATAAAGGGTAATGGCTGTGCCGGGAAGACCATTTCGTCCAGTCCGACCAACGCGATGGACAAAGAAAGACAAATCCTGCGGAATGGCATCATTGATGACATGACTGACGCCCTCGATGTCAATCCCCCGAGCCGCCAAGTCCGTCGCTACGATGTATTCAAAATCCAGATTCTTGACCTGATTCATGATACGTTTGCGCTCCCGCGGCGGGATGTTACCGTGAATCTTAGCTACTTTTAGCCCTTGCGCAGTCAGATAGGCCTGCAATTCATCCGCCCGAGTCTTGGTATTGACAAAAATCATCGCCAGATAAGGCTGGAGGATCTGACTGATCTCATAAATCTGGGTATTCTTATCCCGCCCCTTGGTTGACAGGAGCCAATTATCAATGGTATCGGCAATCACCGTCTTGGTCTTAATCTGCTCCATGACTGGATTGGACAGGTATTTTTTCAAAAAAGGTTGGAGCTTCTGCGGAATGGTAGCCGAGAAGACTAAAAACTGCAGGTCTTTAGGCAAGCGGGCTGCAATCCGGTCGACCGTCTCCAAAAAACCCATGTCAAGCGTCATATCAGCCTCGTCCACGACAAAGGTATGAGCCTTATGGATAGCCAAATCACCTGACTCAACCAAGTCATAAATCCGCCCCGGCGTTCCAATAACGATATGGGGCTGGCTGGACTCTAACTTGCCAATCTGACGAGCCTTGTCAGTTCCTCCGACATAGTTAGCCACTCGAATTTCTTGCTCCGAAAAGCTAGCTAGCTGACGAGCTGCCTGATAGATCTGAGTTGCTAATTCTCGGCTGGGTGCTGTAATCACTGCTTGGACACTATCAGCCTCTTCGTCCAGCTCTTGGAAAATGGGCAGCAAGAAGGTATGCGTCTTGCCTGATCCTGTCTTAGATTCACCGACCAAGTCTCGGCCAGATAGCACCACTGGAATCAGCTTTTCTTGAACCTCTGTCGCCTCCACAAAGTTCAGATCCTTGAGGGCTTCCTGGATATAATCTTTAAAGTTAAATTCTGTAAATTTCATTTTTTCCTCTGTTTACTCTTAATCTTATCTATTATACCAAAAAAATATCTTTTCTGCTCGGCTCAGGACAAGAAAAGGCGGGCTTACACCCACCTTCATATCACAAATATAGAATGGCCAAAGTCAGCAAGCTGGCTAAGAGGCCTACGCCCCAGAAGAAGAAATCAACCTTCCATTCGCTCCAAGGCTGACCATGCCCAGAAAAGCCACCCAGTTCAAAGTGGTGATGGACTGGTGTCATACGGAAAATCCGCTTGCCACCCGTCAACTTGAAATAAGTCACCTGCATCATAACAGAAGTCGTTTCAAAGACATAGACGATTCCGATGAGAAGCAAGGTCCACTCTTGGTGCAAGGCAATGGAGAGGGCTGCAAGCATACCACCCAAGGCAAGGCTTCCCACGTCCCCCATAAAGATTTTAGCTGGCTTATGGTTAAAGACAAAGAAGCCTAGCAAACCACCAATCATGCTGATAATGACAATCAGAAGGTCAAAGCGCTTCTGCTCCAGAGCAATGACTCCGTAAGCCACCAAGCTAATCGCAACGGAGATACTAGCCAAGCCATCAATTCCATCGGTCAGATTGACAGCGTTGGAGAAACCAACCAGCCAAAAGAGGACGAAGAAGATATAGAGGAAGCCTAGCTGCACTGGAATCGTAAAGACATTGAGAGAGTCTCCTGCCCCGTGCTGATTGTAGAAGAAGTAAAAGATAACTCCCCCTACCAGCTGCAGAGCTAGTTTCTGTTTAGGATTCAGGCCTTCGTTGATCTTACGGAAGACCTTGAGGAAATCATCCAAAAAGCCAACAATGCCGTAGAGAACCAAGATAAAGAGAATCATAATCAAGCCGTTGGACAGTTGTTGGGAAAGCAAAGCTGTCACAAAACTAGCCAAAACAGAAGCAACCAGAAAGACGGTTCCCCCCATCGTCGGCGTTCCAGCCTTAGCCTGATGCTGCTTGACATCCTCGTGCATTTGCTGGCCTGAAATATGAGCCTTGTGATAAAAACGGATAAAGGCAGGAATCCCAACAAGGGTTAGGATAAAGGTCAGAATTCCTGCAATAATTGCTGTTAACATGCTAGTCTCCCAATGTAACGGTTATTTTTTTCAATTTTTTCAGGTCTGTATTGACCTTCTCCTTCTGCTTGACAACCTTTGAGCCTTTGCCTTTAAAATTGACTTCCAGCCCTTGCCATTCAGCAAATTGCTCCACATTTTCCTTGGTCCAGCCATACATATCTGGTAAATCTTCAAAGTTATCACTTAAAATCAAAATCTGTTGATTGGCTTTTAGTTCTTGCCCCTCTTTTACAGAAATCTTCTTGATTTCACTACCTGTTCCTAAAATGATGGGCTGCACTAGATTGCGGCGAAGCTCATCAGCCAAGCCCCCTGGGCTAATTTGATTTTTTAACTTCAGTTGCTTGGTCAAACCATCGATAGATGGCATTTTGTAGGTTGTTTCTTTTTCAACCAATTCCAAGGCAGGGCTATCGCCAGTTAGATTCAAGCTATCTTTAAGTGCCACAGCTTCTTCCAAGACTGGATTAACAACTTCCTGCCAGAAAAGTGGTGAAAATTTAACTTCAGGCTGCTGAACAGTAACATACATAATGAAATCTGGACTTTCAGCTGGTGTCATGGCTACCACGGAGTAAATGTTATTATTCTCCCCTTCCAAATAGCCCTTATCTGTCGCAATTTGGGCTGTTCCGGATTTCACGGCCACATCTTGCCCAGAAACCTTAATAACCGGCTCACCACCGATATTCAGGGTTCCATAGTAAGGAACGGTTCCGACCTGAATCATATAATTTCGAGTCGTTCGAGCTGCTTTTTCTGAAACTGGATGACCGACAATTTCTGGCTGAGATTTACGAGCGCTACCCGTTTTTGAGTCATAGATGGCAGAGATAAATTTCGGCTCTAACATGACACCATCATTTGACACAGCTGAAAAGGCACGTAACATCTGCACTTGGGTTACCCCAATCCCTTGTCCAAAGGAACTCATAGCAATGGTTACAGCATTGTCTGTAGGCAAGGCACCATATTCTTCATAGCCCATACCAAAACGAGTCGGTAAGCCAAATTTGAATTTTGATAGATAGTCTATCCACTTGGCATCTCCCATGTCTTGCTCAATGCGTGTCATCCCAACATTACTAGAGTAAGTAAAACCTTGAGCATAGGTCAGGACTTGTCCTGTTGCTAACCCCATGTTTACATCCCAGTCGCGGATGGTAGCATCTGCAATCTTATATTCCGAGCTATCGTATGTTCCAGTTGGATTAAAGGACCCATTATCAATCGCTGAAGCTAGAGTCATAACTTTCATCGTTGACCCAGGCTCATACTGCGTCTGATAAAGCAAGCTATTCCAAGTTTTCAAATGATCTACATTCAGGCCCTCTTTGGTATCCGCATTATAAGTCGGACGCTGGGTCGTTGCTAGAATCTCGCCTGTCTTAGCACTGACCAAAGTCGCACTGACAAATTTTCCTTTAGCTGTTTCTTGGAAGGCATCCATCCGCGTTTCCAAGTATGTCTGTAGCTGGGCAGAGAGGGTTGTATACACATCTTTTCCGTCTTCTGTCTTAACAGAAACTTCCTCTGAACCTGGGATAATGTTTCCTTTGCTGTCTTTTTCATAGGTAACCAGACCATTCTGACCGCCCAAGATACGGTCTAGCGACTGCTCCATACCGGATTTCCCGACAAGAGTTTTGTTGCCGTCCTTATCCTCTTGCATCTGAGCCTGACCGATAAATTGCGAAGCAAAGATACCGTTACTATAGCTGCGGTTAGGGCTGGTTGTGAAATCAATCCCCTCTATCTTTTCTTTCTCCATCGCTTGCCGGATAGAGCTCATGGTGCTATAGGTAATCCCATTTCCTTGAGAACCAAAAGAAACCTGCTTTAAATCCTTTTGCGCAAGTTGCTGCTTAACATAGTCCTTATCTATTCCTAGATGTTGATTAAGAATCTCAGCAACCTTTTCATACTGGGATTCCTCTACATAGAGGACTTTGCCAGCGGCGGATTTGTAATTTTTATCAATAACAGCATAAATGTTATAGGTCGTTGCATCTTCAGCGATTGGGACACCATTGCGGTCATAGATTGTTCCTCGCTTGGCAGCGACCACGACTGTCTTTTGGTGCACTTGCTTAGCGCCTTTTGACAAATTAACACCAAATTTCTGATCTGTCCCGATAATGGTCGCAAAATTAATCAAGAAAATGAAAAAAAGAAAGACGGCTAAGGCACTCATGCTTTTTCCCACTCTTCTTCGATTGTATTCGGGTGTCTGTCTGTTTTTTAAAGCATATCGCTGAATGTTTTTTAAAAATCTATTACTCATTGGTTGTACTCACTGTCTTACGATTTCCTTTTTGGAGTTTCATATCCTGAGAGCTGGCCAACTGGGACAGCCTTTCATAACGTGTCAATTCATTCACTTCTTGCTTAATATTATCCAATTCAGCCTGCTCTGACTCAATCTGAGCATTAACTTCAGTCAAATCATGATTGACCTGCAGCAGCTTGGTCTGCATAAACACAATACTGACCGCAAGGATAATCGCTGTTAAAATAATGGAGCCATAGAAGGCTTTTTCGACTCGAGAAAATTTCCGAATCCGTTTTTGAATAGGGTGTTGCTTTCTTTCTGCCATGAAACTTACTCATGCACCTTCCTAGCCACGCGCAATTTCGCAGAATGGGCGCGATTATTGGCTTCTAATTCTTCTTTGCTTGGTAAAATGGGTTTGCGAGAAACTAACTCTAGCTTAGGCTGCAAATCATCTGGAATGAAAGGCAGTCCCTTGGGAACATCTACGGTCGAAGCCTCTTTAAACAGTTGTTTGGTCAGACGATCCTCCAGCGAATGAAAAGTAATCACTGAAATACGACCACCTACAGCCAACAAGTCAATAGCCTGCTGAATGGATTCATCGGCCGCCCCCAACTCGTCATTGACTTCAATCCGAATGGCCTGAAAAATCTGTTTAGCTGGATGACCTTTTTTCTTCAGTTCCTTAGCAGGTTTGGCTGATTTGATAATTTCCGCCAGCTCTGTCGTCGTTTCGATTGGCTTGACTTCTCTCGCTTGCTCGATCTTACGGGCAATCTGCTTGGAAAACTTATCTTCACCATATTTGAAAAAAATACGGACTAGGTCGTTATAAGGATATTGATTCACAACTTGGTAAGCTGTCAAGGCAGCTTCTTGATTCATCCGCATATCCAACGGAGCATCCTGCTTATAAGAAAAACCGCGCTCCCGCTCATCCAGCTGCGGACTAGATACGCCCAAGTCATAACAAATTCCATCAATCTTCTCGACCCCTACTTCATTCAAACGAGTCTTTAGATTGCGGAAATTATCCTTGATAAAGGTCACCATGCCCCGCTCAATGTAGGGAGCCAGACGTTTTTTGGCATTGTCAATCGCAGTCTGATCTTGGTCAAAAGCATACAAATGCCCCTTGTCTCCCAGCTTGCTCAAAAGATACTCGCTGTGACCAGCTCCGCCCAAGGTCGCATCAACATAGATGCCATCTGGCTGAACATCAAGCTGGTCAATCGTTTCATGAAGAAGTACGGTAATGTGATGAAATTCTTTTGTCATATCCTATCTATTATATCACATTCATGTATAAAAAAAAATCTAAAAGAATATGTCAGTTTTTGATAGGTTGACTTATAGCTTTTGCAAGTCACTTTCAGATATTTACCACTTGGCCTAAGAGCTTCTACCAGTCAGCGAAAAGCCCTTGCGGGCATGCCACGTTTTGCTATAATCATAACTACCAATGCATTGCGAGTTGGAATTCCTTAACATTCCAAAATTAATTCGTCCCCAAGGAGATTTATTATGAAACTTGCTTTACGAAATAGACTATTTTCCTTTATCAGTCTGTCACGGATCTTTAATATCTTAGGTTCTTCTATCTATAATATCGTTTTTATCGTATTTGCTTCTAGCATGCCCCAGCCCAAGTTTGCAGTCGGTATTGCTAACTTTATCGTTCTTATCCCTACCTTCTTCACGGTCTTTGTCGGTATGCAAGCTGACAAAACCCGCCAAAAGGCTCGCTGGCTTATCCATCTAGGTTATATGCAAGCCTTCCTCTTCATTCTAGTCGCCCTCCTGACCAAGTCTGCCTCCTACCTAGCCTTTGCTACCGTCTGCTTTCTCAATATCTTTTCTGATATTATCAGCGACTATCGCAGTGGCTTACAGATGCCTATCTTACAGAAAAATATAGAAGAGAAAGATTTGATGGAAGCTTACTCTTTCACTCAACTTCTTACTTTTTTAGGAAATTTTGCTGGGCAAGCTCTAGGAGTCTGGCTGCTGAGTATCAGCCAGCAGAATTTCGCTATGGTCGCCCTCATCAACGCCCTCTGCTTCCTACTCTCCTCAAGTACCCTCTATCTGATCCGCCAAAAACTCACCCATGACGCCCCAGCCATTGCAGAGAGAAAACTCCCTTTCAAGACTCAGATGAAAGACCTTTACCAGAATGTCCAAATGATTTTTGAACAAGAAAAAATCGGAAACTTCCTGCTAGTGCTGCTTCAAGTCCTCCTCTTAAACGCATTGGCCGGCTCTATCATGGGACTCTACAACCTCTATTTATTGGATCACCCATTTTGGGGACTAAACCTGAGCCAGTCTCTGCTCATTATCGAATCCTGCACAGTGATTGGGATTATCTCCGCCAGTGCCTTCTCAAATGATTATTTTTCCAAGCTCTCTCTGATGCGACTCGTCGTTTGGTGCTCGCTAGCTCTCCTCCTATTAGGCATCAGCAATTTACTCCAAGCTCCTGCTCTCTTGGGCATTTTCTTTCTTACCTTTCTCATGTATATCTCTGGAAAAATCAATCCTAAAATCAACAGCATGCTGCTGAGTAAACTTCCTCCAGAAGTATTAGCCCAAACCTCCAACTTCCTCACCATGCTCTTTACCTTTTCCATTCCACTGGGAAGCATGATTTTTACCAGCCTCGGCCTCTGGAATATGGGAAGCGCTTGGTTGGTCTTCTCTCTGCTTGGTGGTGTCTGCCTTCTACTCAGTCTCAAAAACAACTAGAGTAAAAACCGTCGCAATTCCATACAAAAAAGAGGCTGGGACAAAAGTCCTAGTCTCTCAATTGTCTTTGGATTGTCAAACAAGACGCAGTGGTTGAGTGGGCTCTACTACGCTGATTTCATCAGCTTTTACAGCCCTACTCAACTGTGCGGAGGTGGGACGACGAAATCGAATTCTAACGAATGACCGATTTCTGTCCCACTCTCTTACATATTTTTCAATCTTTCTATCCGATCGGAAATTGGTGGGTGAGTATAAAAGAGCTTTTGCAAGCCACCCTTCTTCTTAGGATCATTGATATAGAGGGCTGCGCTGGCGTCATCTACATGGTGCTCCATGGGCTGGCTATTGTCTAACTTCAGCAGGGCATTAATCATGCCCTTAGGATTGCGGGTCAGCTCAACACTGGAAGCGTCTGCTAGATACTCACGTTGACGAGAAATGGCCAACTGCACCAATGTTGCGGCAAGCGGCGCCAAGAGAAGAGCCAGCAGAGAGACAATCATCAAAACAATTCCTAAGCCATTGTCATTGTCCCGATCGTTTCTTCGACGGCCACCACCGCCAAACCACATCATGCGCCCAGCCATGCTAGACAGCATCGTGACAGCACTTGTAAGTGCCACTGCAATCGTCGAAATGCGAATATCATAATTGCGAATATGACTGACTTCATGTCCCATTACACCTTCAAGCTCTTCACGATTCATGAGGGCAAGCAATCCAGTTGTAGCAGCCACAGCCGCATTCACAGGCTTTGACCCAGTCGCAAAGGCATTGGGCGAGGCATCTTCTACGATGTAGACCCGAGGCATAGGAATCTGAGCCACCATGGCCATATCCTGCACAACGTGATAGAGTTCAGGCGCCTCCTGCTCGGACACTTCCCTCGCACCATTCATCGACATGACAATCTCTGTGGACTGAAAAATCATACTGACAGCATAAATACCACCGATGATAAAGGCGATGGCCATCCCACCAAAGGGAGAATCGAGCCAAAGATAGCCGACAGCTGCCCCAATCAAAGCTAAAAGAGCAAAGAAGGCGACGAGAAGAACCCAAGTACGCCTTTTATTGCTGGCAATTTGGTCAAACAACATAGTGGCCACCTACCCCAAATCGCTAAAATCCACTTTAGGAACAGCCTTTTCTTCCTCCGGTGTTTTCAAGAAGTCTGCTGCTTTAAAGCCAAACATACCTGCAATGACATTGCTTGGGAAAGTTTCCATTTTAACATTGTAGTTGCTGGTTACTGAATTGTAAAGCTGACGAGAATAAGCAATCTTATTTTCTGTATTCGTCAACTCTTCCTGAAGTTTCAAGTAGTTTGTATTTGCCTTAAGGTCTGGGTAATTTTCAGCAACCGCAAAGATACCAGAAATCGAACGAGTCAGGGCATCACTAGCCTCCATAGCTTGGGCAGGTGATGAGGCAGCAGCTACTTGGTTACGCAATCGAGTAACATTTTCCAAGGTTGACTTCTCATATTTCCCATAACCTTTAACCGTCTCTAAAAGATTGGGAATCAGGTCATTTCGGCGCTTGAGCTGGACATCAATCTGACTCCAAGCCTCTTGAGTTTGCATACGGCTTTTAACAAGACCATTGTAAACAGAAATCACGAAAATAGCTACAACTGCCACAACCGCAATAATAATAAAAAACATGGACATAATAAAGATACTCCTTATGATTTGATTTCACCTATTATAACAAAAAAAGCTCAACCTGTCTTTCTTGACATGTCATCTAATAAAATAGCTTTAGCTTGAGTATATCCAAATACAAAAATAGTCAGAAATCTAGAAAAAGCTTTTTCACTTTTCTAGAAAATAAACTCTGGAAATCAGGACAAGTCAGTATATAATCCTTGGAAACACAAGAAGCTGATAGGCAGCAGCACCTTGCCTCGTTTTATGATATAATAGAATGAATACTGACAAACAAGGATGAAACTATGACACCGCAAGAATTTTACCAGCTACTAAGCCAGCAGGGAATTGAGCTGACCGACCGCCAGAAAGACCAGTTTGAGCGTTATTTTGAACTTTTGGTCGAATGGAATGAAAAAATCAATCTGACAGCTATCACAGAGAAAAATGAAGTCTATCTCAAGCATTTCTATGATTCAATTGCCCCCGTTTTACAAGGCCTGATTGATAATCAAGAGCTTAAGCTATTAGATATCGGAGCCGGAGCCGGCTTTCCTAGCCTCCCTATGAAAATTATCTATCCTCAGCTGGATGTGACTATCATTGACTCGCTCAACAAACGAATCAACTTCCTCAAACTGCTGGCAGAAGAGCTGGAGTTGGACAAGGTTCACTTCTACCATGGTCGTGCAGAAGACTTTGCTCAGGACAAGGCCTTTCGAGCTCAATTTGATCTAGTGACTGCCCGTGCAGTCGCTCGGATGCAGGTCCTATCTGAATTGACCATTCCTTACCTAAAAGTGGGGGGCAAGCTGCTGGCACTCAAGGCTTCTAATGCTCCTGAAGAACTGGAAGAATCAAAAAATGCCTTGAACCTACTCTTTAGTAAGGTTCAAGACAACCTCAGTTATGCCCTACCAAACGGCGATCCCCGCTTTATCACAGTGGTTGAAAAGAAGAAAGAAACGCCCAACAAATACCCCCGCAAGGCCGGCATGCCAAACAAAAGACCACTATAATAAGAAAACATTCGTCAGTCTTGTCAATAACTTCCAAGACATCAATTTGGGCAACACCATCTGTGATAATCGAGTATTTAAAATTTTATACACCAACTATTGTCGAAAAGCTTTCATGCTTTTCAAGCCTCTCACAATCACTTTGCTATAAATCAACTCTATCTTTTGGTATAATAAACTCAGGAAATTTCTACTAGAAAAGGACATTTTATGAAACTCATCTCTTGGAACATTGACTCTCTCAACGCTGCCTTGACCAGTGATTCTGCCCGCGCTCAGCTCTCTCAGGCTGTCCTTCGGACCTTGCAAGCAGAAAATGCGGATATCATCGCTATTCAGGAAACAAAGCTTTCTGCTAAAGGACCGACTAAAAAACACCTTGAAATTTTAGAAGAGCTCTTCCCAGGCTATGAAAATACTTGGCGTTCGTCTCAAGAGCCAGCTCGCAAGGGCTATGCAGGGACCATGTTCCTTTACAAAAAAGAGCTGACACCCATCGTGACCTTCCCAGAAATCGGCGCTCCGTCAACCATGGATGTCGAAGGCCGCATCATTACACTGGAGTTTGATGACTTCTTCGTCACTCAGGTCTACACACCCAATGCTGGCGACGGTCTTAAACGCTTGGATGAGCGTCAAGTCTGGGATGTCAAATACGCCGAATACTTGGCATCACTGGATGAACAAAAACCAGTCCTCGCAACGGGCGACTACAATGTAGCCCACAAGGAAATCGACCTTGCAAATCCTGCCAGCAACCGCCGTTCACCAGGCTTTACCGATGAAGAACGTGCTGGCTTCACCAACCTGCTGGCCAAAGGCTTTACCGATACCTTCCGCCACTTACACGGCGATATCCCTAACCAATACACTTGGTGGGCACAGCGCAGCAAGACTTCTAAAATCAACAACACAGGCTGGAGAATCGACTACTGGCTGACCAGCAATCGCGTGGCTGACAAAGTAACCAAGTCTGCTATGATCGACTCTGGTGCACGACAAGACCATACACCCATTGTCATGGAAATTGAACTTTAAGGAGGAATCCGATGGACTATCAGGCTGTCATTCCCGAATTTGTGGTATCCAACATCGAAAAGTCGCGCCACTTCTACTGCGACTTGCTGGGATTCTCTGTCGAATACGAGCGTCCAGAGGAGAAATTTCTCTTCCTCTCGCTTGAAGACTGCCAGCTTATGCTAGAAGAAGGCAGCGCAGAAGAATTAGCCCAGCTGACTTATCCTTTCGGACGCGGTGTCAATATTTCCTTTGGCATCGAGAATGTCCCCCATCTCTACCAAAAACTGCTGGAAGCTGACTATCCCATCCATCGTCCCCTGACGAAAAGAAAATTTCGCGTAGGAGATAGCTTTATTTATCCACATGAATTTGCGGTTTTAGATCCAGATGGATATTTTCTACGATTTAGTGAATAAGAAAAAGAGGCTGCTAGCCTCTTTTTTCTATTTACAAGTAAATTTTTCAAATCTATCTATACTATCAGAGGGTATTTTGTAGTGGAAAGCGGCCAAAATTCTGCTCTGTCAGTGCAGGATTGCCCAGCTGATAGACCTTGTCAGCCTGTTGGGTTAGACTATCCCATGGCTCCTTGCCAATACGGCTGATCAATTCAACTTTTCCCTTAAGCTTGGACAAATGCTGGCGTCCCTGCTCGGAAAACCCTAAAATATGGATGCCAGACGGAAGCTCTTCTTGTCTAGCTCCGACCAGGATATAGGTCAGCAGACGCCGAACCCGAGCCTTGGTATAGCGCTTAGTTGCCACCTGCTCAACTAGCTCTTCTATGGTCTCACTGCTTTTCAAGGCCTCTCTAATCCTAACGGCCAACTCCTGATTTACCTGATAAAAATCTGTCAAATCCGGACAGGTCACTATCTGGTAACGGAGATAAGGAAAGAGATCCAACCAAGTCACTTTGGATGCCATCTTAATCAGCTCATGAGATGGAGTGAATTTTTTCAGAAAGTCCGGCTGATCCAGATTCTGGCGAAGGGCCGTTGCTGAGGCAAATTCTTGATCAGCTGACAAGGAATGATAACCAGCCCCCTGACGTTGAATTGGACACAGTTTTATCGCCTTTCCCGCCACAGCCTTGGCATAGGCCAAGCCTAAGATATGATTGGGAGTAGAGCCTGAGAAATTGAGCCCTGCAAACTCCTGCCACATGGCCTGAGTCTTCTGGGGATAGGATAGGGAATCAGGCAAGCCAGCCAGATAAGCCTCCATCTGCTCTGCCTTTTCACCATAGATCCTCGAAATACTCTCGTAATCCAGTACTTCCTCAGTTCCAAATATTAGATGATCAATACCCAGTCTCTCTAAGATATCCACCGCCTCCTTAGCGAAAAAGTCCGCCGCCTGAACGCTGACCAAGAAAGGCAACTCAAGGACCAGATCCGCTCCAGCTTCCAAAGCCATCTGTGCCCGAGTCCACTTATCCACGATAGCCGGCTCCCCTCGCTGAACAAAATTGCCGCTCATAGCGATAATTTTCAGACCAGAAGCCTGCTCCAGCAGATATTTGTGCCCATTATGAAAAGGATTAAACTCTGCGATAATACCGGTGATAGGCATTAATTCCTCCTCGAATATAGAATTATTACTATTTAAATATTGTTAGTCATATCTTTTGACTGAATGATTTCGTCAGTTGATTTATAATCATCCAAAGCAATCCTTATTTTTTCTTCCTCGCCGCTACCATTTGTTGCTAACCTTAGTAAAGGAAGTTGATAATTTTTGAAAATATTATTTTTCATCGAATCTCGCTTCATTTGGTCAGGATTATTATGATACTTAACTCCATCAACTTCAATCGCTAGAACTGGAACTTTTGTAACCTTATTAAATATCAGGAAATCTACACTGGTTCGACTCTGATTAACAAATGTTGCTTCATCAGATGACAGCAATGAAAAATCTTTTATCAAATGTTTTAATCGGTACTGTGTGATAAAGTCAAGCTCTAAATATGAAGTAAGAATTTCTTTTAGTAATTCAAACATCAAATTTTCTGAATCATATTTTGAATGTTTGCTCCGATTTTTAAAATAATTTAGTCTACGTTCTTCATATTGTTTATACAGATAATCAAATACTGATCTAACCATACTGTCTTTGATATCACAATTTTGATATGCAATATAGTCTATTAAATCTGTTATATTCATATTTGATTTTTGTTTATTACCAGAAGTAACTAAAATAAGTCGATTTTTAGCTCTTGAAACAGCCACATTCAATAGGTGGGGATCATCAGTAAAATGTGTTATTTGATTATCTACTGTAGAAAGGATTATTGTTTCACATTCTCTACCTTGAAATTTATGTACAGTTTCACTAATATATTCCTCCAGTTGATTTTGAGACAACTCAATCTGATTACGATATGGAGCAATAATTCCTGTAGTATTATTATCTAATAGATAATAATCAATCACCTCTTTTTTTATGATATCAATTTCTCTCTGATTTGAGTGCTGGCGTGCATGATTCCCCGCTACAGACTTATAAGCAATAAGTACATCTTTCTCGCCATGATCTTTAGTCATAATACATAATTTCCCATTATAGAATTTTTGATTACAAAACTGAATAATTTTAGGATGACAGCGATAATGCTCTTTCAATAAGGTAGCAGGCTCTTCAGGAAATAATTCTACCATTACTTCCAAAAGGCTCTTTTTAAAGCTATATATAGGTTTTATCTTCAAATCCTTTCGTAAACATTCTGACTTTTCTTTTGATTCCCTTGTAACAATATTTGGTAATTGCTTAAGATCTCCAACAATTACTACATTTTTAGCACATGATAAAGCTAATGCTCCTGTAGCAATATCGACTTGTGAGGCTTCATCAATAATTAAATAGTCGTACAACATAGAATTAGCTACACAGTTTCTGGCAGAAAATGTTGTACTTAAGATTATAGGATAATCTTTTAAAATTTTTTTAGAAAAATTTAGCCTATTCTTTGCAGAGTTATCTGTATTATTTACTTTCCGAGGCGCCCCAGGAATATATTTTTCTAACAAAGCACTTTTCAAAATAGATTTTGAATATTCTATCATATTGGCTATATATTCATCGCTCAAATTCGTTTTATAATCATTTTCGAGTTTTGATAACTTTTTATTAAGTTTTTCCAACTCAGTCTCATAGAATTTCTTCTGAATCGTTGCAGCTAAAAAATCTGGATTTTGCTTATAAAAACTAAAATTTCTTATTTTATATTTAAAAATACTTTTTATTTTAAATATAAAACCGATTTTTCTATTTTGTTCAAAAATTTTTTCACACTCTAACAATAAATCCAAAAGAACTTTTGGAGATAACTTTGATAAATCTACTTCAAAGAGATCCTTATCAGACATGTAATCTTGAAAATGTTGATATTCTATCTCAATAAAAGAGATCTGTGATTTTATATTTGCTATTTCTTCTTTTAGCGAAAAAGCTTTTTTAACCAGTTCAAACTTTAGATTTCTTTCTTTATTTTCAAGAATATCTGGTAAATAATTAGGATAATGAGAAGATTGATTTTTTAAAAATTTTTCTTTATTTTTTTTACTGCCCAGCGTAGCTGTCAAAAAATCTAAAGCTATCTCTGGTTGAGATAATTTCTCTTTAATATTAGCAATTGCAGAATTATTATTTGACACCACTAAAGCTGTCTGATTTCTGTAAATAATATTCGACAAAATATTTAAAATTGTTTGAGTTTTTCCTGTTCCGGGAGGTCCCTCAATGAAGCTAATTTGATTTTTCAAAGCTCTTTCCGTCGCAATGAGTTGACTATTATTACAACCGAAAGGAAATATTAGACTTTGATTATCAGATTTAGATTCCGATTCAGCTTTTGTACTTGATGCTGATAGGAAACGATGTAAGACAGATTGTTGTGAAACAAAAGTAACTCTTTCATAATTCTTACCTAAGAGAGAACTACCATCATCAGATTTTATATTATTTAAATTGGCAAGTTTTTTAAGATACTCAAAGACGTCATTAGCCTTTTTTTCAAATAAGGCGGATTGTTCAATTTTAAAATTCTCTTGATTTAAAATAACGTTCTTGCCATGTTCAAAACAAACTTTTATTTTATTTTTTTCTAAATATGAGTATTTTTCAACAGAGATAACATTATTATAGGCGCCATATCCTGAGCGACTAAATTTATAATTTTCTACAGGTAATTTTTCCAAAAATTGATATTCTTCAACATCTTCTTTGTTATAGGAATATTCTTTATTATTTGTATACCTCACCTTAATTTTGCCATCTATTCCCGGCTTAATTGATAAAACATCATCTGTCCGATTTTTCTGTTTTATAAAAATTAAAGTCTGTTTATTTTCCAAATTCAACTCCTCAAAACATATTGCTAAGTTTCATTTCTCCGCCACAAAGAACCAGCGAGCGCTCTTGTCGGTCGGCTCCTTGTCCTCAAAGTCCGCATAAACCTTGACGTTCTTAAAGCCAGCCTGCTCTAACAAGATATCGTAGGTCAGAATCTCATAGGTCCGCTCCTCATGCACCTCATCGTGGCGCGTGAAGCGCCCATCCTCATCTTGGACAAAGAAGGTCAACTCATGCACGATAGAATGAGGCGGTTCGTCTGCATAAGAATCCCAAACCATGGCAAAGGTTTCAGCATTTTCATGATAAGAATAGCCTGGAAAGACCTCATCAATCTGGTAAATTGAGTGCACGTCAAAGATAAAGCGGCCGCCCTCATTTAGATGCTGGTAAACTTCTGCGAAGACCTGACCGACATCCACTTCATCCTCCATATAGCAAATCGAGTCCGAATAACAAGTCACCAAATCAAACTGACCAACACCGCTCAAATCCAGCATATTTCCTTGTATAAAGGGAATGTCCAAACCAGCCCCTCTGCTACGCTTCTCTGCCAAATCCAGCATTTCCTGACTCAGATCCAGCCCCGTCACATCAAAACCAGCCTGCTTAAAATAAATGGACTGGATGCCCGTACCACAGGCCAACTCCAATAGCTTTTTCTTATCCTGGGGAAAATGACGCAGGCTGAAATCTGTCCATTTCTCATACAAAGAATCATCCATAATCGCATCGTAAACCGACGCGAAGGTTTCATAAGTTGCCATACTTTTCCTTTCAAAAATAGCCCAGCCAGCAGGCTGACTGAGCCAAATTCTGCTTTCTGCTCAAGGGCAAAAAATCACTTGTTCTTTTCTTCCAATAAGGCAGCAACATCCACACCAGTTGCTTCATGCCAGAGCTTTTCCAGATTGTAATGCGCCCGCATTTCCTCAGAAAAGACATGGACAACGATGCCACCCAAGTCTAAGAGCACCCAGCCGCCAGCTGCGTCGCCCTCAACATGGCCAGCAGAAACTCCAGCCGCTGCAGCTTTCTCACGGATATTTTCAGCTACTGCATCCAGCTGACGGCTGTTCATCGAGCTGACGATGACAAAGTAATCTGTCACAGTGGTCAGGCCTTGCAAGTCCAAAGCAACAATATCTTCTGCACGCTTTTCATCGGCCGCTTTCACGACCAGTTCCAATAATTCTTGTTCTTTCATAGTTCCTCTTTAATTTTCTTCTATTTCCTTCAAATATCCTACAAAAGCATTATAGGTCTCCAGGGTCTGCGGATAGATGGGCGTTCCTTTGTGAGCCAAATGCTCTATTGTCCTTGCTGTTTCATAGGCCACAGCCTGATTGAGCGACTGCTGGGCCAGCTCTCTTGCCTTGTCCACTCCCGGAAAGTCTCGGTTGTGCTCGATATAGTCAGCGACATAGACCACCTTGTCCAGCTCAGACATGGTGCTACTCCCCACTGTATGAATCTCGATGGCTCGGAGAATCTCCGCATCTTCGATGCCTAAATCTTCCTGAATCTTGTAAATGCCCACCATGCCATGCCAGACATTGTTGCCCCAGTTTTTGAGGTAAGGATCCAGCTGGTATTTGTCAATCAAGGCCAGAAATTCCTCATCCGATACCTTTTTGGCATAGTCGTGTAGAAGCCCTGCCAGACCCGCTTTTTCGACGTCAAGACCGAAGCGCTCCGCTAATTCTCGGGCAGCCTTTTCCACACCTAGACAATGCCGTAGGCGTTTCTCAGGCATGACTGTTTCCATCTTAGCCAGCAAGGCCTCACGGCTCATGCGGATATAGCTTTCATAGGTCATAGGTAAAGCTCCTCTTTCTCAATATAGTCTAAGACTGGCTGAGGCAGCAGGAAATTAGGAGTCCGTCCCTGAGCCAGAAAATCCCGCACCATACTGGAAGAAATATCCATAAGGGGCACATCCACCCAGATGACAGGGTAAGAAGTCCCCGCCTTGTAGCGCGGCCGCTGAACACCGACAAACTGAACCAGCTCAACTAGCCCATCAATCCGGTACCACTTGGGCAGGTAGTCCACCATATCCGCACCGATGATAAAGTAATAGTCCGTATCTGGATGTTGCTCTGTCAGGAGCTTCATGGTGTCGTAGGTATAGGAAATTCCCTTGCGCTCCAGCTCAATGGTTTCAATCCCTAGGCCTTCAATGCCCTCGATAGCCAATTCCAGCATTTTCAGCCGATGCTGCTCATCGATGGTCTCTTTCTTATCCACATGGGGCGGCTCATACTCTGGCATGAGCAGAACCTGATCCAAACCTAACTGTTGCCGGACCTGATCCGCCACGACCAAATGAGCATTGTGAACAGGGTTGAAATTCCCGCCTAATATCCCAATCTGCTTGCGTTTTTTATCTTTAACTTCTGGTTCTAAATCCACCTTGGTAAAGGGGGTTAGTAATTCAATAGCCATAGGCTGACATCTCCACAGAAATTTTTCCTTAAATTTGCTTGACTTTGACAGAGAGTTTGCGATTTTCCTTTTTGCTGGACTGCTTGTAGAGAATCAAGATCCGGCCAATCTTCTGCACCGTATCAACTCCGATTTCCTCTTCCAGAATCTCAGCAACTTCATGGATATTCTCATCTGTATTCTGCAAGAGCGTAACCTTAATCAGCTCTCTGGCATCCAGTGCCTGACGGACGCTGGTTTTGATTTGGTCATTAAGTCCATTTTTCCCAATCTGAATGATAGGCTTGAGACTATGTGCCTGACTGTTGAGAAAGGCGCGTTGTTTTGATGTTAGTGTCATGTTCTTCTATAAGGCTTGATACAGCTAGGATTCGCTTTACTCCCTACTGCTCATAGCCTTTTCCTTCCTTGTTTTAAGGAGATTTATTCTCCTGAGTATTATATAATAGCTTTCCGAGTGACAACCGCCACACCCTCTGGCGCCCAGCCAGCTACGCGGGCAGGACCACTGACGCGAATCCAGCCCAGACCAGAGAAGACGATGTCTGTCTTGTCCTTGATGGTAAATTCATGTTTGACCAAGGCTGGAAATTCTTCCTTTTCCTTGCCAACTGGCGGCACTAAGAGACTGCCGACATGCTTATCATAAAAGTCGCTAGCACCTTCCAACTTGGTTCGGTGGAGCTTGAGCTCATTGTCAAAGAAAGCTGTGAAGCCTTGCTTGTCTCCCACCACAAAATCAAAGCGACCTAAACCACCCAAAAAGAGGGTTTGCTCAGGATTGAGCTGGTAGGTTTTGGGTTTGATTTCCTTTTTGGGACTGATGTATTTGAGATTCTTAGCAGAAAGATAGTGAGCCATCTGGTGACGATGGATAATGCCCGGCGTATCATAGATATGACTGCCATCCGCCAAAGGAATCTCGATTTTATCCAGAGTTGTGCCTGGGAAGCGCGAAGTCGTAATAATATCCTTATCGCCCGTGATTTCCTGAATAATGGCGTTAATCAAAGTGGACTTGCCTACATTAGTCACGCCAACCACATAAACGTCACGTCCCTTGCGGCAATACTCAATCTTGTCAATCAAATCCTTGATCGCCTGCTTGTTCTGAGCAGAAGTCAATACCACATCGACTGGACGCAGGCCTTCTTCGTGAGCCCGCTCCGTCAGCCATTGGGTCACCTTGCTATCCTTGACCGACTTAGGCAGAATGTCCTTTTTATTCCCAACCAAGAGAACATCGTTTCCAGCGACAAAGCGAGGCAGGCCAGGAATAACCGAGCCATTAAAGTCAAAAATATCGACAACATTGACGACCAAAGCGTCGCTATCTCCAACCTCATGGAGAAGCCGCAGAAAGTCATCATCCGTCAGCTGGACATCGCTGATTTCATTATAATGGCGCAGGCGGAAACAACGCTGGCAATAGAGTTCGCCTGTCTCCAAGCCTTTTTCTAGAGCTGACTGAGGCGTGTAGCCTAGCTTGCCCTTATCTTCTGTCTGAATAGTGGCTCCGCAGCCGATACAGAGAAGTTCTTCCATGCTTAAATTCCTTTTTTGTATTGAATTGGGCCGTATTTTTCAGTGATTTTCTTGAGCACACGGCGTTCACGCGCCCGATTGATCTGGGTCTTGATAGAGTCATGCTCGACCAGCGGTTTGACCAAAATCGAACGAATCCCGGCCCGATGAGCAGCCCGAATATCCGTCATGAGCTGGTCCCCCACCATGACCACTTCATTTTTTTCAAAATGAAAAAGCTTGAGCGCCCGGTCAATGCCCCAAGTGAAGGGTTTCATGGCCCAGTAGATATAGTCAATTTCAAACTTTTCAACAGCCCGCTTGACCCGTTTTTGGTTATTATTG
>CAURCE010000003.1:0-50125 GCA_963523365.1 uncultured Streptococcus sp.
AAAGAAATGAGGCAATCAAGATGACAGAAACTAAAGGATATTTTGGACAATTCGGTGGCTCTTTTGTACCGGAGCCTATCCAAGCCTTGCTGGATGAATTAGAAGCGACTTTTGAGAGGTATAAGGATGATCCAGAATTTTTAAATGAATACCGACATTATTTGGCGGATTATTCAGGCCGAGAAACCCCGCTTTACTTTGCAGAAAGTCTGACCCAGCATCTGGGTGGAGCTAAGATTTATCTGAAGCGGGAAGATCTCAATCACCTGGGCTCCCATAAGCTTAATAATGTTTTGGGACAGATTCTTCTAGCTAAGCGCATGGGCAAGACCCGAGTCATTGCTGAAACTGGAGCTGGCCAGCATGGTGTGGCAACTGCGGCAGCTGCAGCTAAGTTTGGTATGAAGTGCGATGTTTACATGGGGGCAGAAGATGTAGAACGCCAGCGCCTCAATGTCTTCCGCATGGAAATGATGGGAGCGACTGTTCACGCGGTGAAAACAGGAACCAAAACCCTCAAGGATGCGGTTGATGCAGCCTTTGGAGCTTGGATGAGTGATTTGGAAGCCTTCTATGTTTTGGGTTCGGCTGTCGGACCTCACCCCTATCCGACTATTGTCCATGAGTTCCAAAAGGTGATCAGTGAAGAATCTCGCCGTCAGATTTTGGACAAGGAAGGCCGCTTGCCGGACTATGTTATTGCCTGTGTAGGCGGTGGTTCCAATGCTATCGGCGCTTTCTCTCAGTATGTGGCGGATGAAGAAGTCAAGCTGGTTGGTGTTGAAGCGGCTGGACGGGGTCTTGATACAGACCAGCATGCGGCGACCATGACCAAGGGAAGTGTCGGAGTAGTGGACGGTATGAAGACTTACGCTGTCTTTGCTGAAAATGGTCAGGTAGCGCCGGTTTACTCCATTTCAGCAGGCTTGGACTATCCTGGAGTTGGTCCTGAACATGCTTTCTTTAAAGATTCTGGACGAGTAGAATACGTGGCAGCGACAGATGATGAAGCTGTGGATGCCTTGCTTCTCTTGACACAAAAGGAAGGAATTTTGCCAGCGATTGAAAGTTCTCATGCCATTGCTGAAGCTATCAAGCGAGCTCCGCAACTGTTATCTGACCAAATCATCATTATCAATGTATCTGGTCGTGGAGACAAGGATGTGGCAGCCATTGCTGACTATCTAGAAAAACGAAAATAAAATACCCAGCAGAAGAGTAGTAATATCTCTCCTTTCAGAGAGTCTGTGGTTGCTGTAAACAGGCAGGAGAAGTTATGAAATGGGCTGTTGGAGTCAACATTTAGTCCTTTAGTTGAACTTTTATTACCTTGTTAGCATACTTTGCTGTAAACCAGTATGCTGCCTCGTGCTGAAAGGGATCTAAATGACTGCAAATAGGTAAATGAGATGTGGAGCATGAAAACTCCATAACTGAGGTGGCACCGCGATGATACGCCCTCACAGGATGAACTGTGCGGGCGTTTTTCTGTAGTTTTGGAGCAGGTTTTGACGGTGGACAGGTGCTATCTGTTCTTGTGAAATGCAGTTATGGCTTGCAGCTTGCTCCTCCTTAAACGCTTCTGATTTAAATAGAAAGAAACATTATGCAAAAGATTTTACCAGCTGATATTTTATCGCCGATTCTGGCTTATATGCGGATTCAGGGCGACCACAAGGTGATTTTGGAAAGTATTCCAAGAGATAGCGAGACAGCTCGCTTTTCTATCCTAGCTTATAACCCAGTCTTTGAAGTTCGCTATGAAAATGGCCAGTTAACAAAGAATGGGCAAGTAATTGAGGCAGATCCATTGGACTATCTGCATGAGTTAGCAGTAAAAAAAGATCATCATTCAGACTTGCCTTTTGGTGGTGGAGCCATTGGCTTTGTCGGCTACGATATGATTTCCCTCTATGAGGAGATTGGCCAGATTCCAGCTGATGTGATTGGGACGCCGGATATGCACTTTTTCGTCTATGAGAGTTACATGGTTTTTGACCATAAAAAAGACAAGGTCTATATCCTTGAGGAGGCGCTCTACAGTAATAGAAGCGAAGCTGATTTGGCTGCTAGTCTGGAGCGTATCATGGCTGAGCTGGCGCAGCCTGCGGTAGATGAATTTTCACCGCTGGAACTGTCCAGTTTGAATTTCCAGAGCCACATCGAGCAGGCAGCTTTTGAAAAAATGGTGGAAGAAGCGCGCAGCTTGATTCGGCAGGGAGACATGTTCCAATGTGTACTTAGTCAGCGTTTTTCAGCGGAGTATTCTGGTAGACCGCTGGATTACTATCGCAATCTGCGCGTGACCAACCCTTCCAACTATCTCTACTTTTATGACTTCGGGGATTATCAGATTATCGGGGCCAGTCCAGAAAGTCTGGTGTCTGTCAAGCAAGGTCAGGTTACGACCAATCCTATTGCTGGGACCAGGCCGCGCGGGAAGGATGAGAGAGAGGATAAAGCCTTGGCAGAGGAGTTGCTGGCTGACGAGAAGGAAGTGGCTGAACACCGTATGTTAGTTGATTTGGGGCGTAATGATATCGGTAAAATTGCCCAGAATAACAGCGTGGAAGTCACTAAGTACATGGAAGTAGAGTATTTCCGCTATGTCATGCATCTGACCAGTGTGGTCCGTGGTCAGCTTTTGCCTCAACTGACGGCAATGGATGCGCTCAAGTCCACCTTGCCAGCTGGTACCGTCTCGGGCGCGCCTAAGATTCGAGCTATGAAGCGCATTTATGAGCTAGAGCAGGAAAAACGTGGTGTTTATGCGGGTGCTATTGGCTATCTGTCTGCGACAGGGGATATGGATTTTGCTATTGCTATCCGGACCATGATTTTGAAAAATGGCAGAGCTTACGTTCAAGCTGGAGCTGGTATTGTTTATGACTCGATTCCCACTAATGAATACCAAGAAACCATCAACAAAGCCAAATCAATGACCAAGATAGGAGAGATGCAATGATTTTATTGATTGATAATTATGATTCTTTTACTTACAATCTAGCCCAGTATATCGGCAATTTTGCAGAAGTTAAAGTCTTGCGAAATGATGATGCAGGCCTTTGTCAAGCGGCAGAAGAAGCGGATGCCTTGGTGCTGTCTCCGGGCCCAGGCTGGCCAGCAGATGCAGGACGGATGGAAGAGCTTATCCGCGATTTTACTGGTAAAAAGCCGATTTTGGGGATTTGCTTGGGGCACCAAGCCATTGCAGAAGTATTTGGCGGAAAGCTAGGCTTGGCTCCCAAAGTCATGCACGGCAAGCAAAGTATTCTGTGCTTTGAGGGAAAATCTCCTATCTATCAAGGGATAGAAGATGGACGGCCAGTCATGCGTTATCATTCAATTTTGATTGAGGAGATGCCTGAGGACTTTGAAGTGACAGCTCGGGCAGTTGATGACAACTCGATCATGGCTATCCAGCACAAGAACCTGCCCATTTATGGTTTTCAGTATCATCCAGAAAGTATTGGCACGCCGGATGGCTTATCGTCTATCAAAAATTTCATCGACTTAGTCAAATAGGGGAAGAATTATGAAAGAAATTATTGCAAAACTAGCAGATTTTAAGGATTTAAGCAGCTCGGAAGTATCAGATGTGCTAGAGCGCATCGTTACTAGAAGAGTAACGGAAACACAAATTGCAACCTTTTTGCTGGCTCTCAAGATGAAAGGGGAAACGGTAGAGGAACGGACAGCCTTGGCTCAGGCCATGCGAGGGCATACTCCGCAGATCCCTACTACAATCCGCACAGCCATGGACAATTGTGGAACTGGTGGTGACAGATCATTTAGTTTCAATGTTTCGACCACAGCGGCTTTCGTATTAGCAGGTGGTGGGATCAAGATGGCTAAGCACGGTAATCGATCTATTACTTCTAAGTCAGGATCGGCTGATGTTTTAGAAGCTTTGGGGATTAACCTAAACATGGATACAGCCAGCTTGGGTAAGGTCTTTGATCAGACGGGAATAGTCTTTCTTTTTGCTAAAAACCTTCATCCAGCTATGAAATATATCATGCCAGCTCGTCTCAGCCTAGGTGTTCCCACTATCATGAACCTGACAGGGCCGCTCATCCATCCTATGGTTTTAGAAACCCAGCTTTTGGGCACCAGTCGGCCAGATATGCTGGAGAGTACGGCAGAGGTTTTGAAAAATATGGGGCGTAAACGTGCAGTGGTCGTGTCGGGGCCAGATGGTCTGGATGAGGCTGGTCTTCATGGTCGCACCCAGTACGCTTTGCTGGCAGATGGGGAGATCAGTCTGCATAGCTTTCTACCGTCAGATATTGGCATGGAAGAAATTCCTCTTGAAGCAATTCGTGGAGGTAATGCCAAAGAAAATGCAGATATTCTGGTATCTGTCCTGCAAAATCAAGCCAGCCCTTATCTGGAAATGACAGTTCTGAACGCAGGTCTAGGCTTCTACGCTAATGGGAAATCAGACAGCATAGAAGAAGGAATAGCTTTGGCTCGCCAAGTGATTGCCAGCGGCGCAGCTTATGAAAAACTCAAACAACTACAGGAGTATCAGAAATGAGCAAAGAATTTCTCCCGACCATTCTAAAGCAAAAAGGGCAGGAAGTGGCGGTCATGTCTTATGAAGAGTTGCAGCCCCTGCGCTCGACCTATTCCCTCTATGAGTATCTCAAAAGTCATCCTCAAGAGCTGCAGCTGATTGCTGAGGCCAAAAAAGCCAGTCCCAGTCTGGGAGATATTAATCTCGGTGTGGATATTGTAGAGCAGGCTCGCACCTATGAACGATGCGGTGCAGCCATGATTTCGGTCCTGACAGATGAGATTTTCTTCAAAGGACATCTGGATTACCTGAGAGAGATTTCCAGTCAAGTGACCATTCCAACCCTCAATAAGGACTTTATCATTGATGAAAAGCAGATTGTTCGCGCCCGCAATGCTGGAGCGACAGTTATTCTCTTGATTGTGGCTGCCTTGTCTGAAAAGCGGCTACAAGAACTCTATGATTTTGCGACAGGTTTAGGCTTGGAAGTTCTGGTCGAAACCCATAATCTGGCGGAGCTGGAAATTGCCCATAGAATAGGAGCTCAGATAATAGGTGTTAATAACCGCAATCTAGTTACTTTTGAGACAGATATCAATACAAGTCTCCAGCTGTCTGCCCATTTCAAAGATGACAGGGTTTACGTATCTGAGTCCGCTATTTTCAGCAAGGAA
Source organism: uncultured Streptococcus sp. (assembly GCA_963523365.1). Lineage (GTDB taxonomy): Bacteria > Bacillota > Bacilli > Lactobacillales > Streptococcaceae > Streptococcus. Next base: position 5,194 of record CAURCE010000003.1, read on the forward strand.
GATGCTGAGCTGGTAGCTCCTTATTTCCATGCGATTTTAGTTGGAACAGCCCTGATGCAGGCTGAGGATGTGGTAGAAAAAATTAAGGAGCTGAAAATTGACAAAGGTTAAGATTTGCGGCTTATCAACGGCCAGCGCTGTGGAAACAGCATGCCAGGCTGGTGCAGATTACATTGGCTTTGTCTTTGCTGAGAGCCGTCGAAGGGTTAGCTTGGAGCAAGCTCAGAAGCTAGCTGCCTTGGTGCCGCTTGCTGTCCGAAAGGTAGGAGTTTTCGTCTCTCCGAGCTTGGCAGAGCTGCAGGAAGCTATTTCAGTGGCAAATCTGGATTTGGTGCAGATTCATGGCGATTTTGATGAAGAGCTTCTGACTCAGGTTGGCCGGCCAGTTATTCGAGCGTATCAGGTCAAGGGAGCGTTAAAAGATGTCTGCCAACAAGCGGACTATCTGCTATTTGATGCACCTCTTGCTGGTAGTGGTCAGACCTTTGACTGGCAAGCTTTTGATAAAGATCAAATCCATCAGCCCTTCTTTATCGCCGGTGGTTTGAATGTAGAAAATGTCCGAGAAGCTATTCAGCATTTTGCCCCTTACGCAGTTGATGTCTCCAGCGGGGTCGAGACTGACGGCCAGAAGGACTTAGAAAAGATAAAAGAATTTATAGAAAGAGTGAAATATGGCATATAATCAACCCAATCAAGAAGGATTTTACGGTGAGTTTGGCGGACGCTTTGTTCCAGAAACGCTGATGACAGCAGTTTTGGAGCTGGATAAAGCCTACCGTGAGAGTAAAAAAGACCCAGCCTTTCAGGCTGAGCTGGATGAGTTGCTGAAGCAGTATGTAGGGCGAGAAAATCCTCTCTATTTTGCTAAAAATCTGACAGCTTATGCTGGCGGTGCTAAGATTTATCTGAAGCGAGAAGACCTCAACCATACTGGGGCTCATAAAATCAATAATGCCCTAGGCCAGGTCCTGCTAGCTAAGAGAATGGGCAAGAAGAAAATTATTGCCGAGACTGGTGCGGGTCAGCATGGAGTAGCTACAGCCACTGCTGCAGCCCTTTTCAACATGGACTGTACTATCTACATGGGCGAAGAAGATGTCAAGCGCCAAGCCCTCAATGTCTTTCGGATGGAACTTTTAGGAGCCAAGGTAGAGTCTGTGACCGATGGCTCTCGAGTCCTCAAGGATGCAGTCAATGCTGCCTTGCGAGCTTGGGTGGCTCAGGTCGATGATACTCACTATATTATGGGCTCAGCCTTGGGACCCCATCCCTTCCCAGAGATTGTCCGCGACTATCAGAGTGTGATTGGGCGTGAGGCCAAGCGCCAGTTTGCTGAGCAAAATGCAGGTGCCTTGCCAGATGCTTTAGTGGCCTGTGTTGGCGGTGGCTCCAATGCTATTGGACTCTTTTATCCCTTTGTAGACGATAGCTCAGTTGCTATGTATGGAACAGAAGCAGCTGGGCGGGGCGTGGATACAGATGAACATGCTGCGACCTTAACCAAGGGCCGCCCGGGGGTTTTACACGGTGCCTTGATGGATGTCTTGCAGGATGAGCAAGGGCAGATTCTGGAAGCTTTCTCTATCTCTGCCGGGTTGGACTATCCGGGCATCGGTCCTGAACATTCTCATTTTAATGCTATCCAGCGCGCCACTTATGTTCCAGTCACGGATGAAGAAGCCTTGGAAGCCTTCCAGCTCCTGTCTCGTATCGAAGGGATTATCCCTGCTCTAGAGTCTAGCCACGCTATTGCTTACGCAGTTAAGCTGGCTAAGGAGTTGGGACCAGATAAATCAATGATTGTCTGCCTATCCGGCCGTGGTGACAAGGATGTCGTTCAGGTAAAGGAACGCTTGGAAAAAGAAGCGGCTCAAAAAGGAGGTGCCCATGACTAAAACACTCACTCAGCATTTAGAAGCCATCAAAAAAGCAGGTAAGGGAGTTTTTCTTCCTTATATTATGGCTGGTGATCACGAGAAAGGTTTAGCCGGATTACCAGAAACTATCGCATTTTTAGAAAACTTGGGTGTGTCAGCCATTGAAATCGGTCTGCCATTTTCAGACCCTGTTGCAGATGGGCCAGTTATTGAAGAAGCTGGTCTGAGAAGTCTGGGTCACCATACTTCGGCCAAGTCTTTAGTTGCAAGCTTGCAGAAGTTGGACACTCAGCTACCCCTCATCATCATGACCTACTTCAATCCTATTTTCCAGTACGGCCTTAAAGATTTTGTCAAGGATTTGGCTAGGACACCGGTTAAAGGTTTGATTATTCCGGATCTGCCCTACGAGCACAGGAACTTTATCTTGCCTTTACTGGAAGATTCAGATATTGCTCTTATTCCTTTAGTGAGCCTGACGACTGGTCTAGAACGTCAGCAGGAGTTGATTAAGGATGCAGAAGGTTTTATTTACGCTGTAGCCATCAACGGTGTGACGGGTAAGAGCAGTAGTTATCGCAATGATTTGGACCAGCATTTGAGCAAACTCCATGATATTGCAGAGATTCCAGTACTGACGGGCTTTGGTGTTTCGACTTTAGAGGATGTTGACCGTTTCAATCAAGTCTCAGACGGAGTTATTGTTGGATCTAAGATTGTCAAAGCTCTTCATGAAAAGGACGCTAGTATAGCAGCCTTTATCCAAGAAGCAGCAGCTTATAAGAAATAATCACCATCACACCAAACAAAAGACAGGGTACAAATGCTAGCCTGTCTTTTTTCTTTTTGAAGCAGAAACAGGCGAGGCCAGAGAAGCTAGCAATTTGGATAAGAATTAGAGCCTGACCCATATTCTTGAATTTTATCACCATAAAAAAGTAACTTTCGTATAATTCATTTTTAAGAAATGTTTGATTTTTGATGTTGATTGAATATTAGTTTGGATATTGCTTATGAATGGTATCTATATAGCTAGTGAAATGTTTTAAGAAATGCTTAGGAGATATAACAGTGATGTATTTTCCAAAAGCAAGCAAGGTATTGTATCCCCAATCATTGTCGTTTAACGGATAAGTAATCTCGTAAATATCGCTATTAATAGGTTTTATGGCATTATAGCCTAAGAGTTCCACAAATCGATCAAGAACAATTTTCTGGACGTGCAGGATGACAGGTACTTTGTTTTCATTCATCCAAGCACCACCATCATAGGGAAGTGGAGTAAAATGTCTTTTTGAAAAAGTATCGGAGAGAGTAAGTTCACTAATTCTAGCAACTTTAAAAACAGAAAAACGCGCTTTATCAGTATCGTAGGCATCCATATACCAACTCCGGTCCTTATAGACAATACGATAAGGCTCACAATTTTTTTGACTCATCAGTCCTTGTGAATTAATATAGGAAAATTTTATTTTTACTCTACCTCTGATAGCTTCCAATAACTTAAAAATCAAAGTTCGTATTTCCAAGTTCCCTTGAGATAGAGATAAATCAATTTCGAAATCAGAGTATGTATTGGTAGCATTTAATTTCAATATAGCATTGAAAGTAGAGGCATCTTCCAATACTTGATAACGGCTTTTTAAACCAGATTCGATCGAAAGCCTTTCGGATTGAGTCAGGGGAGGTTTATCAGTTTGGAAGTCTTCCATAAGAAAAATGCCTCCATTCTTTCCTTTCATTACATAGAGAGGAATGCCTGCAAGAGATAAATCATCAATATCTCTCATAATAGTTCGTGTGCTGACTTTAAAAAGTTCTGATAATTCTTTAGCTGTTGTTTTTCGTTTATTTACTAAATGAGAAATAATCCCCATTTGACGGTCGATTTTCATAATTTTCTCCTAAAATATGACAGATAGTTGTCATATTACTTTTGTTATGATTATACCATAAAGAAAGGAGTTCATATAATGAAACATCAAACCAAACCATCGTTTACCCTGATTGGCAGGAGTATTTTGATAGAAGGAACTACGGTTCATGAACAGCACTATTCTAAAGAGAAGACCGCGTTCTATGCTCAGTTGTTTAAAGAAGGAATGCTGGGGAAATTGATGCCCCATTCTCTAGATAAAAAAGGCTATGCTTTGATTGTTCCTCATAAAAATGGTATTCAATACTACGCAGGAGTTGCGGCAAAGAATGTTGTGGCAGGCTACGAAAGCATTCTCGTCCCAGAGAAAGATTATTTAGTAAGTTCAGCCAGTGGTGAAAAATCAAGACTCCTGTTTGACCAATTGGAGGATAACTTTTTTGAGGAAGAAAGCAGTTCCCTTTACCAAGATGGAATTATCTTAGAAATACTTTTAAACGGGAATCCTATGGATGCAGAAGTTGAGCTTTGGGTTCCAGTTCAGTAAAAGAGTAGGGATTTATAGAAAATAATCATCACGACACCAAACAAAAGACAGGGTACAAAAGCCAGCCTGTCTTTTTTCTTTTTAAAGCAGAAACAGGCGAGGCCAGAGAAGCTAGCGATTTGGATAAGAATGAGAATTTCTGTCAGGCTGAAAATGGCTGAGCAGGAAGCGAGAAATAGAAAGTCTCCAGCTCCGATGCGAAGATCATAAAAGAAGGCTAGAAGTCCTAGGGCTAAAAAGAAAATCATGAGCGGATTGATACCTGCTGTAGCTATCAGCAAGAACTGAAAAATCAGCCAGATTAGGAGAGGGTATTCTTGCTCGCGCTGATCGTAGATGGCTAAGGTCAGGCCCATAGTTAGCAGTAAGAGCTGGGCTAGCGAAAGATAACCTAAACTCCAGCTTAGAAAAAGCAAGCCCAGCACTAACTCAAAAGCAGCATACCAGACAGGAAGACGAATCTTGCAGAAACGGCAGCGGAAGCCATTAAGCAACTGAGACAGGATAGGGATCAAATCCCGTGCTCTGAGTATCTGCTTACAGTTATCACAGTGGCTGCTTGGTGAGATGATGGACTGTTCTGGGAAGCGGTCAATAACTAAGCCTAGAAATGAGGCCAGAACCGTTCCGACTAGAAAAAAGTATAGATGAATCATACTTGTTTATTCGTGATTTTGAGTAGAAAAATCTGAAATTTTACAACTTTTCTAATAAAGTAAAATTTTGAGTTTTAATACTTGACTTTCTTAATTAGAAGCATTATAATTAAAATATAATCAATAAAGATTAGAATGATTACAAATAAAAAGAGAGGTATCATTATGACTCAAGTAAAACATGGCGCTGCAGCAGATGTAGCAACTTTCACTAACCAAAATTCTTTACCAAAAACAAAAGCGGTTCTCAACCAAGTGGTTTCAGATCTTTATACAGCTCGTATCGCTCTTCACCAAGTTCACTGGTATATGCGTGGTGCAGGCTTCATGGTATGGCATCCAAAAATGGACGAATACATGGATACAATTGATGAAACCTTGGATGAAGTCAGCGAACGCTTGATTACTCTAGGTGGCAAGCCTTATTCAACTCTGACAGAGTTTATTCAACACAGCAAAATTGAAGAAAAGGCTGGCGAATTCAGCAAGAATGTTGAAGAAAGCTTGGAGCGCGTGATTGAAATTTTCTGTTATCTGACAGATCTTTACCAAGAAGCTCTGGATGTGACGGATGAAGAAGGCGACGATGTGACCAACGATATCTTCGTTGGAGCTAAGGCAGACCTTGAAAAGACGATCTGGATGTTGACAGCTGAGCTTGGTCAAGCACCAGGTTTGTAAAATGATGTTTAAAGAGGCTGGGACAAAATTCCTAGCCTCTTAATTGTCTTTGGAATGTCGAGCAAGACGCAGTGGTTGAGTGGGCTCTACTAGGCTGATTTTATCAGCTTTTACAGCCCTACTCAACTGTGCGGAGGTAGGACGACGAAATTGAATTCTAACGAATTACCGATTTCTGTCCCACTCTCTGTTTTTTCTTAAGGATTGTTTAAGCTTCTTCCCTTATACTAAGATTATCAAATGAAGACCTCCTAACTTTGTTTGATAGAACTCCTAAACTTTTCTTTTTCATAATAGTCTCCCGAAAAGGCAGTCTTCGTGGCTGTCTTTTCTGTTTTGCCATCTTGAAAACTTTGCTAAAATCTGATAAAATATAGCTCATGAAAACACTCTATGATGTGCAGCAATTTCTTAAAAATTTCGGGATCATTATCTATATGGGTAAGCGTCTTTATGATATTGAGATGATAAAAATTGAGTTGGAGCGGATTTACGATGCTGGCCTGATGGATAAGCTTGATTATCTGGAGGCTGAGGCGGTTCTGCGCAGAGAGCATCAAGTAGAGTTGAAGTATCTAGAAAATAAAGGGAGAAACTAGAATGGGAATTTGGATTTTATGGGCAATCTTGCTGGGAATGTTGGCTTGGATGGGCTTCAATTATTTCCGTATTCGTCGTGCAGCTAGGGTAGTAGATAATAGTGAGTTTGAAGCTTTGATTCGTCAAGGGCAATTGATTGACTTGCGTGATCCATCCGATTTCCATCGCAAGCATATCTTGGGGGCGCGCAATATTCCGTCCCAACAGCTCAAGTCTAGTATCAATGCACTTCGCAAAGACAAACCAGTTCTTCTCTATGAAAATAGTCGTGGGCAGCGTGTGACCAATGCGGCAATTTACTTGAAGAAACAAGGCTTTAATGATATTTATATCCTGTCTTACGGTCTTGATTCATGGAGTGGTAAGGTTAAGACAAGCTGATTCTTTTTATAATTTAATTGGCCTTGTTTTAGATATTATCGGTCTGATTTTGGGCAATTCTCATTAAAAAGAAACTCAATTAGATTATAAAACAGAAAGAATTCTTAATATCGTCGGTATTGTCATTTCTGTCATCAACTGGATTGCAGGATTTCTTCTGACTATGAATGGATTTATGTAATAAATAATAAAAAGGCTTGAATAAGCCTTTTTGTTTTACCAAGTTTGTTCCAAATAGCCTCTGATAATCTCGAGTTCGGAAGGATTCAGCGATCGATAACTGCCTTCTGCCAGATTGGGATCCAGCTGAAAATCACCGAAATGAGTGCGTTTGAGATAGGTGACTTTGACACCAACTGCTAGAAACATTTTCTTGACCTGATGAAATTTCCCTTCAGAAATGGTAACTGAGGCGGTGGAGTGCTCGAAGCTAGTCGAGTGAATCTGAAGTTGAGCGGGCTTGCAACGAGTGCCATCCAGAAAGATAATTCCTTGCTGAAAAGCGATTGTGGCTTCTTTGTCAAGAGGGCCGTTGACTTCGACATAGTAGGTCTTTGCAATATGGTATTGTGGATGGAGAAGCTGAAATCCCAGTGGTCCATTATCTGTAATCAGGAGCAGGCCACGTGTGTCGCGATCCAAACGGCCGATGGCGTAAAGCTGGTCGTTAAAATCTTCTGGGGCAATTAGATCTAGGACAGTCAGCTTGTCTGCGTCAGAATTGGCAGTGACAGCACCAGCGGGCTTGTTTATCAGAAAATAATGGTGGGCTAGGTGATTTAAAGGTTTACCAGCCAGGCTAATGGACTGGAGGCCACTATCGACATTTTGACTGAGGGAGCGAGCAGCTTGACCGTCAATTAAAATCTGCCTTAGTCGCAGTTTTTGTTTCATCTCTTTCCGGCTAATCTTAGCTAGGGCTAAGAATTTATCAAGGCGCATGAGTTTTCCTTTCAACAGTTTGGATCGATTCTTTTTCTCCTTTTATCATACTCTTTCGGAAGTAAAATTGCAAAAATAGCTACAGTTTACGATTTACCTATGAAAACATTTACACTGGGTTAGCCCGTGTTTTTTGGAAAAAACTGTGTTATAATTTTTAGTTGGAAATAAATAATAAGATTTAGAGGAAATCATGACAAAATTAAGAGAAGATATCCGTAACATTGCGATTATCGCCCACGTTGACCACGGTAAAACAACCCTCGTTGACGAATTATTGAAACAATCAGAAACGCTTGATGCACGTACTGAATTGGCAGAGCGTGCTATGGACTCAAACGATATCGAAAAAGAGCGTGGAATTACCATCCTTGCTAAAAATACAGCCGTTGCCTACAACGGAACTCGTATCAACATCATGGACACACCAGGACACGCGGACTTCGGTGGAGAAGTTGAGCGTATCATGAAAATGGTTGACGGTGTTGTCTTGGTGGTAGATGCCTACGAAGGAACCATGCCACAAACTCGTTTCGTATTGAAAAAGGCCTTAGAACAAGATCTTGTCCCAATCGTGGTTGTCAACAAAATTGATAAACCATCAGCTCGTCCAGCAGAAGTAGTGGACGAAGTATTGGAACTTTTCATCGAGCTTGGTGCAGATGATGACCAGCTTGATTTCCCAGTTGTTTATGCTTCAGCTATCAACGGAACTTCTTCACTTTCTGACGATCCTGCTGATCAAGAAAAAACAATGGCACCAATCTTTGATACCATTATCGACCATATCCCAGCTCCAGTAGACAACTCAGATGAGCCTTTGCAGTTCCAAGTGTCACTTTTGGACTACAATGACTTCGTAGGTCGTATCGGTATCGGACGTGTCTTCCGTGGTAGTGTGAAAGTTGGGGACCAAGTTACTCTTTCTAAACTAGACGGCACAACGAAAAACTTCCGTGTTACAAAACTTTTCGGTTTCTTTGGTTTGGAACGTCGTGAAATCCAAGAAGCAAAAGCGGGTGACTTGATTGCCGTGTCAGGTATGGAAGACATCTTTGTCGGTGAAACTATCACTCCGACAGACGCTGTTGAAGCTCTTCCAATCCTACACATCGATGAGCCAACTCTTCAAATGACTTTCTTAGTCAATAACTCACCATTTGCTGGTCGTGAAGGAAAATGGGTAACTTCTCGTAAGGTGGAAGAACGCTTGCAAGCAGAATTGCAGACAGACGTATCCCTTCGTGTTGATCCAACAGATTCACCAGATAAGTGGACCGTTTCAGGTCGTGGAGAATTGCACTTGTCAATCCTGATCGAAACCATGCGTCGTGAGGGATATGAGCTGCAAGTGTCTCGTCCAGAAGTTATCGTGAAAGAAATTGACGGTGTCAAATGCGAGCCATTTGAACGTGTCCAAATCGACACTCCAGAAGAATACCAAGGATCTGTTATCCAAAGTCTTTCTGAACGTAAGGGTGAAATGTTGGATATGATTTCAACTGGTAATGGTCAAACTCGTTTGGTCTTCCTCGTTCCAGCGCGTGGTTTGATCGGATACTCAACTGAGTTCTTGTCAATGACTCGTGGTTACGGTATCATGAACCATACCTTCGACCAATACTTGCCATTGATTCCAGGGGAAATTGGTGGACGTCACCGTGGTGCCCTTGTTTCTATCGATGCTGGTAAGGCTACAACATACTCTATCATGTCTATCGAAGAACGTGGTACTATCTTTGTTAACCCAGGTACTGAGGTTTACGAAGGAATGATCATCGGTGAAAACTCTCGTGAGAATGACTTGACTGTTAATATCACTAAAGCCAAGCAGATGACTAACGTTCGTTCTGCAACCAAGGATCAGACAGCAGTTATCAAGACACCTCGTATCTTGACCTTGGAAGAATCTTTGGAATTCTTGAACGATGATGAGTACATGGAAGTAACGCCAGAGTCTATCCGTTTGCGTAAACAAATCTTGAACAAGCAAGAACGCGAAAAAGCTAATAAAAATAAGAAAAAACAAGCAGCAGAATAAATCATTGAGTTGACTGGTGGTAGAAAGGAGCAGCATGATTTACCTGATTATTGGAATATTAATCCTGCTTTTCTATGTATTTGCCATTCCAACTAGTATTAAGGGAACGCTGAATGTCTTGACATTTGTACTTTTGCTGGTTGCCTTGATCATTTTGCTTGCTTTGGCAATTTTTCAAATTTTTAAATTGCCTGGAGAATTATTTGTGAGTATCTTTTTGATTATTATAACAGTGTGGGCCTTGATGGACATCGAGCGTCTAGTACCATCTCAGAAATCAAAAGAACTTTAAACTCATAAACTATAAGGAAGGAATTAGGATTCCAAAGGTCGTGCAGACTTTCGGTAGCCTAATTCCTTTTGTTTATCTAAAGCAAGATTCTTCGATGGTGGTTTTGACTGATTAGAAAGATAATGCAGATACCGATGTTTTTCATTTAAAGAAGGCACGATTCTTTTGAATGCTGTTGACCATCAGTGAGTAGGTCAGGTTTGATAAGTCACTGGCAATTAAATGTTTTGGATAGTCACTGCTTGTATAAATAGGTTTTTCAAAGGTTTCAAATAGAATAATATTTCTTCTTATTTATTAAAAGCTGATAACAGTTAAAATAAAAGCCTGATATGACTTTTTTATTTTCGCAAAAAAAGGTAAAATAGAAGGTAGTATGAATGAAGAGGTACATGATGAAGACTATTTCAAAATTTGCCAATAAGAAAGTTTTGGTGTTGGGTTTAGCTAAATCAGGGGAGTCAGCTGCCCGCCTTTTGGATAAACTGGGAGCGATTGTGACGGTCAATGACGGCAAGCCTTTCGAGGAAAATCCGGCTGCCCAATCTTTGCTGGAAGAAGGAATTAAGGTCATAACTGGTGGTCATCCTCTGGAACTGTTGGATGAAGATTTTGAATGGATGGTGAAAAATCCAGGCATTCCTTACAATAATCCTATGGTTATGAGGGCTTTGGAAAAGAAGATTCCTGTTATTACTGAAGTCGAGCTGGCTTATCTAATTTCGGATGTACCGATTATCGGCATTACCGGCTCAAATGGAAAAACCACGACCACGACCATGATTGCGGAAGTGCTCACAGCAGGCGGACAAAATGGTCTCTTGTCAGGGAATATCGGATTTCCAGCTAGTCAAGTTGCCCAAGATGCGGGTAAAACAGACACTTTGGTCATGGAACTTTCTTCTTTCCAACTAATGGGAATCGAAGCCTTCCATCCGGAAATAGTGGTGATTACCAATCTGATGCCGACACATCTGGACTATCATGGCTCTTTTGAGGAATATGTGGCGGCCAAGTGGAATATCCAAAAAAATATGACAGCTTCTGATTATGTCGTTTTGAATTTCAATCAAGACTTGGCGAAAGAATTGGCTAAGAAAACGGCAGCCCAGGTGATTCCTTTTTCAACCCAAGAACAGGTCGATGGAGCTTATCTGGACGGCGATGTGCTGACCTTCCGTGGGGAAGCCATTATGAAAGCTTCTGAACTAGGCGTGCCTGGCAGCCATAATGTAGAAAATGCTCTAGCAACCATTGCTGTCGCTAAACTGCGCGGGATTGACAATCAAGTTATTAAAGAAACCTTGGCTCATTTTGGTGGTGTCAAGCATCGGCTCCAGTATGTGGGCGACATCAATCAAGTCAAATTTTACAATGACAGTAAATCAACTAATATCTTAGCGACACAAAAAGCTTTGTCAGGCTTTGACAATAGCAAGGTCATTCTGATTGCTGGTGGTCTGGATCGTGGCAATGAATTTGATGAATTGGTGCCAGATATCAAGGGCTTGAAAAAAATGGTAATTCTGGGAGAATCTGCTGCGCGTGTCAAGCGGGCTGCGGATCAGGCAGAAATAAGCTATCTGGACGCTTCAGATGTCAGAGATGCTACTCGCAAGGCCTTTTCTGTGGCGGAGCCTGGGGATGTTGTCCTTCTCAGTCCAGCCAATGCCAGCTGGGATATGTATAAGAATTTTGAAGTGCGGGGCGATGAGTTCCTTGCAGTATTTAAAGAATTAAAGGGATAAAATGAAAAAAATAGTATTTACAGGTGGAGGGACAGTTGGTCATGTGACTCTCAATCTTTTGCTGATGCCTAAATTTATCGAAGAGGGCTGGGAAGTCCATTATATCGGTGACCGCCATGGGATTGAGTACAAGGAAATTCAGAAATCAGGTTTACCTGTTGTCTTCCATTCGATTGCAACTGGCAAGCTCCGTCGCTATTTTTCTTGGCAGAATCTCTGGGATATTTTTAAAGTGGCAGGTGGGATTCTCCAGTCGCTGGGTATCATGTTGAGAGTCCGTCCTAAAGCCCTATTTTCAAAAGGAGGCTTTGTGTCTGTTCCGCCAGTGATTGCGGCGAAGGTGACCGGCGTTCCAGTCTTTATCCATGAGTCTGATTTGTCGCTTGGTTTGGCCAATAAAATCGGTTACAAATGCGCGACAAAGATGTTCACGACTTTTGAGCAAGCTGAAGGACTGAGCAAGGCTGAACATGTTGGAGCGGTAACCAAGATTGCTGCCCTCCCTCAAACAGAACCGGCTGAGATTGAGAAAATTAAGGCTCATTTCACAGAAGGAAAACCTACCTTGCTCTTTGTTGGTGGCTCAGGAGGAGCGAAAGTCTTCAATGATTTTATTACCAAAAATAAGGATCGCTTGATTGAAAAATACAATATTATCAATCTGACGGGCGATGCTAGCTTGGATGAACTTTCCCACCGCATCTACCGGGTATCCTATGTGACAGATCTATACCAGCCACTAATGGCTATGGCAGATGTCGTCGTGACACGAGGTGGTTCCAATACTATCTTTGAATTACTTGCTATGAAGAAGTTGCAAGTGATTGTACCTTTGGGGCTTGGGGCAAGTCGAGGAGATCAGATTGAAAATGCCAACTACTTCTTGGAAAAAGGCTATGCGCTTAAAATCAATGAAGAAAACTTGAATCGGGTCAATCTCCAAGTAGCAGTGGATGATTTACTAAGAGAAAAGGATGCTTATTATCAACGAATGGAAAAAGCGCCGGAATTAAAATCTGTAGATGATTTTTATGAAATTTTGAAGCAAGATATTAACAAAGGGAAAAAATGAAAAAAAGCAAGGAAGACAAGCAAGAAACGGCTCAACTTTCTCTTTCTGAATGGCAAGTCAGAAACAAAGAGTATCTTGAGAAAAAAGCTCAAGAAAAGGCAAAAAAGCAAGCTGAGTTAGAGAAAAAAAGAGCTGAACTAGAGCAGAAAAAAGAAGAAATGAAGGCGGAACTGGAAAATCAGAAGCCTTCTAATGAAGAAGATATAGTCTCCGAAGAAATTGACACAGACTCTCCTACAAGTGAAGAAGAAACTGCAGTTCAAGATTCTGAAAGTGAGTCTGAAGTTGAGGAGCAAGATGAAGCTGAAGCTCAGGACCAAGAGCAAGATGAAGAAGAAGTAGAGCAGCTTGAGCTACCAAAAGTTCCAATTGAGAAAATCCACTGGTATCGAGCTTTGCCAGTTTTAGTGACAAGCTCCCTGGTTTTTTTAGCTTCCCTTTATTTTCTCACACCGCTGGCAACTATGAAGACCATTGAATTTACAGGAAACAAGGTAGTGAGTCAGGAGGAGCTAAGAAGCAGTAGCAAAATCGATCAGCGCGATTACACTGTCACTGTTTACAAAAATCGCCATCATTACGAGAAAAATCTGAAAGCTTCCAGCCCTTGGATTGAAAATGTAGAGATGACCTATCAATTTCCGCTGACTTTCAAAATCGATGTTCAGGAATATGGCATTTTAGGTTATTTGCAGAAAGATTCTAAGTATTATCCTATTTTAACGAGTGGAGAATACGTAAAAAATGAGGTTGCGGCTGATGCCTTGCCCGAAGAGCGGATGGATGTGACCTTTTCGGATGCAGGCTTGATCAAGGAATTCGTTCAACAACTGAAGAATGTTCCTGATTCGATCAAAAAAAGTATGAGAAGGGTTGATTTAACTCCTAGCAAGGTGACAGAAGATTTAGTGACCATCACCATGTCTGATGAACACCAAATTTTAGTTCCAATTTCTCATATTGCTAAGAAACTTCCCTACTATGAAGGAATTCATCCTCAGTTGGAAGTGCCAAGCGTGATCGATATGGAGGCTGGTATTTTTAGCTATGCGCAAGGCACAGAAAATGAAGTTATCCATGAAGCTAGTAACGATGCGCAAGATACAGAATCTTCAACTCAACATGCAGAGCAATCTACCGAGCATCCTGCTCAATCTCAGGCAGAAAAGCCAGAGATTTCTGAAAATAACTAATTATTATAGATAAAAAACTGCGCCAATTTCGTATTTTTATGATATAATAAAGTTTGGATAACCCTATTTTCTAGAGTTATTTGTATTAGAATGGAAACGTGGAAGACAGAGAGGACTGATGTAATGGCTAGAGATGGCTTTTTTACTGGATTAGATATAGGAAGTAGCACAATTAAAGTGTTGGTGGCAGAGCACATCAACGGTGAAATGAATGTTATTGGAGTCAGCAATGCAAAGAGTGCTGGCGTTAAAGATGGGATTATTGTCGATATTGAAGCAGCAGCAGCGGCTATTAAGTCAGCAATTTCTCAAGCAGAGGAAAAAGCGGGGATTTCAATTGGACTAGTGAATGTTGGCTTGCCTGCAAATTTACTGCAAATTGAGCCAACTCAAGGAATGATTCCTGTGACTAGTGACTCCAAAGAAATTACCGATGAAGATGTCGAGAGCGTTGTAAGATCTGCCTTGACCAAGAGCATGACTCCTGACCGTGAAGTAATTACCTTCATCCCAGAAGAGTTTGTTGTTGATGGCTTCCAAGGTATCCGTGACCCTCGTGGCATGATGGGAATTCGCTTAGAAATGCGTGGCCTGCTCTACACTGGTCCTCGTACAATCTTGCACAATCTCCGTAAGACAGTGGAGCGTGCAGGAGTCAAATTGGAAAATATTATCATTTCTCCATTAGCGATGACAAAATCCATCTTGAACGAAGGGGAGCGGGAGTTTGGTGCGACAGTCATTGATATGGGTGGCGGACAAACTACAGTTGCTTCTGTAAAAAATCAAGAATTACAATTTACCAATATCTACCAAGAAGGTGGCGATTATGTTACCAAAGACATTTCAAAAGTCTTGAAAACTTCTCAGAAATTGGCAGAAAGCTTGAAGTTTAACTATGGTGTAGCTTATGTACCATTTGCAGGCACAGAATCTTTCCCAGTTGAAGTCATCGGGGAAGTTAATCCAGTTGAAATAACAGAAATCTATCTAGCTGAAATCATCTCTGCTCGTATCAAACATGTTTTTGAACAAATCAAGCAAGATTTAGATAGAAGACACGTGTTAGATCTTCCTGGTGGTATCGTCATCGTTGGTGGTGGAGCGATCTTGCCTGGCGTTGTAGAATTGGCTCAGGAAGTATTTGGCGTTCATGCTAAATTATATGTACCAAATCAAATCGGTATCCGTAATCCAGCTTTTGCCCACGTGATTAGTCTCTCAGAGTATGCTGGCAATCTGACAGAAGTCGATCGAATTGCACAAGCTGCCGTTCGTGGAGACGAGCAGTTGCGTCATCAAGCAACTAGCTTTGAACGTCCAGGTCATAGAGTACCTCGTTTTGATCATCAGCCGGTTGAACCAGTTCAACCAGTTCAAGAGGTGGAACCAGAAATTGCACCGCTTAGAAATGAAGAACCACAAGAGGAACCAAAAGCTAGTCTTACAGATAAGATGCGCAATTTAATTGGGAATATGTTTGAGTAAGGAGAATAAATAGATTATGACATTTTCATTTGATGCGGCTGCAGCACAAGGCGCAGTCATTAAAGTAATTGGTGTCGGCGGTGGCGGCGGAAACGCTATTAACCGAATGATCGATGAAGGTCTTGCTGGCGTAGAATTTATCGCAGCAAATACAGATGTGCAAGCACTTAGCAGTGCAAAAGCAGAAACAGTTATCCAGCTTGGTCCTAAGTTGACTCGTGGTCTGGGTGCTGGAGGTCAACCTGAGGTTGGTCGTAAAGCAGCTGAAGAAAGCGAAGAAGTTTTGACAGAAGCCCTTCAAGGAGCAGACATGGTCTTTATCACTGCTGGTATGGGTGGTGGCTCTGGTACAGGTGCTGCACCAGTTATTGCTCGCATCGCTAAATCAGTAGGCGCCCTAACTGTAGCAGTTGTAACTCGTCCATTTGGCTTTGAAGGAAGCAAGCGTGGTAATTTTGCCGTTGAAGGAATCAACGAACTGCGTGAACATGTAGATACTCTTTTGATCATTTCAAACAACAACCTTTTGGAAATTGTTGACAAGAAAACTCCGCTTCTAGAAGCCTTGAGTGAAGCTGATAACGTATTGCGCCAAGGGGTTCAGGGTATTACTGACTTGATTACCAGTCCTGGCTTGATCAACCTTGACTTTGCAGACGTGAAGACTGTTATGGAAAACAAAGGTAATGCTTTGATGGGTATCGGTATCGGAAGCGGTGAAGAACGTGTTATCGAAGCAGCTCGCAAAGCTATCTACTCTCCACTTCTTGAGACAACTATTGACGGTGCAGAAGACGTGATCGTCAACGTTACTGGTGGCCTAGATATGACTTTGATTGAAGCAGAAGAAGCTTCTGAAATCGTTAATCAGGCAGCTGGTCATGGTGTCAACATCTGGCTCGGTACTTCTATTGATGAATCTATGAAGGATGAAATCCGTGTGACTGTTGTTGCAACAGGTGTTAAAGAAGATAAGGTTGATAAGGTAAGTGGATTGCAAGGCGTTAAACCTGCGAGTCGAGCTGAGCAAGTACGCTCAGCACAATCATCTGCTCATTATGATCGAA
This sequence comes from uncultured Streptococcus sp., assembly GCA_963523365.1. Taxonomy (GTDB): domain Bacteria; phylum Bacillota; class Bacilli; order Lactobacillales; family Streptococcaceae; genus Streptococcus. The sequence continues at coordinate 21,658 of CAURCE010000003.1, forward strand.
ACTTCGATATGGCAGAAACAAGAGAAATGCCAGCTCCTTCTCATCGCTCAACTGTAGAAACTTCTAGAGCTTCAGCCTTTGGAGACTGGGATTTACGTCGTGAATCAATCGTTCGTCAAGCAGAACCAGTGCCTTCTAGCCGTGTAGAGCGCTTTACAGATATTAAGGAAGAAGATGACGAACTTGAAACACCGCCATTCTTTAGAAATCGCTAATTAAATGGATTTTCAAGCAAATAAAGATTTAATTTTTCAAAATGTTGCTCAAATAGTTGAAAAAGAAAATCGATTGAAGGACTCCGTAAACATCATTGCGGTTACCAAGTATGTTGACTGTGAAACAGCGAAAAAACTCGTGGATACAGGAATCAAACATATTGGAGAAAATCGAGTAGATAAGTTTCTTGAAAAATATCATGCCTTAAAGGAAGAAAACCTTACTTGGCATTTGATTGGTAGTTTGCAGAGAAGGAAAGTAAAAGATGTGATCAACTATGTTGATTATTTCCATGCTTTAGACTCTGTCAAATTGGCTCAAGAAATCAACAAGCGAGCAGATCATGTGGTTAATTGTTTCTTGCAAGTCAATATTTCAAAAGAAGAAAGCAAGCACGGTTTTTTAGTTGAAGAACTAGATAGTGTTTTACCAGAGCTTGCAACCTTAGAAAACATTTGCATTGTTGGCCTGATGACCATGGCTCCACTCGAAGCTGATCATCAAGAGCTGAATCAGATTTTTTCAGAGGCACATCAGCTTCAACAAAACTTACAAAGCAAACAGTTAAAAAACATGCCCTTTTCTGATTTGAGTATGGGAATGAGCCGTGATTATCCAGAAGCGATTGCCAACGGCTCAACCTATATCAGAATCGGAACAGCATTTTTTAAATAGGAAAGAACTATGTCATTTAAAGATAAATTTGATAAATTTATAGAATACTTTACAGAAGATGGAGAAAAGTCTGACTTACCAGTACAGCCTTCAGATGAATCTGATTCTGTTTTGAAGCCTGCAGAGATCGAGCCAGTTTCGGCTGCATCGGCAAAGGAAAACGCACGTACTCGTTCAGCTTCTTCACAAGTCCAACAAAAACCTGCGACGGAAAATATTACTAGATTGCATGCTCGCCAACAAGAACTGGCTCAGCATCGAGTGAAATCTAGTGAGAAGGTTACGATTGATGTTCGCTATCCGAAAAAATATGAGGAAGCAACAGAGGTTGTTGATTTACTTGTGGCGAATGAGAGTATCTTAATTGATTTCCAATATATGACAGAGGTACAAGCAAGACGTTGCTTGGATTATCTTGATGGGGCGCGCTATGTTTTGGCTGGGAACTTGAAAAAAGTTGCTAGTACCATGTACTTGCTCACTCCAATCAATGTTGTCGTCAATGTAGAAGATATTCGCCTTCCAAACGATGTGGATCTGAGTGAATACGATTTTGATATGAAACGCAGCAGATAATTAATGATTTACTTTATTTTAAAATTAGTTTCTAATCTAATTGATCTTTACTCCCTTCTCGTCTTCATCTATGCACTCTTGTCTTGGTTCCCTGGAGCTTACCAAACAGCCCTAGGAAGGCTTGTCGGTTCTCTGGTTGAACCATTTTTGCGTTTGTTCCGCAGGTTGCCTTTGCAGTTTGGTAGATTAGACTTTACTGTTCTGGTGGCACTTTTTGCCTTGAGAGTGCTTGATACCTTATTTCTACACTTCCTCGCTTCCTTGTTATTGCTATGGTAAACAATATCTATCAGCATTTTTCTCAGGATGATCAAGATTTTCTGGATAAAAGCATGGAATTGCTTCAAAGAGTAGAAAATCAATATAGCTATGAGACAACTGCTTTTTTAAATCCTCATCAGGTCAATATTCTCAAAAATTTGAGTAAGCAATATGATGTGCAAGTATTTGCTAGTTCAGATTATTTTCCAAGTGAGTTTGCTAAAGTGTTGATTGCACCTAGCTATTATCAATTAGAACTCGAAGATTTTGGTGTGGTCTTGCTAGAGATTACCTATGCAAGTAAGTTCTATAAGGTGACTCATTCACAAATTATGGGAACCCTTTTGCATCAGCTAGGGATTGAGAGGCGGACGTTTGGCGATATTATCGTTGTGGATGACCGTGCACAAGTATTTGTGGATAGAAGATTAGAAGAATATTTCATTACGAATGTTTCTAAAATAGCTAAAGTTCCAGTTCGGCTAAGAAGAGTTGATTTCAGAGAGCAGCTACAAGAGTCACCGGCGACTAAAACAACAGATGTTTTGGTCTCTAGTCTCAGATTGGATAAGCTGGTAGCGACAGTCTTTAAGTTATCACGTAGTCAAGCTGTGGAACTAATCATGGGGAAGCAGGTAAAGCAGAACTACAGAACCATTGATAATCCTAGCCAACAGCTCTCTCTGGGGGATTTGATTAGCGTTAGGAAATATGGAAGATTTAAGATATTAACAGAAAATGGTTTTTCCAAAAACGGGAAGCATAAACTAACAGTTGAATTATTACCTAGTAAATAAGGAGGAAACATGGCACTAACATCATTAGATATTAGAGATAAAGGTTTTTCAACCAGATTTAGAGGGTACGATATTGATGAAGTTGAAGAATTTCTTGATATCATTGTCAATGATTATGAGGAATTAATCCGTGAGAATCGTGAGAAAGAAGCAAAAATCCGTAATCTTGAAGAACGTCTAATTTATTTTGATGAAATGAAAGACTCGCTCAGCCAATCTGTTTTGATTGCACAAGATACAGCAGAGCGGGTCAAACAGGCAGCACAAGAACGTTCAGGAAATATTGTGCAGCAAGCAGAGCAAGATGCGCAACGTTTATTAGATAGAGCCAAGTATAAGGCAAATGATATTCTTCGTCAGGCTACAGATAACGCCAAAAGAGTAGCTGTTGAGACAGAAGAATTGAAAAATAAAACGCGTGTCTTCCATCAGCGTCTCAAATCGACAATTGAAAGTCAACTAAGTATTGTTGACTCTCCAGATTGGGAAGATATCCTTCGCCCAACTGCTGCCTATCTCCAAACCAGTGATGAAGCCTTTAAAGAAGTGGTTGAAGAAGCGATTGGAGAAAAAGTCGAGCTAGAGGAAGAAGTAGATGTTACGCGCCAATTCTCACCTGAAGAATTAGCTGAATTGCAAGAACGAATTGAGCAAGCAAATCGAGATTTGGCAGAAACACAGACTCTTCAGACTATAGATGAAGAGCTGATCCAAGCACAACAGAAAGAAATTTTAGAATCTGGAGAACTTTCAGATTTGGATGAAGATTCTAAAGTTCAAGTGGATCTTTTATAAGTGCAGAAACACAAGGCAAACAAAATATTTTCAGCGAGCAGGTGGTGGTGAAAGACCTGTAATCCCTTTTGTTTGACTTATCATTCTGCTTCATCGTTTCTGAATTGAGTAAGAAACGACGTTTGCCTACGTTACGGGCTAAGAGGGATAGGATTTTTCCTGTCTAAACAAAGGTGGTACCGCGATTTTTCGTCCTTTAGGAGAAGTCTGCGGTTTTTTATTTTGAAAAATATATGTTATAAGGAGACTAAATGAAACTCAAAGAAACCCTGAATCTTGGGAAAACTGCATTTCCAATGCGTGCTGGCCTTCCAACCAAAGAACCAATCTGGCAAAAAGAATGGGAAGAAGCAAAACTTTACCAACGTCGTCAAGAATTGAACCAAGGAAAACCACATTTCACCTTGCATGATGGACCTCCGTATGCAAACGGAAATATCCACGTTGGACATGCCATGAACAAGATTTCTAAAGATATTATTGTTCGTTCTAAGTCTATGTCTGGATTTTACGCTCCTTACATCCCAGGTTGGGATACACATGGATTGCCAATCGAGCAAGTCTTGGCTAAACAGGGCGTTAAACGCAAAGAAATGGACTTGGTTGAGTACTTGAAACTTTGCCGCGAGTACGCTCTTTCTCAAGTAGATAAACAACGTGAAGACTTTAAACGATTGGGTGTTTCTGGCGACTGGGAAAATCCTTATGTGACTTTGACTCCGGACTATGAAGCGGCTCAGATCCGTGTCTTCGGAGAAATGGCTAAGAAAGGCTACATCTACCGTGGTGCCAAGCCAGTTTACTGGTCTTGGTCATCTGAATCAGCTCTTGCTGAAGCGGAAATTGAATACCATGACTTGCTTTCAACTTCCCTTTACTATGCTAACCGCGTCAAAGACGGAAAAGGTGTCCTAGATGCAGATACTTACATCGTTGTATGGACAACAACTCCTTTTACCATCACAGCATCTCGTGGTTTGACAGTTGGAGCAGATATTGACTACGTAGTCGTTCAACCAGCTGGTGAATCTCGTAAGTTTGTAGTTGCTTCAGAATTGTTGAACAGTTTGTCTGAGAAATTTGGTTGGGCGGATGTTCAAGTCTTGGCGACCTACCGTGGTCAAGAATTGAATCACATTGTGACAGTCCACCCATGGGATACAGCTGTAGATGAGTTGGTGATCCTTGGTGACCACGTTACGACTGACTCTGGTACTGGTATTGTCCATACAGCCCCTGGTTTTGGTGAGGATGACTACAATGTCGGTATTGCTAATGGTCTTGAAGTCGCAGTGACTGTTGACGAACGTGGTATCATGATGAAGAATGCTGGTGCTGAGTTTGAAGGTCAGTTCTACGACAAGGTTGTACCAACTGTTATTGAAAAACTTGGTAACCTCCTTCTTGCCCAAGAAGAAATCTCTCACTCATATCCATTTGACTGGCGTACGAAAAAACCAATCATCTGGCGTGCAGTGCCACAGTGGTTCGCCTCTGTATCTAAATTCCGCCAAGAAATCTTGGACGAAATTGAAAAAGTGAAGTTCCACTCAGAATGGGGGAAAGTACGTCTCTACAACATGATTCGTGACCGTGGCGACTGGGTGATCTCTCGTCAACGTGCCTGGGGAGTTCCCCTTCCTATCTTCTACGCAGAAGACGGAACACCAATCATGACAGCTGAAACCATCGAACACGTGGCTCAACTCTTTGAAGAGCACGGCTCTATTGTCTGGTGGGAACGTGATGCCAAAGACCTCTTGCCTGAAGGATTTACCCATCCAGGTTCACCAAATGGCGAGTTCAAGAAAGAAACGGATATCATGGACGTATGGTTTGACTCAGGTTCATCATGGAATGGAGTAGTGGTCAACCGTCCAGAACTCCAATACCCAGCTGACCTCTACCTTGAAGGTTCTGACCAATACCGTGGTTGGTTCAACTCATCTCTTATCACATCTGTTGCCAACCATGGCGTGGCTCCTTACAAACAAATCTTATCACAAGGATTTGCCCTTGATGGTAAAGGTGAGAAGATGTCTAAATCCCTTGGGAATACCATTGCTCCAAGCGATGTTGAAAAACAATTTGGTGCGGAAATCTTGCGTCTCTGGGTAACAAGTGTTGACTCAAGCAACGACGTGCGTATCTCTATGGATATCTTGAGCCAAGTCTCTGAAACTTACCGTAAGATTCGTAACACTCTTCGTTTCTTGATTGCTAATACATCTGACTTTAACCCAGCTGAGGATGCAGTAGCTTACGATGAGCTTCGTTCAGTTGATAAGTACATGACGATTCGCTTTAACCAGCTTGTTAAGACCATTCGTGATGCTTACGCAAACTTTGAATTCTTGACAATCTACAAGGCCTTGGTGAACTTTATCAACGTTGACTTGTCAGCCTTCTACCTTGACTTCGCTAAAGACGTTGTTTACATCGAAGGTGCAAAATCACTCGAACGTCGTCAAATGCAGACAGTCTTCTATGACATTCTTGTCAAAATCACCAAACTCTTGACACCAATCCTTCCTCACACTGCAGAAGAAATCTGGTCATATCTTGAGTTTGAAGCAGAAGACTTCGTTCAATTGTCAGAATTGCCAGAAGCAGAAACATTTGCTAACCAAGAAGAAATCTTGGATACATGGGCAGCCTTTATGGACTTCCGTGGACAAGCTCAAAAAGCCTTGGAAGAAGCGCGTAATGCCAAAGTGATCGGTAAATCACTCGAAGCGCACTTGACAGTTTATCCAAATGAAGTGGTGAAAACTCTTCTTGGAGCAGTGGATAGCAATGTAGCTCAACTTTTGATCGTGTCAGAATTGACCATCGCTGAAGGTACAGCTCCAGAAGGCGCAGTTAGCTTTGAGGATGTTGCCTTTACAGTTGAACGCGCTGCAGGTGAAGTATGTGACCGTTGCCGTCGTATCGATCCAACTACTGCTGAACGCAGCTACCATGCAGTTATCTGTGACCACTGTGCAAGCATTGTAGAAGAAAACTTTGCGGATGCAGTCGCAGAAGGCTTTGAAGAAAAATAATCCAGTCTAATAGACTAGGTTTGACTGATAGCTAGTAGAAGAAGTCCCGTCTCAACTGAGGCGGGCTTTTTTACTTGAGAACTAAGGGGCTAAGCTTCCTTGTGAAAGCTGAAAAAATAAGTTCAAACTCTTGACAGGCTAGTATAAGTTATTTATGATAGTAGTAAAGATTAGAAGGAATGAGGAAAGATAATGACCCATCCAGTTTTTGGAGTTCATGAGGAAAATGTCGAGTATGTGACACGCTATGGAGTTTATGCAGTAATTCCGGATGAGAAGAAAGAAAATATTATTTTGGTACAGGCACCTAACGGTGCGTGGTTTCTTCCTGGAGGACAAATGGAAGAAGGAGAAGATCAGCTGGCTACTCTCGAGCGGGAATTGCTGGAAGAGCTTGGTTTTAGCATTCAAGTAGGAGATTACTTTGGTCAAGCGGACGAGTATTTTTATTCTCGCCATCGGGACACGCATTTTTATAATCCTGCCTATATTTACGAAGCCCTTTCTTATCAAGAAGTAGAAAAGCCACTGGAAGACTTTAATAATCTAGCATGGTTTCCTGTAGATCTTGCAATAGAAAAATTGAAACGTGGCAGCCATAAATGGGGAATTGAGCAGTGGAAGCGCAAATATCAGAATAACTAAGCTGCTATATGTAAAATAATATAAATTACAGGTAATCGTTCACAATTCCTGAAAAACGTGTTATAATAATAGCGACGATTTAAGGTAGGAGGCAAATGAATGAAGCTTATAAATACGACGAATACCCACGCAGAATTAGTAAAAAATCAGTTGGAAAGCACAGACGCAACGCTGGTAGAGGTTTACTCTGCTGGCAATAGTGATGTTATTTTCACAGAAGCACCCACCCATTATGAAATTCTCATTTCAAATAAGCATCGTGCGATACGAGAGCAAGAAATTGAAAAAATTAGAGAATTCTTTTTGAAACGAAAAATTGACCAAAAGAATATTGACTCTTCTGCCATTCGGACGATCTATGCTAATAGTCTGATTGAGATTTCAATCCCGATTAAGGGCTAATCATCTGCTTAAGATTTTAAACTTTTGTAACATTATCATTGCACCATTTGCTTCCTGATGGAAGTGATATCAAAGATCACTTGAAAGCCCTTGCCTTTCAGGTGATTTTTTATTTGTCTGATTTAGATTTTAAATTGCGTGATCTTTTCTGACTAGTCAAATTCTTCGAACTTAATAATGTTTCCATTTTTATTCTTTCTTTTATGAAATCACCTTTATTTTATGATAAATTATGGTAAAATAACTTGGAGGAGAGTAAAGATGTTTCATAAAAGTAAGTTAATGTTTTGGACCAGTGAAGTTTTGCTGCTAACGATTATCTTTTTCATCTGGCGCCAGATGGGAGATATGATTACGCCAGTGGTGAGCGTTATCAATACGATTTTAATTCCTTTTGTTATGGGAGGATTTCTCTACTATATCACAAATCCTCTGGTGACACTGCTCGAAAAAAAGTTTAAGATTAATCGAATTTTCGGGATTTTAATCACTCTTTTCCTGCTGTTTGGTCTAGTGACAGTCGGAGTTATCTATCTCTTGCCAATTTTGATTAACCAGCTGTCCAGCTTGATCAATTCGACGCAAAATCTTTATTGGGAAATTCAGAGTTTTGTCAATCAATTATCCAAAAATCCTTTATTTAAGAGTTTAAATATTCAGTCTACTATCCAGCAACTCAATCTGTCCTATGTAGATATTCTGCAAAATATTTTAAATAGTGTTACCAATAGTCTGGGTAGTGTGGTGTCTGCTGTCATCAATACCCTCATGATTCTCATCATGACCCCGATTTTTTTGGTCTACTTCCTGATGGATGGACACAAGCTCCTGCCTATGTTGGAGCGGACCATTCTCAAGCGCGATAAGCTCAATATATCTAGTCTCTTGACCAATCTCAATGCGACCGTTGCCCGTTATATCAGTGGTATTTCGATAGATGCCTTGCTGATTGGGACCTTAGCTTATATTGGTTACAGTGTTATTGGACTCAAGTATGCCTTAGTCTTTGCTATTTTCTCGGCTTTGGCTAACTTGATCCCTTATGTGGGTCCTAGTATCGGCTTGATTCCCATGCTGATTACCTACTTTTTTACTGACCCTCATAAAATGCTGGCAGCCTTGATCTATATGTTGATCATCCAGCAGATTGATGGGAATATCCTCTATCCTCGTATTGTTGGGAGCGTTATGAAAGTGCATCCCATTACGATTATGGTTCTCTTGCTTCTTTCAAGTAATATTTATGGTATTATGGGCATGATTGTAGCGATTCCGACCTACTCTATCCTCAAGGAAATTGTGAAATTCCTTGCCAATCTTTATGACAATCACAAGGAAGCTCAGCAGCAAAAGAAGAATGAAGAATTTGGTATTATAAAAAAATAGGAGAAAGCTCGCCTTTCTCTTTTTTACTGCATTTTTTATGGTCTATCATTGGATATTTATGCTAAAATAATAGTAATAGCTTAAAGGAGGTATCGTTATGGTAACACGTCGTAAATTTTCTCCGCAAGAAATAAGAAAAGATTCTTCTTATTTTTCGCCCTTGAAGACCATTGTAGAGACAGCCTTTTATGAGAATCAGGTTCAGGCAATCAAGACCGTAGAAGAGGCCTATCAACTGGCCTCGGTAGCTGCTGGAACGGTTGTGCTGGACATGCCGGTGATTCATACTAAGGAGCTGGGACTTCCTTCTTATGCCCGCGTTTTATTAACTAACTCGGGGGCGGTTGTCGGCCGAACTGCCAAGGCTAGACGAATTTATGGCAGAGATCGTCAGGAAGATGAGCACTTGCTGTTTCTGGTTCGTAGTGCTGTTTATCAGGCACATCAGAGGACCTTTTATAAGGCAGATGCAGTTGTGGGGCTGGATGAGGACTTCATGGTTTGCGCCCATCTGATGGTTCCTCAGGAAGAAATAAACAATCTTTATTCTTGGCTCTTGAATTTCCAGATTTTGGATGAGGAATTTAAGAACCGCCTACGAGCTTCTAAAAAGTACGAGGAAAATGATATCTTTGTCTTTTTTGATCCCAAGTGGACGCATCCAGACTATCCTGAAGGTTTGGTTTACTTTGATACCAATCATAATTGTGCCGTTATTCTGGGCTTAAACTATTTCGGGGAGCTGAAAAAGGCAACCTTGACTTTGGCGTGGGGAACAGCTGCCAGAAATGGCTATGTTGCCTGCCACGGAGGTCTGAAAATTTTCAAGCAGAAGACGGAAAAAGAAGACTATGTTGCATCTTTCTTTGGACTGTCGGGTTCAGGAAAATCCACATTGACGCATGCAAAACATGACCATAAATATGATATCAAGGTTCTCCATGACGATGCCTTCATTATCTCGGTTAAGGATGGCTCCTCTATTGCCCTCGAACCGTCTTATTTTGACAAGACCAATGACTATCCTACAGGCCATAGTGAGCAGGATTTCTTTGTCACCGTGCAGAACTGTGGGGTAACGCTGGATGAAAACGGGCGGAAAAAGCTAGTAACAGAGGACATCCGCAATGGGAATGGTCGTACTGTCAAATCGCGCTTTGCGACTCCAAATCGAGTAGATCGGATTGATGAGCCCATCAACGCTATCTTCTGGATTATGAAAGATGACTCTCTACCGCCTCTGGTTAAGATCAATGATCCGCTGATGGCTTCCACAATGGGCTGCACCCTGATGACCAAGCGTTCCAATGCTGAGAATGTCACTGGCTTGCACGAAGACTTGGTTATTGAGCCTTATGCCAACCCTTTCCGCGTTTATCCACTGGTGGAAGATTATCGGAAATTCCGTCGTTTATTTGAATCGGGAGTAGCTTGCTACATTATCAATACTGGTTTTTACATGGGCAAAGGTATCTCAAAGGAAGTATCTTTAGATATTATCGAGCAGATTGTAGATGGGAAGGCAGAATTTAGACCTTTCGGTCCTTTGGAAGGTTTTGAATATCTGGATTATAAGGGTTATGCTGTTCCAAACTTTGACGACAAGTACAGACAGCTCATTCGTGAAAGAATGCAGGTCCGTTTAAACTTCCTATTGGCCTTTAATCAGAAATATCCTGAGACAGCCCTGCCTGTTGGAGCTATTTCTCGGCTAGAAAAAGTCTTGCAGGATTTAGAGGATTAATCTGCAAAACGCTTTCTAATAAATCCTTGTGCACGAATCCCAAAAATATGTTATAATCAAAGTTGATTATAATTTTTGGGAGAAGAATCCATGGAAGACCCTGGCAGTCAGAGTATTTTATTGCAAGCAATACTGCTATTTGTTTTAACCTTACTAAATGCCTTTTTCTCAGCTTCTGAGATGGCGATGGTGTCGCTCAATCGAGCTCGCGTCGAGCAGAAAGCCGAAGAAGGCGATGTCAAATACGTTCGTTTATTAAAAGTTCTTGAAAGTCCCAATAACTTTCTGTCAACGATTCAGGTCGGTATCACCGTCATCAATATCCTGTCGGGGGCAAGCTTTGCGGATAATCTAGGGAAAATCTTTGCTTCTTGGATGGGTGATTCCAAAACGGCACATGCAGTTGCTAGTTTCTTGGCTCTTGCCCTCCTTACCTATATTTCTATTGTTTTGGGGGAGCTTTATCCTAAGAGAATTGCTATGAATCTCAAGGATAGTTTGGCGATTCGCACTGCGCCAGTGATTATCTTCCTAGGCAAAATCGTCAGTCCTTTCGTTTGGTTGCTTTCAGCTTCTACCAATCTTCTCAGTCAGATGACGCCGATGAAGTTTGATGATGCGGATGAAAAAATGACCCGAGATGAGATTGAGTACATGCTGACCAATAGTGAGGAGACGCTGGATGCAGATGAAATCGAAATGCTGCAGGGGATTTTCTCGCTGGATGAAATGGTGGCGCGTGAACTCATGGTGCCACGGACAGATGCCTTTATGGTTGATATTCAGGATGATACCAAGGAAATCATCGAAAGTATCCTCAAGCAAAATTTCTCACGAATTCCTGTCTATGATGGCGATAAGGATAATGTGATCGGCTTGATTCATACCAAGCGCTTGCTAAATGAAGCCTTCGCCAATGGGTTCGACAATCTCAATCTCCGCAAGATTCTGCAAGAGCCACTCTTTGTCCCTGAAACGATTTTTGTGGATGATTTGCTCAAATCTCTCCGGAATACCCAAAATCAAATGGCGATTCTGCTGGATGAGTATGGTGGTATGGCAGGTCTTGTGACGCTTGAAGACTTGTTGGAGGAAATCGTCGGTGAAATCGAAGACGAGACAGACAAGGTTGCTATCGAGGTTCATGAAATCGGTAAGAATACCTATATTGTTTTAGGAACGATGACCCTCAATGACTTTAATGAATATTTTGAAGTTGAAATTGATAGTGATGATGTGGATACTATTGCTGGTTATTATCTGACTGGTGTTGGAACCATTCCAAATCCAACAGAACGGCTCAGCTATGAAGTTGAAAGCCAGAATAAAAAACTGATTTTGACCAATGACAAGGTTAAAAATGGCCGTGTCACTAAGGTAAAAGTGGAAATATCTGAAATGATTGAAGAAGATGAAGAAGCTGAAAAATAATTCAGCTTCTTTTGTTTTAAGTTTTCCGCAAGATTTTTATAAGGAATGCTTAAGCTGAAAGTCTTATACTAGTCTCAACAAATAAGAAATGAGGGCAGTCCAATGACATATAAAGTAAATGTAACCTATCAGAAATGATTCATTCGCTCCAAGTTAAACAAAGCAGCCTAACCAGTACTAGCAATAGAAGCAAGAAATAGATTCTCGTATCAACATTTCATAAATTTTTCATATCATCTCCTAAATATAAAAAAATTATAAAACTAAAAACAAACCAAAGAACAGGAAAACTCCTCTGCTCGCTAGAATTTAGCTGACAGAGGAGATTTTTTATGTTTGCTGAATCAAGCCTTCATTCTTTCTGTCGTGTGGCAAAGTCCACAAAGCGAAATTTATCTAGTTTGTGCCGGCTTTCCGTGTATTGAAACTGGCGGCCGTCAGCTAGGTAAACCTGAGATTTAACGGAAACGACATGTTGGTCTCGGCCGATGTCCATAAGGATCTGGTCTTGGTCACTAACATGATCGATGGTAATTTCTTTTCTGGCATAGGCAATGTCGAGCTTTAAGGTTTCTTCCAAGTAGGCATAGATAGAATGTTCCCCAATTTCTCTGGTCAGATCTGGCACCAAGCTTTTATCTAGATAGTCAATATCCAAGACAGAAGCGATGTTGTCGACCACTCGCTGCCGGACAATGCGCCAAACCAAGCGGTACTCTGGAAAGCCGGTTGTTTTTGAGAGCTTTTTATCTACAGTGATCTTATCAAGGCTGATGACATTGGTCTTGGACTGAAGCTGATGCTGTGCCACTAATTCTTGATAGCTGGTTAAGTTAGAAACAGGGAAATCTAGTTGTTCCTGTTTGACGACTTTGGAGCCCTGCCCCCGCACTTTCTCAATCAGTCCCTCTTCTTGCAAGAGCGCTAAAGCCTTGCGAACCGTATCCCGACTGACTTGGTAGATTTCCATCAGCTGATGTTCACTAGGAAGAAAGTCACCGAGCTGGTATTTTTCGCCTAGAATATCCTGCTCAAGCTGTTTGAATAATTGTTTGTATTTCTTCATAAAACCCTCACTTGTATTATCTTTACCATACAACTATCAAAATTTTAGCAGAAATTCCTCCTTTTTACAACAAACAAGTTGCATACAAGATTGTTATCGATTACAATTGAGTTTGTAAGCTAGTTAAGAAACTAGCGAGATCAAAATATAAGGAGAGTGCTGGATGATTTCCAGCCACAAGTCAAATGGGAAAATTTGAAAAGGAAGCTAAGGATTTGCTGAAGGCGATTGGCGGCAAAGAGAATGTCACAGCGGTCACTCATTGTGCGACTCGGATGCGTTTCGTACTTGGTGACGAAAATAAAGCCAATGTTAAAGCCATTGAAGCCATTCCAGTCGTAAAAGGAACTTTTACCAATGCTGGGCAGTTCCAAGTCATTATTGGAAATGACGTACCGATTTTTTATAATGATTTCACAGCTGTATCAGGTATTGAGGGTGTTTCAAAAGAAGCAGCCAAGTCAGCAGCTAAGAGTCATCAAAATCCAGTTCAGCGGGTCATGACGACTCTAGCTGAAATCTTCACTCCAATCATTCCAGCCTTGATTGTCGGGGGATTAATCCTCGGCTTTAGGAATGTTCTTGAAGGCGTTCATTGGTCTATGTTGGATGGGAAAACCATCACAGAAGTGTCTCAATTCTGGGCTGGGATCAACCATTTCTTGTGGCTTCCAGGTGAAGCGATTTTCCAATTCTTACCAGTAGGAATCACTTGGTCTGTTTCTCGTAAGATGGGGACTAGCCAGATTCTGGGTATTGTCTTGGGTATCTGTTTGGTGTCACCGCAACTGCTCAATGCTTACGCCGTGGCATCGACACCAGCAGCGGAAATTGCTAAGGATTGGGTTTGGGATTTCGATTTCTTCACTGTTAATCGTATCGGTTACCAAGCGCAGGTCATTCCAGCTTTGCTGGCAGGACTCTCCCTGTCTTATCTAGAAATCTTCTGGCGGAAACATATTCCAGAAGTGGTTTCTATGATTTTTGTGCCTTTCTTATCATTGATTCCAGCCTTGATCTTGGCTCATACAGTCTTGGGTCCTATCGGTTGGGCAATTGGCCAGGGACTTTCAACAGTCGTACTTGCAGGTTTGACTGGTCCTGTTAAATGGCTCTTTGGTGCTGTCTTTGGTGCCCTTTATGCTCCGTTTGTTATCACAGGCCTTCACCATATGACCAATGCCATTGATACTCAGTTGGTAGCGGATGCCGGTGGTACTGGTCTGTGGCCAATGATTGCTCTGTCAAATATTGCTCAAGGTTCAGCTGTTTTTGCTTATTACCTTATGAATCGTCACGATGAGCGGGAAGCACAAATTTCCCTGCCAGCTACTATTTCGGCTTACCTTGGTGTCACTGAGCCAGCCCTCTTCGGGGTCAATGTCAAGTACATCTATCCATTCGTTGCAGGGATGATTGGTTCGTCCATTGCTGGTCTGCTCTCTGTAACCTTTAATATCACAGCCAATGCTATCGGGATTGGTGGCTTACCAGGTATTCTTTCTATCCAAGCAAAATATATGCTTCCATTTGCGGGGGTTATGCTTGTCGCAATCGTTGTACCAATGGCTTTGACCTTCTTCTTCCGCAAAGCAGGATTCTTCACAAAAACGGAAGACGATACAGAACTACAAGCAGAATTTGCAGCTCAAGAAGAAGCAGAATTCGCCCATCAAGAAACAAAGATTGTCGCACCAGTAGAAATCGCTAGTCCTCTTGCGGGTCAAGTAAAAGAACTCAGTCAGGCAACGGATCCAGTATTTTCATCAGGTGTGATGGGTCAAGGCTTAGTGATTGAGCCAAGTGAAGGTGAGTTGGTGTCACCTGTGAACGGTACGGTGACTGTTCTCTTCCCAACCAAACATGCCGTCGGCATCGTATCGGACGAGGGTGTGGAAATGCTTATGCATATCGGTATGGATACGGTCGGTCTAGACGGCAAGAGCTTTGAAGCCCATATTGAGCAAGGCGATCATGTGGCTATTGGACAAAAACTGATTAGCTTTGACATGGATGTTATCAAGGCAGCAGGACTCGTGACAGAAACACCTGTCATTATCACCAATCAGGATGCTTTTGTAGCAGATATAAGTGGAGAATATCCTAGCCATATCAAACGCGGTGATAAATTGATGACAGCAAAACGCATTTAGGAATAGTTAACTCATGGGATGGCGGCTCCGAGCCCCTCCCTTTTATCAAAAAAGGAGAAGATATGACACTTGATAAAACAAAGGTTGTCTACCAAATTTATCCAAAATCTTTTAAAGACACGACTGGCAACGGTTTGGGAGATTTTCGCGGGATTATTGAAAAACTTCCCTACCTGAAAGAGCTGGGAGTGGACATGATCTGGCTCAATCCTTTCTATCCGAGTCCGCAGCGGGACAATGGTTATGATATTTCTGATTACACTGCGGTAGACCCTATCTTTGGAGATATGGCAGACTTTGAAGAGATGATCAAGGTCGGCCAGCAGCATGGTATTGGCTTTATGCTGGACATGGTTCTCAATCACTGCTCGATTGAACATGAATGGTTCCAAAAGGCACTGGCTGGGGATTCCTACTATCAGGACTTCTTTATCTTGCGAGATGAGCCGACGGACTGGCTGTCCAAGTTTGGCGGCAGTGCCTGGGCTCCATTTGGCGATACCGGCAAATATTATCTGCATCTCTATGATGTCACTCAAGCTGATCTTAACTGGCGCAATCCCAATGTTCGTCAAGAACTCTTCAAGGTGGTGAATTTTTGGCGAGACAAAGGAGTCAAGGGCTTCCGCTTTGATGTCATCAATGTCATCGGAAAAGATGAGGTGCTGTTGGACTGTCCAGAGCAGGAGGGTAAGCCGGCCTATACCGATAAGCCAATTGTGCATGACTATCTGCGTATGATGAATGAAGCGACCTTTGGGCAGGACGATTCCGTTATGACGGTTGGCGAAATGAGTGCTACGACGATTGAAAATTGCATCCTTTACACCGCACCAGACCGACAGGAGCTATCTATGGCCTTTAATTTCCATCATCTCAAGGTGGACTATGAAGCTGGACAGAAATGGACGCTTAAGGCTTTTGACTTTGAAGAGTTAAAACGCCTCTTCCATACTTGGGGCAAGGAAATGAGCGATCATGATGGCTGGTCAGCCCTCTTTTGGAACAACCATGATCAGCCGCGAGCTCTCAATCGCTTTGTCGATGTAGAGGATTTCCGCAATGAAGGGGCGACCATGTTGGCAGCCAGTATTCATCTGTCGCGAGGGACGCCTTATATCTACATGGGTGAGGAGATTGGTATGGTGGACCCTGACTACGACTCCATGGAAGATTATGTGGATGTCGAGTCTCTCAATGCTTACCAGAGTTTGCTTGCTGAAGGTCAATCGCCAGAAGCAGCCTTCAGGATTATCAAGGCTAAATCTCGTGATAATTCTCGGACGCCTATGCAGTGGGATGATTCAGTCAATGCAGGTTTTACAACAGGAACTCCATGGCTGAAGGTGGGCAAATCCTATCCTCTTATCAATGTGGAAAATGAAATCAAGGGACCAATCTTTACCTTTTATCAGAAATTGATTGCCTTGCGTAAGGAACTGCCTATCATCGCAGAGGGCAGCTATCAGCCAGCCTATGAGGACAGTCCTCAGGTCTATGCCTTTGAGCGGGAGTGGCAAGGACAAAAACTTTTAGTCCTTAATAATTTTTATGCTGATCCGATTACGCTGGACATCCTGCCGGATTATCAAAATGGTCAGGTGCTGATTTCGAATTACGAGGAGACAGCAGTAGCCGCGACCATGACCTTGAAACCCTATGAAACGTTAGCTATTCTAGTAAAATAATGATTAAAACCAGCTTAAGCTTCTTTTAAGTATGGTGCAGTATACTAGAAGCATCAAATGAAGACCTCTTAACTTTATTTGATAGAAGGAGTCCTTTAGTTTAACAGATGAGCAGCTGTTATAGCTATAGTTCCGCACCTTTTTTTCATAACAATCTCCGAAAAGGTCGCCCTCTAGGGCGGCTTTTTTTATGGAGAAAGCTGGAAACGGAGAGAGGTAATTTTAAGAAAAATGGAAGACTTTATCTGTTGTAACACAATGAAAATGAAACTGAAAAACAGTTTATTTTCTAAAAAATAGGCAGAATCTATCTATTTTCACTCGAATCGTGGTATAATGTAGTTATAGTAAAACGTTTTCAGGTACAAGAGGATTATTATGGTTGAAGAAGCGATTGATTATGGGAAAGTAACGGGAATGGTGCACTCTACGGAGAGTTTTGGAGCAGTGGATGGACCAGGTATCCGCTTCATCGTCTTTCTGCAGGGCTGTCATATGCGTTGTCAATATTGCCACAATCCAGATACTTGGGAGATGGAGACTAACAAGTCTCAACTGCGGACTGTGGATGATATCCTACAAGAAGCCCTTCGTTACAAAGGTTTCTGGGGTAATAAAGGTGGTATTACCGTCAGCGGGGGAGAAGCACTTCTACAGATTGACTTTTTGATTGCCTTCTTTACTAAGGCTAAAGAGCTGGGGATTCATTGTACGCTGGATACTTGTGCTCTGCCTTTTAGAAATACGCCTCGTTATCTAGAAAAGTTTAATAAACTGATGGCGGTGACGGATTTGGTCTTGCTGGATATCAAGGAAATTAATGAGGCGCAGCATAGGATCGTGACTACCCAGACCAATAAAAACATCTTGGCCTGTGCAAAATACCTCTCAGATATCGGGAAGCCAGTGTGGATTCGACACGTTCTGGTACCAGGTTTGACGGACCGTGATGATGATTTGATTGAGCTAGGTAAATTTGTCAAAACACTAAAGAACGTTGATAAGTTTGAAATCCTTCCTTATCATACTATGGGAGAGTTCAAATGGCGGGAGCTGGGTATTCCTTATTCACTGGAAGGGGTGAAGCCACCGACTGCCGAGCGGGTTAAAAATGCTAAGGAACTGATGCAAACGGAATCCTATACCGAATACATGAATCGGGTGCATAATAACTAAGTGATGTAAGTAGGGTAAGTGGACTGGCGAAAAGCCAGTCCATTTTTCTCAATAAAATACCGGCTAATTCTTCGGGATAGCCTAATTTTATAAGATTTGATAGCATGTTCAGCACCTATTTAAAGACGTTACAGGTGGCGGCTGTCTGATTTTAAAAGGATGTAGATATTAGAGGCGCTTATAGCAAGCTTTCTTCTTTTTGCCTGCTTAGCTTTCACCTCTATGTGTAAGGCTAGAAAAGTTAGGTCCAGCTTCCAAGAAGGTGTTTGAATAAAGGCGGAATTTATGGTATAATAAACTCTAATAGCGATTTTTTTAGAGAATTGAATAAGCTTAGTGGGAGTAATGTTTTGGAAAAGAAAAAAGCCATTGTGGTTTCGGGAGATTACGGGTATATTAGACAGATTGAAACAACAATAAAATCTCTTTGCTGTCATCATAAAAATCTAGATATTTATGTTTTCAATCAGGATATTCCTCAAGAATGGTTTTACTATACGCGTCGGAAGGTAGAAGCAGCTGGGAGTCAGTTGAACGATGTGAAATTGTTTAATGACCAGATTGACGATCAGGTGAAATCGAAATGGGAAGCTGGGACTTACGCTCATATCAACTACATGGCCTATGGGCGCTATTTTATACCGAATTACGTTGCAGCAGATAAAGTCTTATATTTAGATTGTGATATTGTTGTGACACGAAATCTGGACCATCTTTTTGAGATAGATCTGGAGGATTATTATGTAGCAACGACTCGCGCGACATATGGAGTAGGCTTTGGCTTTAATTCTGGAATGATGCTCATCAATAATAAGCGTTGGCGTGAAGAAAACATGGCTCAGCAATTGGTTGAGTTGACAGATAGAGAATTAGCCAATTTTACTGAAGGTGATCAGTCTATCTTGAATTTGATGTTTGAGGGCAAAAAACTTGATTTGGAAGATACTTACAATTTTCAAATCGGTTTTGACATGGGAGCTGCGCTAGATAAGCATGACTGGATTTTCGAAATTCCACTTTCTCCACTACCTGCTGTTTTGCATTATATTTCTGGTCAAAAACCATGGAACACTGTTTCCAACATGCGTCTGCGTGAAGTATGGTGGTTTTACAATTCTCTTGATTGGTCTACAATTATTGAGACAGATGAATTTGATGTAGAGAAAGCTATTAAACAGAGGGATGAAGGTTTTGCTCTCCACTGTGTAACCTTGACAAACTCAGATAGGTTAGAGGGAATTGAAGATTTGGTGAATGCATTACCAAACTGTCTATTTCATATTGCTGCCTATACACAGATGTCTGATAAGTTACTCAAACTGATGGCTTATGAAAATGTTCGTTTGCACCCTGCAATTTTGCCATATCCTTTGAGAGATTTACTTGCAAGCAGCGACATTTATCTTGATATCAATCACGATCAGAAATTCGATACTGTAATTAGAGAGTTTCAAGAGTCTGGTAAGCCTGTTTATTCCTTTGATAATGTACAAACAGAAGGGATTTCAGAGCAAGTATTCTCACATGAGAACTATCAGGAAATGGTGGAAAAAATTCGATCAGATTTTAATTAAATGACGAATTGTCCTACATTTTGTAATCGAAATAGAGAAAGCAAGTTGATTCCTTATCTATAATTCTATGGAATGGGCTTGCTTTCTTAAGTATTTGGCTTAAAAGACAAGTTTATGTATGAAAAGAGGACTCTGGGCAAGTCCAAAATACAAATAAAGGATAATAAATGGAGCACTTTGGTCTTAAGATAAAGAAGCGTCAGAATATTTTTAGAAAGAGAATCCTCTTTACACTGTTCATCATTGCTATTTATATATTAGGAAGACATATCTTGCTTCCGGGCTACAATGGCAGTATGGAAGCTTTTCGGATAAAGGAAGACAATCCCTTGGCCGCTTTCTATTTGCTGGCAGGAATTGATGTTTCTCAGATTTCAGTATTTTCTTTGGGTTTAGGACCTTGGATTACAACGATGATTGTATGGCAAGTCATGAACCTAAAGAAAAGCTGGAATATACAATCTTGGTCTCTTAAAAAAACGGATTTCTTTCAAAAAATATTAACCTTGTTCTTTGCGATTGTGCAGGGACTAGCCATTATGTACACCGCTTATAGAGGAAACGGTCGCTTTCTACTTCTGGTGGATGATTGGCTCTATAATCTAGCAGTTTTACTCACAGTTGTGACAGGCAGTTTTATCATTATTTGGTTGTCAAGTCTTAATACTCGTAAAGGAGTGGGAGGGTCAACCATTATTATCATTTCAGGGATTTTACTTCAGTTTGCTGACCAATTAATAGTCCTGCTTGGGAAATCCTTGTCTTCTGTCCGAGGAGGAATGATTTTAGTTGTGGCTCTATTGGCCTATCTTCTCTTGACCTTTGTTGCTGTCGTATGTGAGAAAGCTGAGATACGTCTGCCTCTTAATCGGATCATGTTAAGCAGTCGCTACTATGATAAATCTTATTTGCCAATTAAGTTCATTCCTTCTGGTGGAATGCCCATTATGTATGCAACAAGTGTCTTGATGTTGTTCCAATTATTACTAGACTGGACGGGGAAAGGATTTTCACTAAAATTTGGGAATTTGTTTGACTTTACAAAGCCCTTGGGTCTCTTTGTTTATCTAGTTGCGATTTACTTGTTGGGTATTTTGTTTGCCTATATCAATTTGGAACCGGAAGAGACAGCGAAACGCTTGCAGCGTCAGGGTGAGTATTTTGACTATATTCAGCCGGGGAAAGAAACCTTAAAAGTGTTAAAACACTATATTTCTTTGCAATCAAATATAGGAGCTATCTATCTTATCTTGTATGTCGGCCTGCCCTATTTTATTAATTTCTTCTTGCCTTTGCCAAGTTTCTTTTTGACCTTGCCAAGCACACTAGTCATTTTGATCAGCATGCTCTTGCCCTTGCGTGAAGAAATACGAATCTTAAGAATCGGGACTTATTATCATAAAGAACTAGAAGTAAAAGGAGAATAGAGGGATATGTTTTACTTTGTACCTTCATGGTATAAACAAGATCGAAAATGGTATTCTACCGCCCTACCTTTCTATCTGCAACCGAAAAATATGATGTTTGATGATGCCGTAAATTTATTGCGGATGTTTCAACAATCAGGAGAAGCCAACTCTGTCCTGATTTTGAATTACTCACCTCATATCCGAACTTTCTTTTATCAACAAAGACTTTCATCAGATGAAATGTGGAATCTATTTGATAGCATACAAGGTCTGACAGATGTGCCTGCACGAAAAATTTGTTTGGATGATTTGAAATGGCCGCAAGGAGCAGAAATCTTTTATACTCCTTTTATTGTAGATGTTCACGTCGATCACCTACCTCATGCTCAGATTAATTTTTCACAAATAGGTAATATTTTTGATATTACCTATTTTGAAAATAATCAGATAGATTATCAGCTTGTTTTTGATGACCGTGGCTTTATCTCCAGTATTATCTATTTTGAGCATAATCAGCCTTATTATCAGGACTATCTGAATGCACAAGGAATATGGCAATTCAGAGAATTTTTGACAGCTGATAACCAGCAGGTCATTATCAATCCTGAGGCACAGGGTACATTTGCTAAGGATGTCTATCAGAATATTGAAGAGCTTGTTAAAGAAAAGCTAGAGCAGCATTTGGCTTCTGTTTTAACCAAGGATGATTCAATTATTGTTTCAGCAGATGTGCAGCATAATCATTTTTTCCAACAGATTAAGAAGGATCATCTTGTTGTTCTGTCCTTCTTTGGCAATCGTTATCCGATTACGAATACAGAACAGCTCTTGTCTGATTTAAAAGATACCCCATTTTTTGTGGTAGATAGCTTGGATAAAATTGTGAAGATTGCAGAACAAGTGGGGGAAGTAGAAGAAGAGCAACTTCCTGCTTATTATGAGATTCCACCCTATGACACACAGTTGAATCTTGGGCATAGTCAGCGGAAAAAAGAGTTGATTATCTATGTCAATTTTGATACTTTACCAGAACATCATCTTCAATATGTCTTTACTTCCTTGTTTGATATGATGTTGCAACATGAGTGGATTGACTTATTGGTTGGGACGCAGAGTCAGGATTTTGATCGAGAAGCTTCTATTCGACAGTTTCTTGAGGAATCTTTATCATCAACAAAGTATGCAGAAAAATTGCTCCTTGTTGACAAAGATAAGGCCGCTAAGAGTGGTGATCCACGCTTAGAAGATGATGATAGCCCCAGAGAGCGAATTGATACTGTGGTGATTCATAGTGATACCGATTTGGCGAAGGCTCTGAAGTATGTTCGGGTCATCTTGGATTTGGGAAGCCCGGCAGATATACGAACTCAAATTGCAGGTATCAGCGGAGGGATTCCTCAAGTGAATTTGTATAATTCTTCCTATGTGAAGCATGGCGAAAATGGTTGGATCATGAATGATATTTCTAACCTGAGAGAGGCACTCTTGTATTACCTCACAGATTTGGAACACTGGAACCAATCTTTGGTACATTCGGTTAAGAGGATTGAGCTGTATACAAGGGGAGAAATTGTCGAAATGTGGAAAAATACGATAAAGGAATTAAAGCTAAATGAACAGAATTAGTGTCCTACAGATTGCCAATGAGAATTGGCAGCACCAATATGAGATTCCTAGTAATATCGCATGGACATTTGTTAAACCAGAAGATATCATGTCTCTCTTGCCAGAAGATATTGGTATTTTAAAAAAGGATGGGAAGAAACCGAAGGCTGCTAAGCCCTATGATGTTGTATTGGTAGATACTGTTGAGCATTTTGAGTACATTACAGTATTGGACAGCTTAATTCAGGTTTATCGCTTGTTTTATCATGAGCGCTGTCAGATCACTACAAAAACCTTGGAAAGATTCCTTTTACGCAAAAGGGCCGTTCAGTCTACTTTTGAAGATCCTGCTCAGATGCTGTATCTATTTTCAAGAGGCTTTTCTTCCAAGCAAAGTGGTACCAAGCTCAGTGTTAATCATCTAGCTGTCAATCCCTCCTTTTCAGGTCAGATTAACTATGAAGGAACTAACTATCTTCGTCTGTGTGGCCAATATGGTGAGGATTACCAAACTGTAGCAACCTATCAGTACAATATCTTTCTGAGCGCAGACGTCCCTTTGGATTTATGGCCAGAGTTCAGAAATTCTGAAGATTGCGCAGTTCGTTATGTCATCAAGGGTTATCCAGTTGGCAATTCTCCCATGCAAGAATGGATTTATGATGAAGAATCTTTTGATAAGCCTCTCGTTTTGGATACCAGCGATTCTTATTACCTAAGCGTCAGTGTTCAAGTAAAGGGGCAAGGAATTGTGAAAATTGGACCATTCCACCATCGCCAGTCTCATTTGGGTTATGGGGACTTGTTGATTGGTGGAAATCGTGTTGTGGATAAAAATCGGGAGGAATTGATTTACTACTTCCATCCTGGTGATTTGAAGCCACCTCTCAATATTTATTTTTCTGGTTATCGTCCAGCTGAAGGATTTGAGGGATACTGGATGATGAACAATTTGGGAGCGCCTTTCTTGTTGATTGGAGATCCGCGTTCTGAGGGTGGTGCTTTCTATCTCGGCTCAGAAGAGCTAGAGCAAAAGCTTGTTCAGGTCATTCATCACTGTTTAGATGAATTAGGCTTTACAAGAGACCAGTTGACCTTATCCGGACTATCAATGGGGACCTTTGGAGCCCTGTATTATGCTTCCAAGTTAGAGCCTCATGCAGTGATTGTCGGTAAGCCCTTAGTAAATTTAGGCGATATTGCAGAGAATGAATCCACGATTCGTCCTGGAGGCTTTCCTACTTCTTTAGATTTGGTGCTTCGTACAACAGGAGAATTATCAGAGGAAGGAATAGCTCAACTTAATGAGCACTTCTGGACAGCATTCAAAGAGGCTGATTTTTCAAGGACGAAATTTATTGTGTCTTATATGTATCATGATGACTACGATGGTACGGCCTACCCTGATATGCTAGAAGAGCTAGGAAAGCGAGCTTATCGCGTTAATGTCATTAGTAAAGGATTAACTGGACGACACAATGATGATACGCAAGGAATTGTCGAATGGTTCTTTAATCAATATAAAACTTTATTAGTGAATAGTTTTGAAAGGAAGTTTGATTCGTGATATACAAGGAAGAAATCTATTTTGCTTATTGGGATATGCAAAGTGTATCACAGTATCTATATGGATCGTCTGTGAAGCTGCTAGCAGATGGGCATGTCTTATATGAGAATCAGTTCATGCCGTCTGGTACAGTCATTCATGAATGGCATTCGCAGGCAAACTATCAGGCTTTACGAAATACAAGTCAGCTTCCTGAATTGAAGCGAGGAGAAAAATATATCTTTGGCAGCCATCTGGAGACTCTTCCTGAAAATTCGACCTACTTGAAGATTGAATTTATGAATGCACGTGATGAGGAGATTTTTAATCAAATCATTAAGCAGGGTGAGACAATGAGCGTTCGTGTTCCTAACAATACCCATCATTATAAAATTCAATTAGTGAGTTCAGGTTGCCATCGTTTCTTGTTTGAAAGCATCTATATTGCTGAAGAAGGTGTGGCAGATTATACTGTCGATCGCTATTGGATTTCGAAATTGTTGCATAAGGACGTCAATCAAGAGACGATTTACGTTTGCTTTACGGAGCCTGATTTTAATCGGACGGGTTACATTCCAGAAATTGTTCGGGAGCATTTTCCAAATTTGTTGGTAGTCAATTCTTCCTATAAAGACGCTCTTTTGTATATGGAAAAAGAGTTCTTCGAAATCTTACTTGGAACAATTGAAAAGCTGTCTCGAGAATATTCTTTTGAAAAGGTCGCTTTTGCTGGCTATGGGCCGATTTCAAATATCGCAGCCTTGCTTTACTCACAGCAATTTGAAAATGCCTATGCTTTAGTGACTGATGATTTCATGCCAGAATTGGATTATCAGCATGTTCTTGTTCGCTATCAAAATAGGGTAAATTATCCTTTATTTAGAGATTTGCTACTGGAACGCTTCAATTCAGCTAGAGTAAAAGAGTATGCCCATCTGAAAAATAGGCCACGGGTACTAACCAAAATTGATTATTTGTTGGATCAGTCCTTTTTGCTTCAAAAAATAGACTTGGAGAAAACGGAAGAGTGGATGAGAAAGAATGAAGCCTAAAAAATTACATTTAGCTAATTCCTTTAAACTAAGGCGTTATAAAAAAATCTTAGAAAAGATTAATCAGCTTTCTGACGATTATGCAGCCATGTCAGATGAAGAATTGCAGGCTAAAACTCAATGGTTTAAAAGCCGTCTTTCTAAGGGAGAAAGGCTGCAGGAAATTTTACCAGAAGCCTATGCCACCATTCGTGAAGCGGCTAAGCGCGTCTTGGGGCTCTACCCTTACGATGTACAAATCCTAGGTGCCTTAGTCATGCAAGACAATCAGATTGCCGAGATGAGGACGGGAGAGGGAAAAACACTAACAGCAATTCTGCCCTTGTACTTAAATGCTTTAACTGGAAACAGCACCATCTTGGTTACGGCCAATGAATATTTGGCGATACGCGATGCTAAACAAATGGCTCCTGTTTTTCATTACTTAGGAATGACAGTTGGGATTGGTGTTTCAGAAAATCCAGCTAAAAGATTGAAGGTTGCGCAAAAGCAGCGGATTTATCAAAGTGATATTGTGTATACAACACATAGTGCGCTGGGATTTGATTACCTTGAAGAAAATTTAGCGACCTCTCAAGCAAAGAAATTTTTGCCTAAGTTCTATTTCTGTTTAGTAGACGAGGTTGATGCAGCTCTCTTGGATAGTGCACAGATGCCTCTGATTATATCAGGCTCTCCTCGGGTTCAGTCTAATCTGTTTGTTACCTGTGATGAGTTTGTTAAGACCTTGAAAGAAGGGGAAGATTTTAAGCTAGATTCGACTCGGACTTCAGTCTGGTTGACGAGAAAAGGTGTGAAGGAAGCAGAAGTATATTTCCGTGTACGAAATGCCTACGATCCAAATAACTACCAACTGATCCGTCAAATCAATTTGGCCTTAAGGGCCAATCATTTATTTGAAAAAGATCGTCAGTATACTGTAGAAAATGGCGAAGTCAAGTTGATGGATGAGGCAACAGGGCGAGTTTTAGAAGGGAATAAACTCCAATCTGGTTTGCACCAAGCCTTGGAAGCGAGAGAACGCGTAAAGATTTCCTTAGAAACACGATCCATGGCCTCTATTACCTATCAAAATCTGTTCAAGATGTTTCCTAAATTGGCGGGGATGACGGGTACAGGGAAGGTCTGTGAAGATGAATTTCGTGAAGTGTATGACTTGGGAGTGGTCGTTGTACCAACTAGAAAACCCAATCAACGGATTGAT
Organism: uncultured Streptococcus sp.; assembly: GCA_963523365.1. Classification (GTDB taxonomy): domain Bacteria; phylum Bacillota; class Bacilli; order Lactobacillales; family Streptococcaceae; genus Streptococcus. The sequence goes on from CAURCE010000003.1 coordinate 48,103, forward strand.
TATCCAGATGAGATCTATCTAACTATCCCTCAAAAACTTTATGCTTCTTTGGATTATATTAAAAAATTACACAAAAAGGGGCAGCCAGTTCTGATTGCGACAGGATCGGTAAGAATGTCAGAAATTTACTCCATGCTCCTGCTGCAGGAAGGAATTGCTCATAATGTGCTAAATGCCTATAATGCAGCAAAAGAAGCAGAGATGATTGCCCAGGCTGGCCGGCGTTCTGCGGTAACCGTCGCAACCTCTATGGCTGGTCGGGGAACGGATATTATCCTAGAAGAAGGTGTTGCTAAATTAGGTGGACTGGCGGTTATCGGAACAGAGAGAATGTCCAGCGAACGAGTGGATTTGCAGCTTCGTGGTCGTGCAGGCCGTCAAGGCGCGCCTGGACTAAGTAAATTCTTTGTTTCACTTGAAGATGATATTATCACCAAGACTGGCAGTAAGTGGATCAATGATTTTTATCAGAAAGAAGTCGCCAAGCCAGAGGAAAAACAGAAGGTTCATCTAAAATCTGTTCGTATTAAATATGAGGTGACAGAAGCTCAGAGAAACAGCGATAATGCGGCAGCTGCTTCAAGACGATCAACGGAGCAGTATGACGAAAGTATCCGAATTCAACGGCAGATCATTTATAACAAGCGCAATGACATTATTGCTCATCCTGACTTTAAACTAGAATATTTTTTATCTGTTTTATCAGATGCTATGGACGCCTATATGAAGAAGCATCCATTTAGAGAGCAGGCTGATTTGTATCGATTTGTTTTGGATAATATTAGCTACTATTGTCAAGGCATTCCAAGAGATTTAGATGTGACAAACATTCGTCAAGTTAAGAAGTTCCTATCTAAGCTTTTCATTGAAGAATATCAGCGAAAACGCGATAGAATTGAGGATTCAGAACTGTTTGGACAGCTTCAACGCATCGCAGTGTTAAGAGCAGTAGATGATTGCTGGGTGGAGCAAGTTGACTATCTCCAACAATTTCAAACTTTAGTGGTTAGTCAAGGTTATGCGCAAAAGAATCCGGTATATGAGTTTCATAAAGAGGCTTTTGAGTCATATAAGAGAATGAATGCAGACATGAATCTTAAAATTATAAAAAATATGGCGCTTAGTTATGTCAATGTTCAGCCTACAGGGAAATTAGAGGTTTTCTTTGGCTAAAGTTTTGACAGATTGTGCTGTACACTTTATAATAAGGATATAACTGCATTCGGGAGAAAATGTATATTTATGGGTAAAAATAATAAAGCAAAAGCAAAGGGGTTTAAGCGCGTTATATCGAAGTTTAAACGATTGGTGACGGAGGATGATAATTATTATGATCCGGATGCAGCCATCTTAAAACCGATTAGCCGAAAACCTCAAGAACAGAATCAGGTTGTGTTAGGTGTTAATGAAGAATTAAAACTACAGACAGAACCAATTTCTATTATGGAAGACTTTGAGGATTTTCAAGCCAACAATAGCTTAGTAGTAGATGATTTGGTAAGAAATCTCAGCCAAAGTCTATCAACGAGCGTTTCGATCTCGATGAGTTTGTCTGCTGAACATTTCGATAGTGACTCTGTTTCAACAAGCGAGAGTTCTTTTCAAGATTCGCTGTGGGAGAATGATTCATTAGAGACTTATTCTTTAGACTCTTCTCACATTATCGATCAGTCAGATTCAGAATCTGAGCTTGTTCTTGAGGATGAATCCTTATCCGCTTCTATTAGCACGAGTGAGAGTCTTTCCGAGTCTGAATACTGGAGTATCTTTGAATCTGAATCTCTCAGTATATCAGAGTCAGATTCGCTTTATGAGAGTGAATGGCTATCCGCTTCTATTAGTGCGAGTAAGAGTCTTTCTGAGTCTGAATACTGGAGTATCTTCGAAACGGAGTCCCTCAGCATATCAGAGTCAGATTTGCTTTATGAGAGTGAGTGGTTATCCGCTTCTGTCAGTGCAAGCGAGAGCCTTTCTGAGTCTGAATACTGGAGTATCTTCGAAACGGAGTCCCTCAGCATATCAG
>CAURCE010000004.1:0-47070 GCA_963523365.1 uncultured Streptococcus sp.
AAGGTGAACGCCCAATGGCAGCAGATAACAAGACTCTTGGACGCTTCCAATTGACTGATATCCCAGCTGCACCTCGTGGTATCCCACAAATCGAAGTAACATTTGATATCGACAAGAACGGTATCGTGTCTGTTAAGGCTAAAGACCTTGGAACTCAAAAAGAACAAACAATTGTCATCCAATCTAACTCAGGTTTGACTGACGAAGAAATCGACCGCATGATGAAAGATGCAGAAGCAAACGCTGAAGCAGATAAGAAACGTAAAGAAGAAGTTGACCTTCGTAACGAAGTAGACCAAGCAATCTTTGCGACTGAAAAGACAATCAAGGAAACTGAAGGCAAAGGCTTCGATGCAGAACGTGATGCTGCCCAAGCTGCCCTTGATGAGCTTAAGAAAGCCCAAGAAGACAACAACTTGGACGAAATGAAAGCAAAACTTGAAGCATTGAATGAAAAAGCTCAAGGACTTGCTGTTAAACTCTACGAACAAGCCGCAGCAGCCCAACAAGCTCAAGCAGGAGCAGAAGGCGCACAAGCAACAGGAAACGCAGGCGATGACGTCGTAGACGGAGAGTTTACGGAGAAATAAACTATAAGTCAGGAGGATGTTATGAGACGTGATGAACTAATTTCCAAGCTTGAGAAACACGGTTTAGAAATATACCCTAAGAATAATAAAAAACAAATTGCTTTATATTATTTGGATGACATCAGAGGTAATAAATTTTTAGAAATTCATTATAGTCAAGATGATGAAGTTACAATAGTAAAATTTCACGCAGATACAGACTTGCCAACATATTTAAAAGGTATCGATGAAAACTCAGGTGATGACGATTATTCTATAACACGGCAAGTGAAAGCTGAGGATTGTAATGGTGAAGATATTATTACGATTGCAGTTGCTAGCTATAAGGAAGTAGAAAGAAAGTATAAATTAGAACATCAAAAATGAGATTCTCGTTTCAGTTTTAAATGGCTTAATTAATACAAATTTGAAATCCAGAGGTTGCAACCCAGCCTCTGTTTTTCGGTAAGAAAAGAGTTGGAACGTAATTTTTGGTTCTGCTTTAAACTAAGTTAGAAAGGAACAAGGGTGTTCGTAATTGAACCCGAGCGGAAAGCTTGGAAATTAGATAAACCTTCTAAGAAATCAGGATTTCTTGTCGGTTTCCTAAATTTCAGTCGCTTTCTGTTTGCTCTTGGTATCTTAAATGAACAATACTGAATTTTATGATCGTTTAGGTGTCTCTAAGAATGCTTCTCAGGATGAGATTAAGAGAGCCTATCGGAAATTATCTAAAAAATATCACCCAGATATCAATAAGGAGCCTGGGGCGGAAGATAAATATAAGGAAGTCCAGGAGGCTTATGAAACGCTGAGCGATGAGCAAAAGCGGGCTGCCTATGACCAATACGGCGCGGCAGGTGCCAATGGTGGCTTTGGCGGTGGCGCAGGCGGCTTCGGTGGCTTTGATGGCTCTGGTTTTGGTGGCTTCGAAGATATCTTTTCTAGCTTCTTTGGCGGTGGCGCGACTCGTAATCCAAACGCTCCGCGTCAAGGAGATGATCTCCAGTATCGGGTAAATCTCCGCTTTGAAGAGGCTATTTTCGGTACAGAAAAAGAAGTTAAATACAATCGTGAGGCTAGCTGTCGGACTTGTCATGGTTCAGGTGCTAAGCCAGGAACTAGCCCAGTAACTTGTGGCCGCTGTCACGGCTCTGGTGTTATTAACGTCGATACTCAGACACCACTAGGTATGATGCGTCGACAAGTAACCTGTGATGTCTGTCACGGTCGCGGACAAGAAATCAAAAGTCCATGCGAAACCTGCCATGGAACGGGACATGAAAAGCAAGCGCATAGCGTTCATGTAAAAATCCCTGCTGGTGTGGAAACAGGTCAACGAGTTCGCTTGGCGGGTCAAGGTGAGGCAGGCTTTAACGGTGGTCCTTACGGTGACTTGTATGTAGTGGTGAACGTTGAACCAAGCGATAAATTTGAGCGTGACGGTTCTACCATTTACTACAAGCTCAACCTCAACTTTGTGCAAGCAGCTCTGGGTGACAGTGTGGAAATCCCAACTGTGCATGGAAATGTTGAATTGACAATTCCAGAGGGAACCCAGACTGGCAAACGTTTCCGTCTGCGTGGTAAGGGAGCACCAAATCTGCGCGATGGAAGTGTTGGTGACCAATATGTCACTGTCAATGTCGTAACGCCAACAGGCCTCAATGACCGTCAAAAGGCGGCTCTTAAGGATTTTGCGGCGGCTGGAGACATCACAGTGAGCCCTAAGAAGAAAGGCTTTTTTGATAAGATGAAAGATGTCTTTGAAGGGGAATAAAGAAGGAAAAAGCAGAGCTATTATTCTGCTTTTTCGTTAGGAGCAAAAAATGACAGAATTTCAAGACTTTATTGAGCAAGTTTTCAAGGAGCAATATGAGGCTTCTTTTGGTCCAGATATGCTTGAAAAACTTGATCCCAAGGATTATTATCTGACGAGAGAGGAAGAAGGGCACTTAATCGCCTTGCTCCATGCCCAGCAGGTGTTGGAAAACATCCATATCAAGGCCTTAGTGGTAGATAAGGAACATCAGAAAAAGGGCTTGGGAGCTAGTCTGCTGGCAGAATTAGAAGAAAAGGCTGGGGAAGCGGGAGTCAGCAGCATCACCTTGTCCACCAAATCTTATCAGGCCAAGGATTTTTACGTTAAGCAAGGATATGAAATCTACGCCAGTCTGGAAGGTGTGCCACAAAGAGGTGTGACCAAATACCATTTCATCAAGCGATTAAACGAAGCCATTCTCAAATAGACGGAAGCCAATTTGGTTTCTGTTTTTTAATATTCATTTGCATACATTCAGTATGTATGTTAAAATAAAATCTAAGAAAAGGAGAACAAGTGATTACCAGTTTATATCCCGTTTTAATGAGCGAAGATGTCCATCAAGCGGCACAATTTTTCATTGAGCATTTCCAATTTCAGGAAACCTTCCGTTCAGATTGGTATATTAGTTTAAAGAATATCGAGAGTGGTTTTGAGCTTGCTTTTATTGATAGCAAGCATGGTACAGTGCCACAAGCCTACCAGTCTGAGGCGAGTGGCCTAATCATCAATATCGAAGTTGACAATGTGGATTGTTTTTATGAAGAATTGCGTCAGCAAGAAGAAATGGAGTTCCTTCTTCCTATTAAGAGTGAAGATTTTGGTCAGCGCCATTTCATTGTGGAAGCGCCGGGTTCTGTTTTGGTTGATGTGATTCAAGTAATTCCACCTAGCGCTGAGTTTGCGGCAAATTATTTGGAGAGTGAAGATGAATAAAAAACAGCAGGCTTCTCTAGAGACAAGCAAGAAAATATTAGCTATCGCCCGGAAACATTTTTCTTTAAAGGGTTATGCAGAAACTTCCTTGGAAGAAATTGTAGATGAATTGGGAATGACAAGAGGCGCACTTTATCATCATTTCGGGAATAAGAAAACTTTATTTACCGCCGTACTGGCACAAATTCAGTCCGAACTGGGATTTTATGTAGAAAAAAATGCCCTGGAAGCACACGATTCTTGGGAGCAGTTGGTGGAAGGCTGTGTTGCTTTTGTTCGTTTTGCGACCTTGACCGAAAATAAACGTATTCTCCTGCTTGATGGTCCCAATGTCGTTGAGTGGAAAGAGTGGCGTCGTCAGGACGAGGCTAATTCTTTCTTTCATTTGAGAGAGCAATTAGATATTTTATCTAAAGAAGGAAGACTTATCTCTATTGAGCTGGATATGGCAGCTCATATGATTTCAGGTGCCTTGAATGAGTTGTCTCTTTTTCTGGCTGAGAAAGAGGGAGGAGCAGAAGTCAGAGAAGCAGTGAGAAGTCTGTTAAGGGGATTTAAAAATCATGGCGAAAAAGATTAAAGATTATTATGATTTGGTTTATGCGGAGGACTTGAGCCGTCGTTTGCAAGAAGCCACAGATAAATTTGATGCTCAGCATTTTATGTCTCTAGTTGAAAGCGACTTAGAGTCTTTGGAATTTACTCAGCGTCAAGAGCTGCTGGCAAGGAGTATCAAAGAATGCTTGCCGCTTTCTTATGCTGATTCTCTTAAGGTTTTTGAGCAGATACTTGGTCCGGAGTTAGAGTGCGGCCTGGGGATGTTCTCAGAGGGGTATTGGTTGTGGCCGATTGGCAAATACGTGGAACTTTACGGAGGTCAGGAATTCGAGCTGAGTGCGGCCTTCAGTAAGGAATTAACCAAGCGATTTACTGGAGAATTTTCCATGCGGCCCTTGCTGGCTAATTATCCTAATGCTACCATGGATTTACTGTTAGAGTGGAGCCAAGACGAGAATATGCGCGTCCGCAGATTAGCCAGCGAGTGTATGCGTATCCGACTGCCCTGGGCTAAGAAGCAGACTGTGGTTTTAGATTATTTTGATGAGTTTACCGCTATTTTAAGGAATCTAAAGGATGATGCGGATAAATCAATCCAAAAAAGTGTCGCTAATAATCTGAATGATTTATATAAAGAAGATCCTGAAAAGTTTGAGAGGGTGATTGGATCTTGGCAAGAGGAAGAACTGAGTCCGAGTTGCGCTTGGATTATTAAGCATGCTTCGCGAACAAAAAATAAAGCAGAAAAATAAGCTTTGCTGATCTAGCAAAGCTTGTTTTTAGTTATCTTCGTCTGGTGTAAGCACCATCGGAATAATAATAGGTTCGCGCTCGGTGCTTTCGTAGAGGAAAGGACGCAAGGCATTGACGATAGCGCCGCTGACAGATTGGACACTGGCATCTTTATTCTTAAGGGCAATGCGAATGGCATTGAAGAGGATGCGCTGGCTTTGGCGAATGAGGTCACCTGATTCGCGCATGTAGATAAAGCCGCGGCTGAGAATATCTGGACCGGCTAAAATCATCTTGGACTCAAAATCAACCGTCGCAACAGCCAGAACAACACCGTCCTCTGACAGGTCTTTACGGTCGCGCAGGACTGCAGCTCCGATTTCACCAATGCGGTTCCCATCAACATAAATATCTTGAGCGTTGAAGCTGCCGGCAATACGAGCTGAGTCAGCTGTCAGAGCCAGCACATCACCATTGCTCATGATGAAGATATTGTCTTTTGGTACTCCAGTATCAACGGCTAGACCTGCATGGACTTTCTGCATACGGTATTCACCATGGACTGGCATGAAATATTTAGGCTTAATCAAGCGGAGCATGAGTTTCTGCTCTTGTTGGCCACCGTGTCCAGAGGTGTGGATGTTATTAATCTTACCGTGAATCACTTCTACACCAGCCTCGGAAATGATGTTAATCAACTTGTTAACGCTGGTCGTATTACCGGGGATAGGGCTGGATGAGAAGATGACCGTATCTCCAGGCTGCAGCTGAACCTGACGGTGGGTACCATTGGCAATCCGGGACAGTGCTGCCATGGGCTCACCCTGACTTCCGGTACACATAATCAGCACTTCACCAGCTGGATAGTCCTTGAGTTCATTTGGCTCGATGAAGGTATCTTTGGGAACCTTGATGTAGCCTAGCTCAATCCCGTTGACAATAGCCTTTTCCATAGAGCGGCCAAAGACCGCAATCTTACGTCCAGTCTTGACAGCTGCATCTGCTGCCTGCTGGAGTCGGAAGATGTTTGAAGCAAAGGAGGCGAAAATAATCCGTCCGTGGATGCCTTCGATAATCTTCATGATAGACTGTCCAACCACTTTTTCGGAATTGGTGAAGGTCGGAACTTCAGCATTGGTCGAGTCGGACAGGAGGCAGAGGACGCCTTCCTCGCCCAGAGCGGCCATGCGGTGCAAATCAGCTGGCTCACCGACTGGTGTAAAGTCAAACTTGAAGTCACCGGTACAGACAATCTTACCTTGCGGCGTATGGATGACAATCCCCAAAGGTTCTGGAATAGAGTGGGTTGTGCGGAAGAAGGTCGCCTTCAGATTTTTAAAGGTCAACTCTGTATTTTGATTGATTTCATAGAGCTTGGCATCCCGCAAAAGTCCATGCTCTTCTAGCTTGCCCCGAATGAGAGCCAGAGCCAAAGGGCCAGCATAGATGGGAACATTGGCTTGCTTGAGCAGGAAAGGAATGCCGCCGATATGGTCCTCGTGCCCGTGGGTGATGAGGACAGCTTTCACGCGGTCAATATTTTCTACGATATAAGAGTAGTCGGGAATGACATAGTCAATTCCTAACAGGTCGTCTTCTGGGAACTTGATACCGGCATCCACGATAATGATTTCATCTTGATACTCAATTCCGTAGGTGTTTTTACCGATTTCGCCCAGACCGCCGATGGCGAAAACACCAACTTCTTCTTTCTTTAAGTTATATGCCATAGGTTACAACTCCGTCAATTCGAAGGCGCCTGACTCTTTTTCGTATTCCAAATGTTTGTCAGACAAGAGTTCGATAAATTCAATATTGTAAGGAGTCTTTTCTTCAACCAATTTGCGGGCTTTGATGCGGCCTTCTAATTCATCGACTGCTTCTATATCCAAGTACAGGGCGCGTGTTTGTTCACGGCGTGGGCTGCGTTCTTTTGTTTCTTGATAAAAAACTTTGTAAATCATTTTATTTCCTTCCATTTTTCACGATCAAGCTACAGAAAACGACAGCTAATTAGCTGTTTTCTTTTATTCAGTTTTATGAGTAGTAGATTGACCTTGATTCGATATAATTCTAACCAATTATATCATAAAACCAGCTTTTAGTAAAAGACATAGCCGAGAAAATCTTATGGAGATTTTCAGAAAAGCTTTTGAGGACAATCTGGGTCATCAAATGATTGCCTCTCTCTACCCTTGTCGCTGCTTTTGTAGTATAATAAGAAGCAAACACTCGAGTAAGGAAGAAAATGATGAACATTTTAGCGATGGATACGTCAAATAAGGCTCTGTCTCTAGCGATTTTAGAGAATGAGGAGCTCTTGGGGCAGGTGACGCTCAATATCAAGAAAAATCATAGCATTACCCTTATGCCGGCTATCGATTTTCTGATGAATAGTCTGGATATGAAACCGACAGATTTGGATCGGATCGTGGTGGCGCAGGGTCCAGGCAGCTACACAGGTCTGAGAATTGCGGTGGCGACAGCCAAGACTCTGGCCCATACCCTCAAGATTGAGCTGGTTGGTGTGTCTAGTTTACTGGGGCTAGTCCCAGAGCGGGTGGAAGGTTTGGTCATTCCTATCATGGATGCCCGCCGCAATAATGTCTATGCTGGCTTTTACCAGTCTGGTCAGGCTGTACGGCCGGAAGCTCATCTGCCTTTGGCAGAGGTGTTGGGAATAGCTGGCGCTGCTAACCAGCCAGTCACCTTTGTCGGAGAAACGACAGCTTTTGCGGAGCAAATTGAAGCGGCTCTTCCTCAGGCTGCCATTCAGCCAACTTTGCCAGACGCAGCAGCTCTTGGTCGTATTGGTTTAGACCTGCCAGCCCAGTCCATTCATGACTTTGTCCCTAACTATCTCAAGCGGGTAGAGGCCGAGGAAAATTGGCTCAAGACCCATCAGGAATCCAGTGATTCTTACATTCAGCGCTTATGATTGAAATGAGAAAATGGAGCGCTGACTCGGATGTGGACGCGGCAGTTTTGGCAGAAAAGCTGGAACAGCTTTTACTTGCAGTTTATGAGGTCAGTCCTTGGACTGCAGGCCAAGTAGAAGAGGTTCTGCGCTCGAATGTGAATAGTTGTGCGCTAGCAGAAGATGAGAGTCAGCTTGCCGGTTTTTTAGTCTGGCAGGAGACAGACTTTGAAGCAGAAGTTCTGCAGATTGCTGTATTGCCTAGCTATCAGGGGCAAAAAATCGCAACAGCCTTGTTTGGCTTTTTGCCAGCAGATAAAGAAATTTTCCTCGAAGTGAGGGAGTCGAACAAGCCAGCTCTGCTATTTTACAAAAAAGAAAAATTTGAAGAAATCGCACGGCGGAAGGCCTACTACCATGCGCCGGTGGAAGATGCGATTGTCATGAAAAGAGAGATCCATGAAAGATAGATATATTTTAGCTTTTGAGACGTCTTGTGACGAGACCAGTGTGGCGGTTCTGAAGAATGAGACTGAGCTTTTGAGCAATGTTATTGCCAGCCAGATTGAGAGCCACAAGCGTTTTGGCGGAGTGGTACCGGAAGTGGCCAGCCGTCACCATGTGGAGGTCATTACGGTTTGCATTGAGGAGGCCTTGGCAGAAGCAGGGATTAGTGAGGAGCAAGTCACAGCGGTGGCCGTTACCTATGGTCCTGGTCTGGTTGGGGCGCTTCTGGTCGGCTTGGCAGCGGCCAAGTCCTTTGCTTGGGCTCATGATATTCCCTTGATTCCGGTCAATCACATGGCTGGACACCTGATGGCAGCCCAGAGCGTGGAGCCCTTGGAATTTCCCTTGCTGGCTCTCTTGGTCAGTGGCGGCCATACCGAGCTGGTCTATGTTAGTCAGGCTGGTGACTATAAGATTGTGGGGGAAACTCGCGATGATGCGGTCGGTGAAGCCTATGATAAGGTCGGTCGAGTCATGGGCCTGACCTATCCAGCAGGCCGGGAGATTGATCAGCTGGCTCATCAAGGACAGGATATTTATGATTTTCCGCGGGCCATGATTAAGGAAGACAATCTGGAATTTTCTTTTTCCGGTCTCAAGTCGGCCTTTATCAACCTGCACCACAATGCCCAGCAAAAGGGAGAAGACTTGTCTAATCAAGACCTGTCAGCAAGCTTTCAGGCGGCGGTCATGGATATTCTCATGGCCAAGACTAAGAAAGCGCTGGAAAAATATCCGGTCAAGGCTCTGGTCGTGGCGGGCGGTGTTGCAGCCAATCAAGGCCTGAGAGAACGCTTGGCAGCTGAGATTCAGGATGTTAAGGTGATTATTCCGCCTCTTCGCCTCTGCGGAGACAATGCTGGTATGATTGCTTATGCTAGTGTCAGTGAGTGGAATAAGGAAAATTTTGCCAGTCTGGATCTGAATGCTAAGCCAAGTCTGGCTTTTGAAACCATGGAGTAAAGGAGAAGAATGCGCGGACAGACATTTAAACAAGGGGCACAAGCTGCAGTGCCAACGGCTCTGGGCTATATTGGAATTGGCCTAGCCTGCGGCATCATGGCAGCGCCTTATATGAATCCCTTGGAGATGGGGTTGATGAGTATTCTGGTTTATGCCGGCAGTGCCCAATTTGCCATGATTGGTCTATTTGCCCAGCAGGCGCCGGTCTTGGCTATCGCACTGACTGTTTTTCTCATCAATATCCGGCATCTTTTGCTCTGTCTGCATGCATCAACTCTTTTTCGTAAGTCTAGCTTAGCTCAGAACATTGTCATTGGCTCTTTTTTGACGGATGAATCTTATGGAGTCTTGATGGGAGAGCAGGTGTATACAGAGGAGATTGCTGCTAGCTGGATGATGGGTAATAATTTTGTGAGTTATGCTTCTTGGATTTTAGGTACTGTTTTAGGAACTGCCCTTGGTGCCCTTCTGCCCAATCCTGAGAGCTTTGGCCTAGACTTTGCCCTGGTCGCCATGTTTATCGGCATCTTCTCTTCTCAATTTACAATCATGCTGCGACGGGTCAAGATAAAGAAGCTCTTTTTGGTCTTGGGCGTAGTGGGTCTTGCCTACTTGATCCTGACCATGCTGCTTCAAAATTCGCTGGCGGTGCTTTTTGCAACCTTGCTCGGCTGTACAGTGGGGGTGATTTTAGATGATAAGTAAGTATATTTTACTGGCCATTCTTTTGTCGGCTCTGGTCACTTGGATGCCGCGGGTTTTACCCTTTATCCTAGTCAAGTACAAGGGACTTCCGCCTATGGTAGAGCGTTTCCTCAAATATCTGCCAGTTTCCATCATCTTTGCCCTCATCCTGTCCAGTGTCACCAATGCTAAAACGGGTCAGTTGCCGAGTTTTAAATGGCTAGATTTAATAGCCGTTTTTCCGACGACTTATGTGGCTTTTAAGTATAAGAACTTAATTGCAACTGTTGTATTTGGCGTAGTCTTGGTGGCCTTGCTGCGCTATTTGGCCGGATCTCTTGAGTTATAAAGAAGGTAAAAGACAGATTGAATCAGTCGATTCGGTCTGTTTTTTTGTCAAATTCTAAGAATTATCTGAAAATATAATATTTTATGCTATAATGGAACCAATCAAAATCATGGAGGTTCGGAAATGGCAGAAGCAGGTCATAAATTTTTAGCAAAATTAGGAAAGAAACGCCTTCGTCCCGGTGGTAAGCTGGCAACCGACTGGCTGATTGAGCAGGGGCAGTTTTCCAGCGATAAGAAAGTTCTAGAAGTTGCCTGCAATATGGGGACCACAACAATCGAGCTGGCTAAAAGATATGGCTGCCAGATTACTGCAGTTGATTTGGATAAGGCTGCGCTGGCTCAGGCTAAGCTTAATGGAGACAAGGCTGGTGTTGGTGAGCTCGTCACATTTGAGCAGGCTAATGCCATGAAGCTTCCTTATGATGATAATTCTTTTGATATCGTTATCAATGAAGCCATGCTGACCATGCAGACGGATAAGGGGAAGGCCAAATGTATGGATGAGTACTACCGGGTGCTGAAGCCAGGCGGAGTGCTCCTCACACACGATGTCATGCTCAAGCAAAGAGATGAGAATGTCCGAGAAGAGCTATCTCGTGCAATTAACGTCAATGTTGGTCCGCTGACAGAAGGCTCTTGGATTCAGCTGGCGCGTTCTCATGCCTTTGACCGTGTGGACACCTTTGTCGGCGAAATGACCTTGATGAGCCTTCGAGGGATGATATATGACGAAGGACTGGGCGGCACACTGAAAATCTGCTTTAATGCCCTCAAGAAAGAAAACTACAGTCAATTTATGAAGATGTTTAAGATGTTCCAAAAGAATCAAGAAAAACTGGGCTTTATCGCCATGGTTTCTCACAAATAACTGCTAGATACTTTTGAAAATTTAAAGTGACTTAAAAAAATTTCATAAAAAGCTTGACTCTGCCCTAAGGTTAGGGTTTATACTATAAGGGCAAGGAGGTTTTTTATGTATCATATCAAAGAAGCTGCGCAGCTTTCGGGTGTCTCTGTCAAAACCCTGCATCACTACGACAAAATCGGACTTTTGGTTCCTGCCAAATCAGAAAATGGCTATCGGACGTACAGTCAAGCTGATCTAGAGCGGCTGCAGGTTATCCTTTACTATAAGTATTTGGGCTTTTCTTTAGAGAAAATAGCAGAGCTACTGAGCCAGGATGATCAGGCCTTATTGCCGCATCTGCTGAGGCAGTTAGAGTATTTACAGCAGGAAAGAGACCGCTTGGATACCTTGATTTCCACCTTGCAAAAAACCATCCAAGAAGAAAAAGGAGAAAGAAAGATGACAATGAAAGAAAAATTCGCAGGCTTTACCTACGAAGATAATCACAAATACCATCAAGAAGCTGTCGAAGAATACGGTCAGGAAGTCATGTCGGAAGCATTGACTCGTCAAAATGGACGGGAAGAAGAATCTGCTGCAGCCTTCAATCAAGTTTTTCAAAGTCTAGCAGAGAATATGCAGCAAGGCTTGCCAGTTGACGCAGCAGAAAATCAAGAGCAGGCAGCGCGTCTCTTACAAGCCATTCGTACTTATGGTTTTGACTGCTCTATTGAAGTATTCGGTCATATCGGTAAAGGCTATGTCTATAACCCAGAGTTTAAGGGAAACATTGACAAGTTCGGAGTAGGTACTGCCCAGTACACAGCAGATGTGATTGCAGATTACGTTCGGACAAATGCAGAAAGATGAGGCTGGGACAAAAGTCCTAGCCTCTAAATTGTCTTTGGATTTTCGAGCAAGACGCAGTGGTTGAGTGGGCTCTACTACACTGATTTCATCAGCTTTTACAGCCCTACTCAACTGTGCGGAGGTGAGACTACGAAATCGAATTCTAACGAATTACCGATTTCTGTCCCACTATCATTTTTTACTTTAAGTCATAAATCCAGTCGTCGCCGTCTTTATAGTAAAAGAATTCACTTAAATCGTCTTCTAAAAAAACACGCAGCATATCTGACATATCCTCAGTTGCAAGTTTCAGATGAGACAGATTTTGGAAATCTTCCCACCAAACCTTTCCTTCGTCTGAGGATTGTAGTACACCGGAATAGTACTCTGTCTTGTAGAGCAGGACGACATAACGAAAATCCTTGTCATCATACCAATCCTTGATGCCGCATAGTTGAGGTTTGGATATGGTCAGTCCAGTCTCTTCTTTGACTTCTCTGATAACGGCCTCGGTAAAAGATTCCCCGCGCTCTACATGCCCGCCAGGAAAAGTAATGCCGGGCCAGTCAGGACTAACTCGGTCTTGGACCAGAACTTTTTCTCCGTCATAAACCATACACATGTTGACGAATTCGACTGTTTCGCATCTGTTCATCTTGTTCTCCTATTTTGTTAGTAACTTTTCTACGACGTTTAACTTTCGCATGGTCAAATCCACGCCAAACAATTTTTCAAGATAGTTGGTATTGAGCTTTTTTTGTTTTGCAGTTCTAGGAAGATAGAGGTAGAGACAGTAATCGCCTACACAGATTTCTTCCTCGCCGTAGTCAGTTTTCAATTTTTCTAGTGGCAGACTTTGGATAAGTCCTTGATAAAGAATTACATGCACACGATCATGAAGATAGTCTTCTTTAAATGGATTCTCATGAACAATCTTTTCAAAATCGTTCTTATTCTTGATAACCATTTTTAAGTCGGCCCCAATTTTTTCCTTTATCAGAGTATGAACACATTCTCGTATTTCTGCTAAATCTAAGTCACTTTCAAGAATGATATTCCCACTTTGAATATAGGTTCGAACGTGTTGAAAACCAGCTTCTGTCAAAATATCTACCAAATAAGACATTTTCGGGATAGCATTTTTTCCATTAGGAGTAACACCTCTTAGTAAAATAATATGTTCCAAAGGACTTCCTTTCTTATTTGGGACTTACTGGATTTGAGCCTGCCACCCAGCCGGTGCAAAGGGCAGAAGTGATGTTAAAGCCCCCCGTGTGGGCATTGATGTCTAGGACCTCGCCGGCAAAGTGGAGGCCAGGTACTAGCTTACTTTCAAGGGTTTTAGGATTAATTTCCTTAAGACTGACGCCTCCTTTGGTGACAAAGGACTTGGCTAGGGACATTTTGCCAGTGACGGGAATTTCTAGGGCCTTGATATACTGGATGAGCTGGTCGCGTTCTTTCTCAGTTAGCTGTTTGACTTTTTCAGGATATCCTTGAACAAAAAATTCTGCCAAGCGTTCTGGCAACAAGGTTTTTAAAGTATTTTTTAAAGATTTTTCCCGATGTTCTTCTAAAAAGTCTGCCAAATCCTGCTGACTCATCTGAGGCAAGACGTCTAGATAGATGGTCTCGCCGCCCTTGACAAAGCTAGACAAGCGCAGAGCTGCCGGACCGGATAGGCCAAAGTGGGTAAAGAGCAGGTCGTGAGTGATGACATGCTTGCCATAGCTGAGGGTCACATCGTCCAGCGAAATCCCCTGAAGCACTTTGTGAGGAAAGTCAGTCAGAAGCGGACTCTCAGCAGCCTCTAAGTCAGTTACCGTGTGCTTGAAATGTCGGGCGATATCGTGCCCGAAGCCTGTCGAGCCAGTTGAAGGATAGGATTTACCACCAGTTGTGACAATCAGTTTCTGGCAGGTCCAAGCCTGGTCGCTGGATTTGATAGTGAAAAGCTCATCAGTTTTTTTGACGGAGACGATTTCGGTGTTGGTGATGACAGTGCCACCCAGCTCTGCAATTTTCTTTTCCAAAGCTTCGATAATGGTGCGGGACTTGTCTGTCGCTGGGAAAACACGGCCGTGGTCTTCGACCTTGAGTTTGACACCGTTCTCTGTAAAGAAGTTGATGATATCATGGTTGTCAAACTGGGAAAAGACGCTGTAAAGAAAGCGCCCGTTGCCAGGAATGCCAGCCATGAGGTCATCTAGGTTTCCGTTGTTGGTCACATTGCAACGCCCGCCGCCTGTACCAGCTAGTTTCTTGCCCAGTCGTTTATTTTTCTCAAGGAGCAGGGCCTTCTGTCCGTAGAAAGAACTGGAAATGGCAGCCATCATGCCAGCCGGTCCTCCGCCGATGATGATTGTGTCGAAATGGTTCATATATCTTTTCCTTTCGTGAAATAGGAATTTTATGTGCTAGTTAATCTTGTGCAAGATGATTTTGTCCTTTAAGCCATACAGTGGATATGCTCTGGACAGCTTTTCTGCCAGTCCTTCAGCCAGCATCTTGGTAGAAAATTAATCGGATTTTAGTCTCATTTTTTAAGGAAGATCTTTTTCAGAGGCCCAATAGATTTCGTACCATTCTTTTCTAGTCAATTCAATATCTGCTGCCTTGGCTGCTTCGATGATGCGGCTAGTCTTGGTCGTGCCGATGACCGCCTGCATGTGGGCTGGATAGCGTAGCACCCAAGCAATAGCCACTGCGGATGGTGATATTTGGTATTTGTCGGCCAGTCGGTTTAGGACGGCATTGAGCTTGGGATATTTATCCGAACCGACAAAGACGCCTTCGAAATAGCCATGCTGGAGGACAGACCAGGCCTGAATTACGACGTCGTTGAGGTGGCAGTATTCGAAAATGCTACCGTCGCGCATATTTGCGGCTGTGCCCTCCATGTTGACGTGGAAGCTGGACTCAAAGGCAGGTGAAAAAGCTGCACTGAGTTGGAGCTGATTTGCCACCAAAGGCTGCTTGACTTCTTTTTTGAGAAGTTCCATCATCATAGGATTCTGGTTGGACACTCCAAAATCAAGGACCTTTCCTTGAGATTTGAGCAGATCAAAAGCTTCAGCGATTTCACTGGGCTCCATCAGGGCATCTGGTCGATGCAAGAGCAGAGAGTCTAGATGGTCCACGCCTAAGCGCTGTAAAATACCGTTCGTTGCCTCTAGGATATAGTCTTTGGAAAAGTCAAAGTAGGTGAATTCTTCTATGCGGATCCCCACTTTGGACTGGACCCACATCTTAGCCCGCAGGTCAGGGCGATTTTTGAGCACTTGTCCCAGAATTTCTTCGCACTTGCCTCCACCGTAGATATCGGCTAAGTCAAAAGCATTGATTCCGACTGACAAGGCTGTTTCGATCAGTTCTTCCACCTCTTTGGGTGTCATTTGGGCAATTCGCATCAGTCCTATAATAATCTGGGAAATTTCTCGTTTACTTTCTCCAAACTCAAGATATTTCATAAACTCTTCTCCTCGTGTCATCTTACTCCCAGTATAAGCTAAACCTGCTCCAAAGTCAAAAACGACCGGCTAGATCGAGCCTTGGAGTAAATATGTAGAAAATCCTCGTTTTGGCTAATGAAATTTGGCTGACTTTGTCGGAAAAGTAGAAGATTTGACAAAAACTTGGCTTCCTGATAGAATAAGAATGTCTTAAAGACAAATAACTTCTTCTTGGTTGCAGGAATTGCCAAGCCTGTCACTCGGATGAAGCGTAAAGAAAAGGAGCTTATCATGGCAATCTCAAAAGAGAAAAAAAATGAAATCATTGCACAATATGCACGTCACGAAGGTGATACAGGTTCAGTAGAGGTTCAAGTTGCTGTCCTTACTTGGGAAATCAACCACCTTAACGAACACATCAAACAACACAAAAAAGACCACGCTACTTACCGTGGTTTGATGAAGAAAATCGGTCGCCGTCGTAACTTGCTTGCATACTTGCGTAAAAACGACGTTAACCGTTACCGTGAGTTGATCAACTCTCTTGGACTTCGTCGTTAATCTGCTTTATTTTCCACTTACATTGCGTTTTCACCTTACCTCGATATACTCAAGTATAATCTTCGGTTACGGTTCCTAGCACTGTAAGGTAAAATAAACCAGATCATCTCCCTTCGGGGAGATTTTTTGTTTCACTAAAATTTTCGTACAATCTTCAGCTCGTCGCCTAGTCTATAAGCGTTTTATCCAGCAAGAATAAAGCTCTCTGATCTCAGAGGGCTTTTTATGTTGTTACCTTACCTCGATATACTCAAGTATGATCTTCGGTTACGGTTCCTAGCACTGTAAGGTGAAATAAACCAGCTCTTCTCCCTTCGGGGAGACTTTTTTGTTTCTTAAACAAATTTCCCTGTCTCGAAACTATACCAATTTATGTTGACAAATGTCAACTTGCTGTGTATAATGTTTTCGTCTCTAAATAAAAAGATAAATAAGACTATACCAATTTTGAATAAAGGAGGAACTAGCTTTTTGCCAGCAAAAGGCTAGAAATAAATCTATGTGTGGAATCGTCGGAGTTGTGGGAAACCGCAATGCAACAGATATTTTGATGCAAGGACTTGAAAAGTTAGAATACCGAGGCTATGATTCAGCTGGAATTTTTGTGACAACAGGAGAAAAATCTAGCTTGATCAAGTCTGTTGGCCGGATTGCAGATCTTCGTGCCAAGATTGGCATGGATGTAGCGGGTTCAACAGGTATTGGGCATACGCGCTGGGCAACCCACGGAAAACCAAGTGAGAATAACGCCCATCCTCACACTTCTCAGACAGGCCGTTTTGTTTTGGTTCACAACGGTGTGATTGAAAATTACCTGGATATCAAAAATAACTATCTTGCTGGTCATGATTTTAAAGGGCAGACAGATACAGAAATTACAGTTCATTTGATTGGGAAATTCGCGGAAGAAGACGGTCTCTCTGTTCTTGACGCTTTCCGCAAGGCTCTTCACATTATCGAAGGTTCTTACGCTTTTGCCTTGGTAGACGCTCAGGATCCTTCTACGATCTACGTTGCCAAAAACAAATCTCCGCTTTTGATTGGCTTGGGTGACGGCTACAATATGGTCTGCTCCGATGCCATGGCTATGATTCGTGAGACCAGCGAATACATGGAAATCCATGATAAAGAGCTGGTTATCGTGACGGCTAATAGCGTAGAAGTGCAAGACTACGAAGGCAATGTTCTTGAACGTGGTAGCTATACTGCTGAGCTGGACCTGTCTGATATCGGCAAAGGTACTTATCCTTACTATATGTTGAAGGAAATTGATGAGCAGCCAACCGTGATGCGGAAGCTGATCAGCACTTATGCGGATGACAATAATAAGATGTTGATTGATCCTGCCATCATCAAGACAATCCAAGAAGCGGATCGCATTTATATCATTGCTGCTGGAACTTCTTATCATGCGGGTTACGCTTCTAAACGAATGCTGGAAGAGCTGACAGATACGCCAGTTGAGCTGGGAATTTCTTCTGAATGGGGCTATGCTATGCCACTTCTGAGCAAGAAACCACTTTTCATCTTTATCAGCCAATCTGGTGAGACAGCTGATAGTCGCCAAGTCTTGGTCAAGGCTAATGAACTGGGCATTCCTAGCCTGACAGTGACCAATGTGCCAGGCTCAACCTTGTCTCGTGAAGCCAAGCATACCCTGCTTCTCCATGCTGGACCAGAAATCGCCGTGGCTTCAACCAAAGCTTACACCGCGCAGATTGCTGCCCTAGCATTCTTGGCTAAGGCGGTCGGTGATGCCAATGGCAATGAAAAAGCCAAGAAGTTTGATTTGGTTCATGAGCTGTCTATCGTAGCCCAGTCTATCGAGTCTACCCTTTCTGAGAAAGAACTGATCGAAAGCAAGGTCCGTGACTTGTTGGCGGAAACTCGCAGCGCCTTTTATATCGGTCGTGGTCAGGATTATTATGTGGCGATGGAAGCTAGCCTTAAGCTTAAGGAGATTTCCTACATTCAGTGTGAAGGCTTTGCGGCAGGAGAACTCAAGCATGGTACTATTTCTCTGATTGAAGAGGGAACACCTGTTCTAGCCCTACTTTCAGACGAAGTCTTGGCTAGCCATACTCGCGGAAATGTTTCTGAAGTTGTGGCGCGCGGAGCCAAAGTTTTGACCATTGCGGAGGAAAATGTGGCGAAGGATGGAGACGATATTGTCCTGAGCCAAGTTCACCCTTATTTGTCACCAATCTCTATGGTGGTGCCAACTCAATTGATTGCTTATTTTGCAACCCTGCACCGTGGTTTAGATGTGGATAAACCGCGTAATCTTGCTAAATCTGTAACGGTAGAATAACCGTCTTAATGAATCTCGATAAGAATACCAAGCCTCAGATTTTTCTGGGGCTTTTAGTATGGTATTTGGTGATGGTGCCCTTTGGAAGTCTCTTTCTATCATGATAAAACCATGTTATTCTATGCAGATGGACAATAGGTTGAGCATCATTTTTGTATATATCACTAATTAGTGATAAAATATTTTTATCTTAAATATCAGGAGGGCAAAAGCATGGTGGAATTAGGTATTTCTACTTTTGGAGAGACAACGCCGCTAGAGGGGACAGGGCAGACCTATACTCATGACGAACGGATTCGGCAGCTGGTAGCAGAGATTGAGCTGGCAGACAAGGTGGGGCTGGACGTGTATGGTATTGGAGAGCATCACCGAGAGGACTTTGCTGTCTCTGCACCGGAGATTGTGCTGGCGGCTGGTGCGGTCAAGACAGAGAAGATTCGCTTGACCAGTGCTGTCAGTGTCTTGTCGAGCTTGGATCCTATTCGAGTCTACCAGCAGTATGCGACGATTGATGCATTGTCAAATGGCAGAGCAGAGGTCATGGCTGGACGTGGATCTTTTATCGAGTCCTTTCCGCTCTTTGGCCATGACTTGAAGGATTATGAAGAGCTTTTTGATGAAAAGCTGGACCTGCTCCTCTATGCCAATGCCGAGACGCGGTTGAATTGGAAGGGCAAGCTGACGCAGACTATTGAAAATCGGGAAGTCTACCCACGGGCTGTGCAAGAAACATTGCCAGTTTGGGTAGCGACAGGGGGAAATGTCGAGTCCACCATTAAGGTCGCCCAGAAAGGCCTGCCAATTGCGTATGCCATTATCGGTGGACAGCCTAAGCGCTTCAAGCCCCTGCTGGATGCGTATCGCCGGATTGGGCAGGAAAGTGGGCACTCAGATGAAAAGTTGAAAATCGCTGCCCACTCTTGGGGCTGGGTCATGGAGGACAATGAGGAGGCGGTCCGGACTTACTTCCATCCGACCAAGCAGGTAGTGGACGCTATCTCCAAGGACCGCCCTCACTGGCGGGAGATGACCTATGAGCAATACCTAGATCAGGTAGGACCAGAGGGGGCCATGTTTGTCGGTAGCCCTGAAAAGGTCGCTCAGAAATTAATCAAGATGATAGAGGAGCTGGGGTTGGACCGCTTCATGCTACATCTGCCGTTGGGATCGCTTCCGCATGAGCAGGTTCTCCAGTCTATCGAACTCTTTGGCACCAAGGTTGCACCGCTTGTGCGGGAGTATTTTGCAGTTAAGGGTAAGTAAAATCGAAGTAGAGGTCTTTTGATAAAGATTGCCTATCTCTCCCATAGAAAATATATATCTTGCCTTTCTAAAAATAGTAAGAAAAAATAGGTTTTTCATCGAAAGCTGAAAAAGCTTGGTAAAGCTAGATTGAGCTAGCTTTTTTAATTTACTCTTATAAATATTTTTAATCGGGCTGATAGGAAATATATATTTGGAAAGCCCACTTTTCAGTGATATGATAATAGCAATCAAATTGAAAAGGAGCAAGATATGTCTAAAAGAGAGTTGGTTTTAAAAGCCTTTAAGGGGGGGAAAGTTGACCGAGTGCCAGTTGGTTTCTGGCATCATTTTACCAGCGAGGATGAGTGGCTGGCTGGTTTTGGAAATCAGGCCATTATTGAGAAAAATCTGTCTGGTCATCAAGCTTTTCTGGCAGAAGTCGAGCCAGACTTTATCAAGCTGATGAGTGATGGTTATTTTGCCTATCCTAATGAACGCTTGAAAAAAGTCCAATCTATCAAAGACTTGGCAGATATTGAGCCGCTAGGTGCTGACCATCCTTGGATTAGTGAGCAGGTGGAGCTGGTTCAGAAGATCAGGGATGGCTTCACAGAGGACTTGGTCGCTATTTACAATATTTTTGCGCCAGTGACCTATTTCAAATGGTTGGTCGGCAAGGTTGCCGGAGGGGATGATATCATTGCAGATTTCTTGGCAGAGGATGCAGTGCTCACGAAGCGGGTGCTGGATGTAATTGCTCAAGATATTGCAGCTCTGACAGAGCGGATTATCAAGGAAGCTGGTGCGGATGGAATCTACCTTAGCGTTCAGAGCATTCAGGATGCGCGGGTATCGGCTGAAGACTATAAGGCTTTTATTGCTCCTAGTGATTTGGCGGTGCTGGAAGCAGCCAATGCAGCTGGCGGAGTGAATATCCTGCACATTTGTGGATACGAAGGCGCGCGAAATGATGTTCATCTTTTCACAGATTATCCAGCTCAGGTCATCAACTGGGCAGTGGGGCCAGAAGGCATCAGCCTAGCGGAGGGCCGGAAATTATTTGGCGGTCGGACTGTCCTGGGTGGCTTTGAAAATGGCAAGGACGGCCTGCTCTACACGGGCAGTCAAGCGGCTATTCAAGATGAGACCAAGCGGCTGATAGCAGGAGCTGGCAAGGAAGCTTTGATTATCGGGGCTGACTGTACTATTCCAAGCGATATTGAAGCAGAGCGGATTCAGTGGGTTCGCCAAGCAGCAAGCTTAACATAAGAAGGAGACGAAAGAATGAGCAAGAAAAAATGGATTATTGGTGGAGCAGCAGTGATTGCTATTGTAGTGGCGACTTATTTGGGGCGGACCTTGACAGGGGCTTCGTCCAGCAAGACGAGCAGCTCTGCATCAGGCAGTGACAAGGTCACGACTTTAAAAGTAGCTCATACGCAAAACTACGTTCCTTACGACTTTTTAGACGAAAAAGGCAAGTCAGATGGGTATGAAGTCGCAGTACTCAAGGCCATTGATGAAAAATTGCCAGATTATCAGTTCGAATATACTGGCACCAGTGACGAAGATCTTTTGATTGGTTTGGAATCTGGGAAATATGATATCGGAACCAAGGGAGCTTGGTACACCGAAGAGCGGGCGAAGAAGTTCATCATTCCAGAAAGTCCTATCGGAGCTAGTATCATCGGCTTCACCATTCGAAAAGCAGACGCAAATAAATTTAAAAATATTGATGATTTTGCCAAAGAAAAAGGGAAATTAGTACCGATTTCACCACAGAATGCTCAATGGACAGTGATTGAAGAGTACAACAAAAAGCACAGTGCTAGTCCGATTGAGTTGACCGCAGCAGAGTCTTTTCAGATAGCGGATGCCTATGCTTGGGTCTTGGAAGGTCGCTATGATGCCTTCTTTGACATCAAGCTGTCTTTTGAAAAAGCAGTGACAGACAAGGAAGGTTCCTACCATCAGTATGCGGATCAGTTGAGCTGGTTCCCTTATAAGGGTATCCCTACCTATCCACTCATTCATAAAGATAAAAAGAATGAAGAGTTTGCCAAAGCCTATGAAAAGGCTATTAAAGAGCTAGAAAAAGATGGGACACTCTCTAAATTATCGGAAAAATACTTTGGTGAAGATGTCTTTTCTTATGTAGATAAAGACTAAAAGCTGGAGAAAGGAGACCGTATGGTCGCTTATGATTTGTCCCGTGTTTTTGGCCTGCTGCCTGGTTTGTTACAGGCCTTGCCGACTACTTTATGGATTATGTTCGTGACGGTTTTAATTGGCTCCTTGCTAGGTGGTCTGTTGGCCTGGGCTCAAGTTGCGGAGGAGCAGGCTTTTGCTGGTCTGGCTAGAGGATATATATTTATCCTTCGGTGTACACCGCCTATTGTCTTGCTCTTCTTGGTCTTCTATGGCATTCCAGAGTTTTTAAAATGGTGGTTGGGACTAGATATCAATAATTGGTCACGGACCGTATTTGTCATTATTACCATGATTCTGCTCTTTGCGGCCATGATTGCAGAAGTCTTTAAGGCGGCCTATCTGGCTGTTCCCAAGGGACAGAGCGAGGCAGGTCTTAGTATTGGTTTGACACCCGTGCAGACATTTCTGCGCATCATTCTGCCACAAGCTTTTCGTATTGCCCTGCCCAATCTGACTACCGCCTTTCTTAATCTCATGCGAGATGCTGCGCTGGCCTATACGATTGGGGCAGTTGATGTCATGGGAGCGGGGCAAAATCTCATCAGCCGTAATCTGGGCAATTATTCCCTCGAAACCTATACAGCGGTGGCTTTGATTTACTGGGGGATTGCCCTAGTGGTTTCGCTGGCTTCCCAGCTTCTGGAAAAAAGTCTGACAGTCAAGGAGAGGTAAAGCATGGATTTGAATTATATTGTAAATACCTTTCTGGTTACTTTGAAAGGCATACCTGTAACCCTGATCATTATGGTGGTGGCTATTCTGCTCAGCTTTATTCCGGCTCTGCTTCTAGCTCTGGGACAGATTTATAAAGTTCGGGGTGTTCGGACTTTTTCGGTGGTTTATCTGGCCTTCATTCGGGCAACGCCTCCTATTTTGCTCATTCTCTTTTTCTATAGTCTTTTTCCTAGCTTACTGAATCAAATTTTCAAAAGTCTGGGTAGTCAGGTAGACGTCTTTAAGTTCAATCCGCTTTACTATGCTTTCATCATCTATAGCCTGATGACGACAGGCAGTTTATCGGAAATCTTACGCTCTGCTATTTTGACAGTGGATAAAGGACAGTTAGAAGCAGCGCAGGCGATTGGTTTAACGAATTTTCAAGCCTATCGGAGAATTGTTTTTCCTCAGGCTCTGCGTTCTGCCCTGCCCAATCTCGCCAATCTGGTTATCAATTTGGTCAAGGGGACCTCACTGGTATTTGTCATGACAGTGAAAGATATTACAGCTTTGGCTAAGGTCGAAGCCTCTCATTCATATCAGTATTCAGAGTCTTACTTAGTGATTTTTGTTATTTATCTCATTATCTGTGGCTTGATTCAGTGGATTTTTAGAAGCTTGGAAAAGCGCTACGCTCTTGCTTAGGAAGGAAAGATTATGTTAGAAGTAAAACATATCTCCAAACGATTTGGAGAGCATCAGGTGCTGGCAGATGTCAGTCTCAAGGTTAATCAAGGTGATGTTGTGGTTATTCTGGGACCCTCAGGCTCTGGGAAAACAACATTTCTGCGCTGTCTGAATCACTTAGAAAAAGCGGATGGCGGCCAGCTGACTTTGTCTGGTAAGGACTATGATTTGGCTAAACTTAGCAAAAAGGAGATTTTGGAAATTCGTAGAAAGACGGCCTTTGTCTTCCAGCATTATAACCTCTTTGCCAATAAAACTGCCCTTGAAAATATCTTGGAGGGCTTAGTGATCGCTCGTAAGATACCGAGAGAAGAAGCGCTTGAGATTGCAGAAGATGCCTTGAAGCGCGTGGGCCTTTTAGCCTACAAGGACTACTATCCTTCTCAACTATCAGGCGGCCAGCAGCAGCGGATTGGGATTGCCCGTGCCATTGCCGTCAAGCCAGATGTCATCCTGCTGGATGAACCAACTTCGGCTCTAGATCCGGAATTGGTCGGTGAAGTTCTCAGCGTCATGAAACAGCTGGCCCAGGAGGGAGTGACCATGGTCGTTGTGACCCACGAGATGAGCTTTGCCCGTGATGTGGCCAACCATGTCATCTTTATGGACGGAGGTCACATCGTCGAAGAAAATCCTCCTCAGGAATTCTTCACTAGTCCTAAGGAGGAGCGGACCAAACAGTTTCTGTCCCGCATTCTGTCGGATGCCAGCTATAGTGTAGAGTATATGATTTAACTTGTATCAAAATAGAGAAACTTTCTCCATATTTTAGTGTGGAGGAGGTTTTTTGATTTTTTAAAAATTATGTAAATTTTTTATTAAAACCTATTGACAAGGGGGGAAAAAGGATGTATAATTACAACTGTAAACAAAAAAGTTTACACAGAATTTATTCAGAAGATGGGGATGTAGCCAGTAGGCGATTATTTTTGGGAGGATTAAAAATTATGTAACATTATATTCTTCTGAAATAGATCCAACTCATCCATAAAGTAAGAGACTGAAGGAGTCTTAATTTTTGGAAATAGAATAAGTTATGTAAAATAATAGATAGGAGAAGATCTCCGATATGAACATAAATGTATAGTAAGTAAGAAAGAGATTTCTTATCTGAAACTTTAGCAAATGAAAAAATGATATAAAAACGTATAAAAAGTGAGGAAAAATGATGAATAACAATTACAACAATTTTAACAATATGGACGACCTTTTCAACCAACTCATGGGGCGCATGGGTGGCTACAACAGCGAACACCGGCGCTACTTGATTAATGGTAGAGAGGTCACACCGGAAGAGTTTGCTCAGTACCGGGCTACTGGCAAGCTTCCTGGTCAAATGACTAGCGAACAGGATGTGCAAGCTGGAGCGCATGGGCCTAAGCAAGACGGCATTCTGGCTAAGCTAGGTCGCAATCTGACCCAAGAAGCGTGTGAAGGCAAGCTAGATCCAGTCATTGGGCGCAATAAGGAAATCCAAGAAACAGCTGAAATCCTTTCCCGCCGTACTAAGAATAATCCGGTTCTGGTCGGAGATGCCGGAGTTGGTAAGACAGCTGTCGTAGAAGGTTTGGCTCAGGCTATCGTTAATGGTGATGTGCCAGCGGCTATCAAGAACAAGGAAATTATTTCTGTTGATATTTCTGGCTTGGAAGCTGGTACTCAATATCGTGGTAGCTTTGAAGAAAATATCCAAAACTTAGTCAATGAAGTCAAGGAAGCTGGCAACATTATCCTCTTCTTTGATGAAATCCATCAAATTCTGGGAGCAGGTAGCACAGGAGGAGATAGCGGTTCTAAGGGCTTGGCGGATATTCTCAAACCAGCGCTTTCTCGTGGGGAGTTGACCGTTATCGGGGCTACTACTCAAGACGAGTACCGCAATACTATCCTTAAAAATGCAGCTTTGGCTCGCCGTTTCAATGAAGTCAAGGTCAATGCGCCGTCTGCTGAAGATACCTATCAGATCCTTCGAGGTATTCGGGACCTGTATGAAAAGCACCACAATGTCATCCTGCCGGATGAAGTGCTGAAAGCGGCTGTGGACTACTCTGTTCAGTATATTCCACAACGGAGCCTGCCAGACAAGGCGATTGACCTGGTCGATGTGACTGCTGCCCACCTGGCAGCCCAGCATCCAGTTACCGATGTTCATGCGGTTGAACATGAGATTGCTGAGCAAAAAGACAAGCAGGAAGCAGCTGTTGAAAAAGAAGATTATGAAGCAGCTCTGAATGCCAAGACCCGCATTGAAGAGCTGGAAAAGAAAATTCAAAACCACACCGAGGATATGAAGGTGACGGCGACAGTCAACGACGTAGCGGAGTCTGTTGAGCGGATGACGGGAGTGCCGGTATCTCAGATGGGTGCCAGCGACATTGAGCGACTCAAGGGCATGAATGACCGTCTCAAAGCCAAGGTGATTGGTCAAGACAAGGCTGTAGAAGCTGTGGCTAGGGCTATCCGCCGAAACCGTGCAGGCTTTGATGAAGGCAACCGTCCAATCGGAAGCTTCCTCTTCGTTGGTCCGACAGGTGTTGGTAAGACTGAGCTAGCCAAGCAACTGGCTCTGGATATGTTCGGTACCAAGGAAGCCATCATCCGTCTGGATATGTCAGAATACTCCGACCGGACTGCTGTTTCCAAGCTGATTGGTACGACTGCGGGCTATGTCGGTTATGATGATAACAACAATACTTTGACCGAGCGTGTTCGTCGAAATCCTTACTCTATCATTCTCTTGGATGAGATTGAAAAGGCTGATCCACAAGTAATTACCCTTCTCCTTCAAGTTCTGGATGACGGTCGTTTGACAGATGGTCAAGGTAACACAGTCAACTTTAAGAACACGGTTATCATTGCAACTTCTAATGCAGGCTTTGGCTATGAAGCAGGTCTAGAAGAGGATGCAGAAAAGCCTGATCTAATGGACCGACTCAAAGCTTATTTCCGCCCAGAGTTCCTCAATCGTTTCAATGCGGTCATCGAGTTCTCTCATCTCAAGAAAGAAGATTTGATGGAAATTGTGAATCTCATGCTGGTTGAAGTAAATCAAACCTTGAGCAAGAAGGAAATTGATCTGGCTGTATCTGATGCAGCTAAGGAATTCCTGCGCGATGCTGGTTATGACCAAGTCATGGGTGTTCGTCCACTTCGCCGCGTTATCGAGCAACAAATCCGTGACAAGGTGACTGACTTCCACTTGGATAATCTAGATGCTAAGCACTTGACTGCAGATATGGAAGATGGAACCTTGGTAATCCGTGAAAAATCAGCAGAATAACTACCTATAACTTTCAAAA
This sequence comes from uncultured Streptococcus sp., assembly GCA_963523365.1. GTDB lineage: Bacteria > Bacillota > Bacilli > Lactobacillales > Streptococcaceae > Streptococcus. Next base: position 26,219 of record CAURCE010000004.1, read on the forward strand.
TCCCGTAAAACGAACAGATATTTAGTCTGTTCGTTTTTTTTATTCATCATGTTCAGATAAAAAATCTCCAATCAGTTGACTGGAGATTTTCTTACTTTCTTCGGTATTGACTTGGTGTCATTTGATAGTATTTTTTAAATTGCCGGTTGAAATTAGAAAGGTTATTAAAACCAGACTGGCTGGAGATTTCTAGAACCGATAGAGTGGAGTGCTGGAGGAGCTCAGCAGCCTTGCGCAGGCGGAATTGAATCAGATATTCAATGCAAGAAACGCCTAGATGTTTTTTGAAGAAATTCATGAAGTGCGTAGGGCTGTAGCCGCAAATACCAGACAGCTGATCAATCGAGAGTTCTTCCTGATAATGCTCATTGATATAGTCGATGATGGAGCGGATTTTCTCTTCCTTGCGGTAGCCTTCGGCAGATAGCTCCTTAGAAACGATATAGTCGTTCTCAAACAGCAAGTAGAAGAGCTGATTAAGTTGGGCCTTGAGCTGAAATTCATAGTATTTCTTTTGGCAATAACCGGTTTCCATAGTGGTCAGTAGGCATTGACGAATTTCCTCATAGGCTTGATCAGTCGGCTTGATGACATGGACAAAGTCCAGTTGACCATTGTAGAGAGGCTGTAAGTAGTGGATACTAGCATGGTCCATGGCCGAATAGCCCATTAAGTCCAAGTGAAAGTTAATGGCATCCATGTAGTGGCGCTGCTGCTCAATCGGATGAATGGAGTGGAGGGCATTGGGACGAATCAGAACAATATCGCCCTTGTGACTGTTAAAATAATGATCGTCAATATGAAATTGGGCGCTTCCTTCGTGAACGTAAATGATTTCAACATCTGTGTGCCAGTGGAAAAGGATGTCAGGCTGGCCGTTTTCCGTAATGGTCCGCGTCAGAGAATAGGGGGTCCCTTGATTCTTATATTCAGTAGTTTTGTGCAATTGGCCCAAATCCATCATGTCGCCCTCCTTCGTAGAATACTATCATTTTTTAAAGTAATTAGACTAGAAAATGTGTTTGCCAACTATTATAATATAATTAAAAAGAAAATGAAAGTAGGAAAATAAAGAGGAGAAAATTTTCTAGAAGTCTAGTTTAGACCGGCAGCGTGGACGAACCATTTAAGAATATTTAGCTACCATCCAGCTCCTTATAGAATAAGAAAAGTGTGGAATCCATGGCTCTTTCGAGCTCATGTTGCTTCCACACTTTTTATTGGATAGCTTTATCTAGCGGCTTTTTGTTCTTTATGTTTGTGAAGGATAAAGGAGTTTGAAAAACTCAGGCTTGCTAGTACAAAAAGAAGAAGGGTTGTTGCTGGATAGCTAAGGGAGATATAATTTGTTTTGATGATAAAGAGAAGGGCAAAGGCAAGAATGGCAAAGAAAACGCTGAGGCTCCAAGTCATTCGGCGACTGAATAAATGCTGCTCAAAGAGTAGAGGGATTAGGAGACAGCCTAGAAGAAGGCTCGTTGGGAAAACGACATACTCGGCGGAAAAAATTGTCAAGATACTCAGAGTGATAAACAGGCAGCTAAGTACATGATGGGTATAGTTGAGCCAATTTATTTTCATTGGAAAACCTCCTTTTGATGATGATTGTTTGGATACGGTTGATGGTGTAAACACCACACTTTCACACCTTTATTATAAGTCTTTAAAAGTAAAAAGCAAGCGTTTACAATTGTATTTACTCAGCCTGTCAATCTTTTTCATTACTCTGAATTATCAGATATTTTCAAGCTTTCTGGTACCTCTTTTTCTTTCAAAAAAAAGATTTTTTCGGTATAATAGTCAAAGATAGTCAATGTTAGAGAAGACTTGAATGCTTATTTTTAGATATAACAGATAGAAAGGTATATCATGGGCATCAAAAATACCTCGGATAGTATAGAAGAATATATCAAAAGAATTTTGGCGCAGGCGGGCATGGTCGAGCTGAAGCGCAGTGAGTTAGCTGATGTTTTTCAGGTGGTTCCGAGTCAGATCAATTATGTGATTAAGACACGCTTTACGGAGAGCCGGGGCTATATCGTTGAAAGCAAGCGCGGCGGCGGTGGCTATATCAGGATTGGTAAGATTGAATTTTCCGATCGGCACCAAATGCTGTCTGATTTGTTGGCCAATGTTGGTGAGTCGCTCAGCCAGCCAGTTTTTTCAGATATTTTGCAGCTGCTCTTTGATGAAAAAATTATTGGCCAGCGTGAGGGAGATCTGCTCCTAGCGAGTGCCAGCGATGCTGTCTTAGGAGCAGAGGCTCCGAGGATTAGAGCCAGAATGTTACGGAAAATTTTGCAGCAATTAGATAGAAAAGGAAATTAAGAATATGAATTATTCAAAAGCTTTAGTGGAAAGCTTAGAAGCGGCTCAGCTCTTAGCTGGTCATTTTGCTACAGATTATTTAGAATCGTGGCAGGTGCTGATGGCTCTGACTAATAATCCCTACAGCGTTGCAGGCTCGGTTCTAAATGAATTCCCTATTGAAGTAGATAAACTGGAAGAAGCAGCCTTTGACATTACTGGAAAAGAGTACCAAAAACAGGGTGGTTTTGACTTATTGCCTTTCTCTCACCGTTTGGAGGAGCTCTTTGCTCAAGCAGGGCAGATTGCGGAAGCCGTCCATGCTAAAAGCCTAGGGACAGAACACCTGCTCCTAGCCATGCTATTTGATCGTGGAACCTTGGCAGCTCGTGTGTTAGAAGCTGCAGGTTTCGGCTATGATGATAAGAGTTCAGCTCCTCGATTCAGTGATTTGCGAAAGGTTTTAGAGCAGCGTGCTGGCTGGGGCAGAGAGGAAATTAAGTCGATCCGCTCGCTAAATAAAAATACGGCCTCTGCTAAACAAACCATGGCGAATATGATGGGCATGCCTCCTTCAACTAGCGGTGGCCTGGAAGATTATACTCGGGATTTGACAGAACTGGCTCGGGCTGGTCGTCTGGAACCAGTTATCGGGCGGGATGAAGAAATTTCTCGGATGCTTCAGATCCTCAGCCGCAAGACAAAGAATAATCCAGTGTTAGTCGGTGATGCGGGGGTCGGTAAAACGGCTCTGGCACTAGGCTTGGCTCAACGCGTAGCAGCTGGTCAGGTTCCAGCTGAACTTGCCAAGATGCGCGTCTTGGAACTAGACTTGATGAATGTTGTCGCTGGGACTCGTTTCCGCGGAGACTTTGAAGAGCGGATGAACAATATCATCAATGATATTGAAGAAGACGGCCATGTCATCCTCTTTATCGATGAGCTGCATACCATCATGGGTTCTGGCAGCGGGATTGATTCGACCTTGGATGCGGCCAATATCCTGAAACCTGCTCTGGCCCGGGGAACCTTGCGGACAGTTGGTGCTACGACGCAGGAAGAGTATCAGAAACATATCGAAAAAGATGCTGCTCTGTCTCGGCGTTTTGCCAAGGTAACCATTGAAGAGCCTACTGTGTCTGATAGTATTGCTATTCTGCAGGGCTTGAGAAAGAGCTATGAGGATCACCACAAGGTGCAGATTAGTGATCAGGCCATTGAAACAGCGGTCAAGTATGCACATCGTTATCTGACCAGCAAGCATCTGCCAGACTCTGCCATTGACCTTTTGGATGAAGCTAGTGCAACGGTGCAGAATAAAGGACCGCAGAATTATAAACAGTCGGATCTGACGCCTGTGGATAAGGCTTTGATGGCTGGAAAGTTGAAAAAAGTCGGCCAGCTACTGGCAAAAGAGCAGGAGCCAACTGTTTACAAGCTGAAGGTAGAAGCAGAGGATATCTTAGAGACTCTCAGTCGCTTGTCTGGTATTCCTGTGCAGAAATTAACTCAGACAGATGCCAAAAAATATCTCAATTTGGAAAAAGAACTGCACAAGCGGGTCATCGGACAGGATGCGGCAGTTTCGGCTGTCAGCCGAGCTATTCGTCGCAATCAGTCAGGCATCCGCACTGGCAAACGCCCCATTGGTTCCTTTATGTTCCTAGGGCCAACGGGTGTCGGAAAGACAGAGCTGGCTAAGGCCTTGGCAGAAGTTCTCTTTGATGATGAATCAGCCCTGATTCGCTTTGACATGAGTGAATATATGGAGAAATTCGCAGCCAGTCGTCTCAACGGGGCGCCTCCGGGCTATGTAGGCTATGAGGAAGGCGGCGAGTTGACGGAGAAGGTGCGCAATCGGCCATATTCTGTCCTCCTTTTTGACGAGGTAGAAAAGGCTCATCCAGATATTTTCAACGTTCTCTTGCAGGTCTTGGATGACGGCCAGTTGACCGATAGCAAGGGCCGTAAGGTGGACTTCTCCAATACCATCATTATCATGACCAGCAATCTGGGGGCAACGGCCCTGCGGGATGATAAGACAGTTGGTTTTGGTGCGCGTGACATCCGCTTTGATCAGGCCAATATGGAAAAACGTATTCTGGAAGAATTGAAAAAGACCTACCGGCCTGAATTTATCAATCGGATTGATGAAAAGGTGGTCTTCCACAGTCTGTCTGCTGAGGATATGCAGGAAGTGGTCAAGATTATGGTGCAACCGTTGATTGGGAGTCTGGCAGAGCAAGGCATCGTGCTTAAATTTCAAGCTAGTGCCCTGAAATTACTGGCTCAGGAAGGTTACGATCCAGAAATGGGAGCGCGGCCGCTGCGCCGTACCCTGCAGACGCAGGTGGAGGACAAGCTGTCTGAGTTGCTCCTGACTGGAGATGTGGCAGCTGGTCAAACGCTCAAAGTTGGCGTCAAAGGCGGTCAACTCAAATTTGAAATGGCTTAGGGAGGATGTGTGCAATGGAAATTCGTGTGATGACAGAAAAGGATTATGCCTCTGTTTACCAGCTGTGGCTCTCTTGCGCTGGTATGGGGCTCAATAACTTAGATGACTCTGAAGAAGGGATTGCCCGCTTTTTGAAGCGCAATCCTGAGACCTGTCTGGTTGCCTTGGAAGGGGAGAGCTTTATAGGTGCTATTCTAGTTGGCACAGATGGACGTAGAGCGTACATTTATCATACAGCTGTCCATCCATATTTTCGTAGAAAAGGAGTAGGCAGAGCTCTGGTCGAACAGGCCTTGTCAGCAGTGAAAAGACTTGGCATCCATAAAGTATCGCTGGTCGTTTTTGAAAGAAATGAACTGGGCAACCGTTTTTGGCAGGAGCTGGGATTTTCAGTTAGAAATGATCTGCTTTACCGAGATCAAGGACTAACGGAGATGATTCGACAGGATACATAAAAAGCTGATTTACTGGCATTCTTGCTAGGCTAATCAGAACCGTGTTATCATTCTGAAGAATATCATTTAGAAAGGCAGAAACTGTGTCTCTTCGTTATCTTACTCGAATCGCTCTTCTGGCGGCTGTCTGCGTCGTGCTTCGTTATGCCTTTGCTGGCCTACCCAATATCAAGCCGATTACAGCGCTGTATTTTCTCTTGGTGGATTTTGAGGACTTGAAGGGCTCTCTTCTAGTCATGTCTACCAGTATCTTTGTATCTTCATTCCTCTTTGGAATGGGACCATGGGTCCTTTTCCAGATCTTATCCTTTGCGGTGGTCATTTGTCTATGGTACCTGTTGTATCGGAGACTATGCTTGTTTGGCCAGAGTATGTTGGCCTTGCTTTTAGCCTTTAGCTATGGTCTTGTGATTGATGGTATCACAGCCTTGCTTTATCAAATGCCTTGGTGGACCTATGTGGCAGCGGGAGCAGGCTTCAATCTAGCCCACGCCTGGTCCACAATGCTCTTCTATCCTATTTTGTATTTTATTTTAAGGAGACTTTATCATGAAAAAAATCTTTAGCTTACTTACGCTTGCCTTTGCTCTCTTCTTAGTGGGTTGTAGCAATAGCCAAACAAAAACTGATACCAGCTCTAGTTCGGCTACTTCTTCCGTCAAAAAAGAACTGAAAATCAGCATCAGTATTGCACCAGAAGGTCAGGAGAAGAGCGAGAAAACGGTGGCTGTTGAAGAAGGAAAGACAGCTATGGATGCTTTGAAGAAGGCCTATAAAGTCGAAGAAAAAGATGGTTTTATCACTTCGATTGACGGTCATGCTCAGGATGAAGCAAAGGGCCTCTACTGGATGTTTAAGGTCAACGGAGAAATGGCTCCTAAGGCAGCCAATCAAATCACTGTCAAGGATGGAGACAAGTTGGAATTCTACCAAGAAGTCTATCAGCAATAAATCTTGTAAAAAAGAATCTGATGCTTAAGGCATTAGGTTCTTTTTTTGTGCTTAATACAGTTTTAAAGTGTCTGAAAAATATTTTTATAAAATTTTATAAAAAACTATTGACAAAAGAAAAATATAGTTTATAATAAAATCATAGAAAGAATAAATTATAAAAAACAATAAAAAGGTGAAATTATGAAAAAACAGATTGCAATCGTCTTTGGAACCTTTGCTCCCTTGCATCAGGGGCATATCGATTTGATTCAGAAGGCTAAGCGTTCTTACGACAAGGTGCGCGTGGTGGTTTCAGGTTATCAGGGAGATCGTGGGCAGGAAGTGGGTCTGTCTCTGCAGAAGCGTTTTCGCTATACTAGGGAGACTTTCGCAGATGATGAACTGACTCAGGTTTACAAACTGGATGAAACTTCCTTTCCCCGCTATCCTCTGGGTTGGGACAAGTGGCTGTCAGCTCTATTAGAGTTGGTGAGCTATGATGCAGAACGGGAGGAACTGATTTTCTTTGTTGGTGAGGCTGACTATCAGGAAGAGTTAGAAAAGCGTGCTTTCAAAACTTCCTTGCAGGAGCGACAGTTTGGTATCTCAGCTACGATGATTCGGGAAAATCCTAGTCTTTATTGGAAATATATAGCCCAGCCTTTCCGCCGTCACTTTACCAAGAAAGTGCTGATTATGGGTAGCGCTAGCAATGGTAAAACGACCTTGGCCAAGGACTTAGCTCGCTACTATGATGCTCCAGTCAGCCTGGAATATGCTCGAGAATACCAGATTCAAAATAACGTGCGAGACGATGAACTGACCCCTAAAGACTACTATTATCTGCTCTTAGGACAATATGCTCAGACTTCCCGATTAATTGATAGCAGCGTTAACCGTGGTCTGGTCGTGGCTGATACAAATTCGCTGGTAACCAAGGCTTACTATGATTACTATCTGAAAGAAAGTCCGGTTCAAGACGAAGAGACAGATACTTTTGATAATCTCTTTGCCAGCATCTTGTCCAAGGAAAAATGGGATTTGATTCTCTTTGCTGAGCCGGTCGGCACCTATGTTAACGATGGCTTTCGCGATATGAGCATGGCAGACGAGGCTATCCGCAGTGATTTTTCCAGCCATCTAAAAAGGCTGAAAGAGCAGTGTTTGGCTCATATTCCGACGGTCTATCTGGCTGGCAGTTATTTGGATAATTATCAGGCGGCCAAAGAAGCAATTGACATGATTTATCAAGCAGATTAAAAAAGAAAGTGGTAAAATAGAATGGTAGTAAAAAATCAAAAACTTTCTCCTGCAGCTCTCTCCGCAGGACTAAAACAAAAATCTCAAACCTTTGCTCGAAATTTCCAGAATATCTGTGCAGCAGCTAAAGAACAGGGCTTTAGCGGTATTGCCAAATTGCTCTGGCAGGATTTATTTGGCGGGCGCAGCTTGTTGCAGTGGCTCTACTTGATTGCTCTTTCTAGCTTGCCTTTCATTCTGGAGTTCACCAGTGGGCAGGAGCAGCATGACTGGCTGGGACTCTTCGCTTCTTGGACAGGCATTGTCTGCGTCATCCTAGTAGCTGAGGGGCGGGCCAGCAATTACCTCTTTGGAGCTGTTAATTCGGCGATTTATCTCATCTTGTCCTTTCAGGCTAGCTTTTATGGAGAAGTGCTGACTACGGTTTACTTCTTTATCATGCAGCCGATTGGCCTTTATACTTGGCTGTCCAATCGGGTCAATGAACAAGATAAGGAAGAACCCTCTCATTTTGAAGCTAAGAAGTTAGACTGGCGTGGCTGGCTTAAATATTTGGCCTTGACTGCTCTGATTTGGATTGGTATGGGCTTTGCCTATAAGAGCATTCACAGTCACCGGCCTTTCCGCGATAGTGTGACAGATGCGACCAATGGCATCGGCCAGCTTCTCATGACGGGTCTCTACCGCGAGCAGTGGATTTTCTGGATTGCGACCAATCTCTTCAGTATCTATCTCTGGTGGGGCAGCAATCTTCACATTCAGGCTATGTACTGGGTTTATACCCTCAATAGTATCGTCGGCTGGTATCAGTGGACCAAGGCAGTGAAGAAAGCTTAGACTAAGATTTGAGATTTTTTGATAGAAAAAATAGCTTAGGAAAGGAAGAAACTCATGACCAAACAGGATATCCCAGCGGGAATGTCGGAAAAAGAGTACTATGAAACTATGGCGGATGAGTCCGCCTTTTTGGCATGGTACAAGACACAGGATTTGCCCAAGTATGAGACACCCAGCGTAACAGCGGATATGGTGGCTTACTGCTTCGTAGACGGCCAGCTGAAACTCTTGGTTATTAAGCGCAAGGCTCATCCTTACCAGAATAAATATGCTCTGGTCGGAGGTTTTGTGGACAAAGATGAGGATGCCTATCAAGCCTGCATTCGCGAGGTCAAGGAAGAAGTGGACCTCGAGATACCGCTGGAAAAGGTGGAACAGCTGATGACGGTTTCTACTCCAGGACGTGATCCGCGCGGTTGGGTCATCACCATTGCCCATCTGGTCTATCTGCCAGCCATAGCAGTAGACCAAGTACAAGCTGGGGATGATGCCAAGGAAGTCACCTTTCTTGATGTGGACTTTAAGACTAGTAGTTTTAGAGATGGTGAACGGCTCCTGACAGCAGAGGACTTTGCCTTTGACCACTACCAAATCCTGCTGGAATCTATCAAGCGGATTCAGGGACGACTGGACTGGAATCCAACTTTTCTTCATTTGCTAGAATCGCCCTTTACCGTCTATGAAGGGACTGAGTTGGTCAATCTCATCACGCCTAGACGCCCCATCGTCAGCAATAATTTTTTAGTGAAATTTGGAGAATACTTGGAAGAGGCCGGTGTCAAGCGCGTGCCTAAGAAGAAACCGAGAAAAGTTTATAAACTGAAGACAGAAAAATCGGATTAAAAGAAAATTGATGATATAGTTTACTTGCAGGACAAAAATGTTCTGCTTTTTTATTTTCATTACGAATATAAAAGTAGCGATATATTTGCTGAAGAAGATAGGAGGATTAAGTTCAGGATACTGTTTGCTTCAAAATTTTTTGAAAAATTCCATTTATCTAGTTGACATACTTTATTGCAAGTGTTACAATAACATTACAAAAAGGTTGCTGAATGTTACAAAAGGAGGAGAAAAAATGAAAACAAAGACTTATACAAAATTGATGGCTGCTACTGTTTTAGCTTCTAGCTTGCTTTTAGGAGCTTGTGGTCACAAAGAAGAAACCACGCCTAGTGCAAGTTCTAGCAAGACAGTGCAAGCTTCTTCTAGCTCTAAAGTTGCCTCATCCAGTAAGGCTAGCAGCGCTCCAAAAGCCAGCAGTAATGCTTCTTCAAACAAAACAGTAGGGCAAGCAGAACAAGTACAGAAAGCTGTGGAATCCGTTCAACCTTCACAAAACCAAACACAACAAGGGGTGGATCAGCAAGTTCAAGCTCAACAAAATACACAGGCTCAACCAAGCCAATCTCAACAAGCTCCTAGTCAACAAACTACGCCGACTCAACCAACTAAACCAAATCAAGCAACTCAGCCAGCCCAACCGAGTCAACCAGCTAAAAATCCAGCAACTGATCGTCGGCTTCAAAACAAGCAGGCAGAAACAAATGCTCGCTATAAAGGCGTTTTGAATATGGTGGATGGAGATTTCTCTGCAGCGGCTGGTAGTTGGACAGATGCAGGAGGCAGTACAGTGACTGTTTCAGCAGGCGGACAGTTCAGTGTCAAGTCAGCGAATGGAACTGTCAATACTTACCATGTTGCTTCATATGCCTATACTTTGGATGATGGACGCTATACAGCCCAGCTGGGCTCTGCTGAACCATCTGCTCCTAAATTGGGCGTCCAAATCACCACTGGCGCTGATGGTAAAGTAGCTAGTGTTCAATTGATCAAATAAATTTACAAAAAAGGAGGCATCTTTGTAGCTGCTTCCTTTTATTTCTTTAATGTTAGAGTTGCAAGAGTTCCTCGATCTCTGCCAATGTGCTAGCCTGCGAAATGGCGCCACGAAGTTTAGCTGCACCAGATGTTCCACGAAGGTAGTGGGGTGCTAGACCTCGAAACTCGCGAACAGCAATGTGTTCACCTTTGAGGTTAATCAAGCGTTTGAGGTGTTCATAAGCAATCTTCATCTTGTCCTCGAAGGTCAAGTCTGGCAGGATTTCGCCTGTTTCAAAGTAGTGATTGATTTGGTTGAAGAGGTAGGGATTTCCCATAGCTGCACGGCCAATCATGACAGCATCAGCACCGACTTCTTCGATACGTTGCTTGGCTTCCTGCACGCTGCGGATATCACCGTTGGCGATGAAGGGAATCTTTGTCAGGGCTTGGGCTACGTCATGCAAGGTTTCGAGGTCGGCATGGCCTGTGTACATCTGCTCACGGGTGCGACCGTGCATGGCCAAGGCTGAAACGCCAGCCGCTTCGGCTGCCAGAGCATTTTCTACAGCCAGTGAGCTGTCGGACCAACCCGTCCGCATCTTGACTGTCAGAGGGATATCCAAAACGGACTGAACCTTGTTGATAATTTTATAGATTTTCTCAGGATCCTTGAGCCACATAGCGCCAGCTTCGTTTTTGACGATTTTGTTGACCGGGCAGCCCATGTTGATATCGACGATATCTGTCTTGGTGTTTTCTTGGATAAATTCCGCTGCGCGCGCCAAACTGTCCTCGTCGCTACCGAAAAGCTGGATAGAAACGGGATTTTCACCCTCATCGATGTGGAGCATGTGGAGGGTTTTTTCGTTGTTATACTGGATGCCCTTGTCAGAGACCATTTCCATCACGACGAGACCTGCTCCTAACTCTTTAGCAATGGTTCGGAAAGCAGAGTTGGTTACGCCGGCCATAGGTGCCAGAACCGTGCGGTTGGGAATTTCAACATTTCCAATCATAAAAGGGGTACTAAGATTTGTCACGAATCAGTTCCTCCAAGTCATTTTGGTCAAAGTGGTAGGCTGTCTGGCAGAATTGACAGATGATTTCAGCTCCGTGGTCTTGATCACGCATCTCTTCTAAGTCAGCCTTTGGCAAGGTAGCCAAGGCATTCATGAAGCGCTCTTTACTGCAATCACACTGGAAGCGAATTTCCTCTTCAGACAGGCGTTTGTAGGGCTCATCTCCATAGATGGCAGCCAGTAGAGCTTCTATATGGTTATCGGATTCTAACAGCTTAGAGATGGCTGGCATTTCTTGAATCCGCTTCTCAAAGCGGGCGATATCAGCTTCCTTAGCACCAGGCAGAGCTTGCACCAAGAAACCACCAGCAACCTTGACTTTATCATGCTCATCCAAGAGAACATTGAGGCCAACGGCGGAAGGAGTTTGCTGACTTTCAGTTAGATAGAAGGCCAGGTCTTCGCCGATTTCACCAGAGATGAGTGGTGTCATAGAATTATAGGGATTGCCAGTGCCGTAGTCCGTGATAACCAAAAATTGACCAGAGCCGACAAAAGGGCCGACCAGAACTTCGCCAGTGGCTGTCTTTTTAATATCGACACCGGGATTTTGCACATAGCCCTTGACATTGCCTTCGGTGTCTGCTACGGTGATGATTGCGCCTAGCGAGCTGGTACTAAGAACTTTGACGGTGATCTTGGTCTGGCCTTTTTCATTTGCAGCTAGAATCTGGCTGGCAATCAGTGTGCGGCCGAGTGCCACGGTAGAGCTTGCTTGAGTTTGATGTTTTTCTTGAGCGGTCCGAACCGTCTCTGTGCTGTCCAACACATAAGCTCGGAAAGAACCATTTTCTGAGATAGTTTTAATAATTTTGTCCATACCTTTTATTTTAACATAAAAATAAAAACAAACGTAGCCTTTGTGCTTGTTTTTCTTTCAGATTTATTCTTGCATTGTACTTTGGTCAAGTTAAATAAAAAGGAGAAGATTGATGAATTATGATTTTAAGGGACTATCTGGGATTTGACAGTAGCAGATGCGTTTGATTTGACAAATGTAACATATTTGGTTACAATTGAGTTATAAATTACGAATGGAATCAAAAAGGAGAGCTTATGATTGAAATTACTTATCTAGATGCAGCTAAGTCAGAACGGAAGATAACTTTCGAGTCTTATGAGGAGTTTGAATTATCCCAGCAAGCCTGCCTGATCGGGGTGGCGGATTATCATCCAGTTAAAAAGTTAGTTTATAATGGTCATGATTTGGACTATCATGGGACTTATGGAGATGTGTACTTTTTCCTGATGAAACAGGATTTGAGCCAATATAACTAAAAAGGAGAAATATAATGGCAAAAGCAATTACAGATGCAACATTTGAACAAGAAACAAGAGACGGTTTGGTCTTGGTAGATTTTTGGGCAACTTGGTGTGGCCCATGTCGTATGCAAGGTCCAATCTTGGACAAATTGTCTGAAGAACTGTCAGAAGATGTCTTGAAAATCGTCAAAATGGACGTTGATGAAAATCCAAACACAGCCCGTGCCTTTGGTATCATGTCCATCCCAACCCTTCTCTTCAAAAAAGACGGTCAAGTAGTTAAACAGGTTGCAGGTGTTCACACAGCGGAACAAATCAAGGCCATCGTTGCTGAATTGAGCTAATCACGAACACTCCCATTATTTTGAATGGGAGTGTTCTTTTGTTTGCATAGAAAAAGCCCTGTTCCTCAAATTGAGGAGCAAGGCTCTTTTTGTTTATTATTCTTCTGTGCTAAGGCAGTTTTTCGCAACAAGAGCTGCAAGAACACCACCAACGATTGGTGCAAGAATGAAAATCCATACTTGTTGAAGAGCAGCACCACCTACCAATACAGCAGGCGCTAAGCTACGAGCTGGGTTCACTGAAAGTCCAGTGATGTTCAATCCCACAAGGATCATAGCTGTCAATGACAAACCAATGACCAAACCAGCAATTGCACCATTGCCCTTGCTTGCTGATGTTACAGTCATGATAACTAGGACAAACAAGAAAGTTGCGATAACTTCAAACAGGAAACCACCAAAGACAGTTACACCGTTTGCCAGGGCATTTTCACCGAGACTAGCAGTTGACATACCTGAGTTAGCCAAGAGGAAGAAGACCGCACCTGACGCAAGGAAAGCTCCAACCACTTGTCCAAGGATATAGTTGACAAGGTCTTTCGATGACAAGCGTTTGTTTACAAACATAGCGATTGAAACAGCTGGGTTCAAGTGAGCGCCTGAAACAGTTCCGATTGAGAAAGCTGCTACCACGATTGCCAAGCCAAATGCCAAAGCAATTCCAAGGTGTCCAAGACCCTCTGTACCATTTCCAAAAACAACGGCTCCTGTTCCGATGAACACAAGCATGAACGTACCGATTAATTCAGCAATAAATTTTTTCATGATAAGTCTCCTTTTTCAAAACTATGTATTAGTCTATCAAAAGAAGGAAAGGGTTTCAAGAAAATTGATTGGAAATTTACTGGTTTGCCTTACTGTCTTTTAATTGAGGGATTCGATAAAAAATACATTCCCTCTATGGGACTTATCAGTTGCCTATCTCATTAGCATTTAGCAACTTAATATAATCCAGACCCCAGTTTTCGACAGCATCTAAAACAACTCTGAATTCCTGCCCCATTTCGGTTAAGCTGTACTCAACTCGTGGGGGAACTTCGGCATAGACCTTTCGTTGAACAATCTTATCCTTTTCTAATTGACGGAGATGACGGGTCAAAATAGTTTGAGTAATCCCAGGCAATAATCTCTGCAATTCTTTAAATCGTTTGGTACCCGTACTCAACTGATAAATGATTACCAGTGCCCATTTCCCCGTTAAAACCCTCTGCGTTGTCGCAAATGGACAAATACCATACTCACTCACTTTATTTGTCATAAAATATCTTCTTTCTATTTTTTTAAAAAAATTTATCTTTTAGTATCAATAATAGTACTACTTTTGATACTAGCTATCGAAAAAGTGTCTACTTGTTTTTTTGTTTGTAACTGTTACAATTATATCATAAAAAAGAAATGGAGAATAGATATGTCAACAAACTTAGAAATTTTCAATGCTTATAACCAAGCTTTAATTGCTGGTGACTTTCCTGGTGTCTTTGAAACGATGGCAGACGATATTGTCTGGCATCAACCTGGTAATCATAGTATATCTGGTACAGTTGTTGGTAAGGACAAGCTAGGAACTCACCTGGCTACATTTGCTGAGAAAACTAATGGAACCTTTAAGGTGATAACAAATTGGGTTTCTGACAATAAGGATTTAATCGCAGCCAATGTTACTTTTCTTGGAACACGGGCTGATGGTACTGAACTCAATATGAACGGGATTGACCTCTTCCGCATTGAAGACGGAAAAATCAAAGAAGTTTGGCTCTTCTCTTCAGATCAAGCTGAAGAAGATAGCTTTTGGGGATAATTTAAGAGGCCAGGACAAAAAATTTTGATTTTAGGAATTCTTTATTATAAATTTTTAAAATCGATAGATTAGAAAAAAAGCGAACAAGACAGAATTCTGAGTGTCAGATAACTCGTTTTGTTCGCTTTTTATATTTAAGGTTAGACTTTTGTCCCAGACTCTTTTAATTTACTCTCCCAATTCAGCACTGTATGCAATAATCTGATCAACCGTATCAGACAAGAACTGAATGGTGTCGGGCAGTGGTTTAGCTGTCGAAATATCTGCACCGATAATCATAGCTGACTCAAGCGGAGTCTTGCTGCTGCCAGATTTGAGCAGTTCTAGCCAGTCACGGGCACCATTTTCGTCATTTTTCAGGTGTAGGTAGCTGGTGTCTCTCACGCTCCTAGCTTGCCTCATTAGTCCTCTATCGATTTAAGAAAAATGATATATTCCAGTTTTTTTGTTGGAAAATATAGTTTTTAGGTTATAATAGGAAGAAGGTAAATTACAAGGTATAGAAAGGGCGCTGTTTATGCTTGAGTCATTATCGCAGTTTGGCTTTATTTTGATGGTTTTTACTCCGTTTATTGCGGTGCCGATTTTCTGTTTCTTTGTAGGCTGGATGATTCCTAGGTCGCAAATAACGGAAAAAAGCATCATGGCTGTATTAAGCTTTGTCCTTTTTTGCTTGGTTTTGGTTTCATATTATGCTCCTCAACTGTTGGGAATGTTTTTTTGGGGCCTGATTTGGTTCTTTATTGGCCTCCTACGTGCTAAAAATTATAGCAAGTCACAGTTCTGGATAAGGTGGCTTATATTTAGCGTCTGTTTTACAATCTATATTTTGGTTTATCTATATTTCTTCAAACTTTTTTAAAAATTTAGCTTCAAATTTCATTTTAGGAACAGATTTATTGAATCATGTAAAAACAGACTGAGACAAAAATGTCTCAGTCTTGTTTTTTTACTCCCCCAACTTCTCGCTGTAAGCAATAATTTGCTCTACAGTGTCTGACAAGAACTGAATGGTGTCGCGGAGTGGTTTATCCGTCGAAATATCTGCTCCGATAATCATAGCTGACTCAAGCGGAGTCTTGCTGCCGCCAGATTTGAGCAGCTCAAGCCAGTCACGGGCTCCATTTTCGTCATTTTTCAGATGTAGGTAGCCAGCGGTAGAGATGACCAAGCCTGCGGAGTAAGTGTAGCTGTACAGTCCCATGTAGTAGTGGGCTTGGCGCATCCAAGTCAGAGCTGCATCGTCGTCGATTTCAACGGCATCGCCCCAGAATTTCGTCAAGACTTCTTTCATGATAGCGTTAAGTTTGCTTGCGCCGAAGGTTCCGCCTTCTTCAATCAAAGTATAGACCTTTCGTTGGAAGGCAGCTTCCAACAAGTGGGTGATAAAGTTGTGGAAGTAAGTATCCGTCAGACGGTGAGCCAGAGCAAAGCGTTTCTGGCGAGGGTTATCAAATTGGCGCTCCAGATAATCACTGAGCAGGAGCTCATTAAAGGTAGACGGTGCTTCCACATAGTAGGTGGACATGTGGGCGTTGAAATAGCTTTGGTGATTGTCAGAGAAGATAAACTGACCAGAGTGGCCAATTTCGTGAATCAGAGTATAGACATCACTCATGCGACCAGTCCAGCTCATGAGGACATAAGGGTGAACCCGATAAGGATCAGCAGCATAGCCTCCAGAGTCCTTTCCGGCATTGGCCGCAAAGTCGACCCAGCGTTCTTTCTTATAGCGGGCAACTTCTTGACAATACTCTTGTCCGAGTGGCTCGACTGATTTCATGACGAGGTCGTAGGCATCATCAATGCTGACTTCAGGATTGAGCTCGCTGTCCAAGTCCAGCTTCCAGTCGGCAAAGGTCATTTTTTCAAGTCCGTTTACCTTAGCGACATGCTTGAGGTATTTCTGAGCTACTGGGGCAAATTCGCTCATAATCAAGTCAATCTGCCGGTCAAACATAGAGCGATCAACTTCTTGCTCAGCTAATAAGTAGTCAAAGACAGAGTCATAGCCCTTCATGTCAGCCAGCAGTTTTTCAGACTTGACCTGAGCCAGATAGGCAGCAGCTGCAGTGTTTTGATGCTGACGAAGTCCTTCTGAGAAAGAGCGGAAAGCTTTTTCGCGGATTTCTGCATTTTCATGATTTTGGTAGAAATTCTCATAGGTGACAAAGCTGTTTTTGTAAACTTTGCCGTCTACTTCAAAGTCAGCCATAGCAAAGTCGCCAGCCCGCATCTTGGTGTAAATATCCTGTGGACTGTAAAAGACTTCACCTAGATTGGTCAAGGCTTTTTCGACATCCGCTCCCAGATAGTGGGCTTTTTTGATTTTAGCCTGGCGAATGGCTGATGTCAGATGGGGCTCTTGGCCTAGTTTCTCCAAGACAGCCTCGTCTGCACCGACTAGGGCGTCGTCAAAGAAGCTGAGTGCGACATTGGACTCGGTCTCAAACTCCATAGCTGCTTGGGCAATCTGCGCAAAGCTCTCGTCACCAAAGTCAGTGGTCTGTGGCATAAAACCGTAGTTACCGATGTGGCTGATTTGGATATAAATCTGCTCTAACTCAGCAAAAGCCCGTTCAAAATCTTCGAAAGTGCTGAGCTTGCCTTGGTAATCACGGACAAATTTCTGGATGTCCTCTCTGGCCTTCTCAATGGCTCGGAGAAAGTCCTCTTGATCTTGGTAAAGGGCTGTTAGGTCCCAGAGTTCATTTTCTGGAAATTCAGAACGATGTTTTTGTTCCATAGTCTACTCCTTTTGATTAAATAACTATATTCAGTATAGCAAAAATTCCTTCAGAATGCCTTGCTCATAGGAAAAAATTAGGGAAATATGATTTCAGCTGTCTGCTTATAAAAAAGAAAACTAGATTTTCAGTAATTTTATAGAAAAAAAGCCATTTCCATCCTTTTTCTTTTGGCTGAAATTGTGGTAAAATAGGGTCTGTACGTGCTTGATACAAAGATGAGGATATAATAAGCCACTGAGAGTATGAAATTAAAGTCAAAGTGCTAACCGAACACCTCCTATGAGTTGATTAAGGTCTTCATATCTTGATCTTTGTAGCCAAGGCGTATGAAAAAATTTGAGCATGTGCTCGGCAAGGAGTCTTTATGACAAAACAAGTTTTTAAAACTATTTTTGCAAGCCGTGAGCTGGTAGTTGAAACCGGACAGGTTGCAAAGCAGGCAAATGGCAGCGCCGTTGTTCGATATGGAGAAAGTACCGTTTTAACTGCGGCAACCATGTCCAAAAAGATGGCTACTGGTGACTTTTTCCCGTTGCAGGTCAACTATGAGGAAAAAATGTATGCGGCTGGGAAATATCCTGGTGGCTTTAACAAGCGCGAAGGCCGTCCGTCAACAGATGCGACTTTGACTGCCCGCTTGATTGACCGTCCGATTCGTCCTATGTTTGCGGAAGACTTCCGCAATGAAGTTCAGGTTATCAATACCGTTCTTTCTTATGACGAAGATGCTTCACCTCAAATGGCTGCTATGTTCGGTAGCTCTCTGGCTCTTTCTATCTCAGATATTCCTTTTAATGGCCCTATCGCAGGAGTTCAGGTCGGCTATGTAGATGGTGAATTTATCATCAACCCTAGCAAGGAACAAAAAGAAGTTTCGCTTTTGGAATTGACAGTGGCTGGCACCAAAGATGCCATCAACATGGTAGAATCCGGAGCTAAGGAACTGTCTGAAGATATCATGCTGGAAGCTCTTCTCAAAGGGCACGAAGCGGTCAAAGAATTGATTGCCTTCCAAGAAGAAATCGTTGTGGCAGTCGGCAAGGAAAAAGCAGAAGTCGAATTGCTGCATGTTGATGAAGAGCTGCAGGCAGAGATTGTCGCAGCATACAACAGCGATTTGCAAA
This sequence comes from uncultured Streptococcus sp., assembly GCA_963523365.1. GTDB lineage: Bacteria > Bacillota > Bacilli > Lactobacillales > Streptococcaceae > Streptococcus. The sequence goes on from CAURCE010000004.1 coordinate 44,648, forward strand.
AGGCTGTTCAGGTAGAAGAAAAGCTGGCTCGCGAAGCTGCAACTCAGGCTGTCAAAGACCAAGCCACAGCAGTCTACGAAGAAAAATATGCAGACCACGAAGAATTCGACCGTATCATGCGTGATGTGGCCGAAATCTTGGAGCAAATGGAGCATGCAGAAGTGCGCCGTTTGATTACCGAAGATAAGGTCCGTCCTGACGGTCGTAAGGTTGATGAAATCCGTCCGCTGGATGCGGAAGTGGATTACCTGCCGCGCGTGCATGGTTCTGGTCTCTTTACTCGTGGGCAAACCCAAGCCTTGTCTGTTCTGACCTTGGCACCAATGGGCGAAACGCAAATTGTGGACGGCTTGGATCCAGAATACAAGAAACGCTTCATGCACCACTATAACTTCCCGCAATATTCTGTCGGTGAGACAGGCCGTTATGGGGCTCCTGGCCGTCGTGAAATCGGGCACGGTGCTCTTGGGGAACGTGCCTTGGAGCAAGTCTTGCCTAGCTTGGAAGAGTTTCCTTACGCTATCCGTCTGGTAGCAGAAGTCTTGGAGTCAAACGGTTCTTCCTCACAGGCCTCTATCTGTGCGGGCACTTTGGCTCTGATGGCCGGTGGTGTGCCGATTAAGGCTCCGGTTGCCGGAATTGCTATGGGCTTGATTTCAGATGGCAGCAACTATACGGTTCTGACGGACATTCAAGGTTTGGAGGACCACTTTGGGGATATGGACTTTAAGGTAGCTGGTACTCGTGAAGGGATTACCGCCCTGCAGATGGATATCAAGATTGAAGGAATTACAGCGGAAATCCTGACAGAAGCTCTGGCTCAGGCTAAGAAAGCCCGCTTTGAAATTCTGGACTTGATTGAAGCAACGATTCCAGCTCCGCGTCCTGAGTTGGCTCCAACTGCTCCGAAAATCGACACCATCAAGATTGATGTGGACAAGATTAAGATTGTCATCGGTAAAGGTGGAGAAACCATCGATAAGATTATCGCTGAAACCGGTGTTAAGATTGATATTGATGAAGAGGGAAATGTATCCATCTACTCTAGCGACCAAGATGCTATCAATCGTGCCAAGGAAATCATTGCTGGCTTGGTCCGTGAAGCAAAAGTGGATGAAGTTTACCATGCCAAGGTTGTTCGGATTGAGAAATTCGGTGCCTTTGTCAACCTCTTTGACAAGACCGATGCCCTCGTTCACATTTCTGAAATGGCTTGGACTCGAACCAACAATGTCGAAGACTTGGTACAAATCGGTGATTTTGTCGATGTTAAGGTCATTAAGATTGATGAAAAAGGCCGTGTAGATGCCTCTATGAAAGCTCTCTTGCCACGTCCGCCTAAGCCTGACAAGCCAAAGAGAGACCACGATAAACATCAGGAAAAAGGGCATTTTCATAAGAAACATGAAGAAGCCCCAAAAGCTAAATCAGAAGAATAATGAAAAGGGAGTGATTAGGCTCGATTACCTTGCAAAGTTCTTTGTATGGAGCCTACTCCCTTATTTAACCTAATGAAAGGAGAAGAAGATGGGCTGGTGGAAAGAAGCCATTGAGATTGTAAAAGAAAATGATCCGGCTGCTCGTACTTCGCTGGAGGTCATCCTGACTTATCCAGGTGTCAAGGCCTTGGCAGCCCACCGTCTTTCTCATTTCCTCTGGAAGAGAGGTTTTAAGCTACTGGCACGCATGCACAGCCAATTTTGGCGTTTTTGGACTCAGATTGAGATTCATCCTGGTGCTCAGATTGAGTCTGGAGTCTTCATTGACCATGGTGGTGGATTGGTTATCGGTGAAACGGCCATCGTGGAAAAGGGTGCGCTTCTGTATCATGGTGTGACCTTAGGCGGAACTGGTAAGGATACAGGGAAACGGCATCCGACTGTGCGTCGGGGCGCCTTGGTCTCTGCTCATGCTCAAGTTATTGGCCCAGTTGAAATTGGTGAAAATGCCAAAGTTGGAGCGGGGGCAGTTGTTGTGGCCGATGTACCTAGTGATGTAACAGTTGTCGGTATTCCGGCTAAGATCGTCCGAGTTCATGGACAGAAGGATGAACCAACGATCCACGAGGTGGAAGAACAGCGAGAATATTATCTGGACAAGCTGGAGCATGCCCGTGAAGCCAGCCACCATTCGTCGGAGCTCTAAGAAAGGCCTATTTTGGACAGCTAACAAGATACTTTAGGAGGTCTTGCCAAGGAGTGATTTGGTAAACTGTAACTCAATGGGCTCACTATAAGTGAATCCGAAAAGATGAGACTAAACTTTGCCATCAAAGAAGAAGTTGAAGATGGCTTTGCTGAAGGCTTAAAGAGAGTGAAGTTATGTTATTAGAGGAATTTGAAGATGTAGCAGCAGTCATTGAGCCAACTGAAAAGCCAGTCCATGACAAGGGTGAGGTATGCGAAACCATCATCCTGTCCTTT
>CAURCE010000005.1:0-46643 GCA_963523365.1 uncultured Streptococcus sp.
TTTTTTCAAACCATTGATAATTATAGCAAAAGAAAAAAAAGATTGCAAGCTTTTTGTGCAATCTTTTTACTTTTTTATGCATTTTTAGGAAAAGTCTTGTCAAGCAAGGCTTTACTAGCATCGTCAGCAGGCACCCAACCATCAGTGAAAACTCGGTCTTTTATCCAAAGACGATTATAGAAAAAGGCCCAAAACAAGTTGTAGGCAGTTCCTGCAGGTCTTACGAAATCATCTGGGATAAGAAGCGTTACAATCACAGCATATACAAGCAGCGAGCCAATCATAATCCCAAAGTATTTCCAGTCTTTACGAAAGAGAGGAACGAAAAAGTTAAATAGCAATGTTGTAATAGAGCACATAGGTGACAAAGTCTTAACATTGCTGCCATCTGGTGCTTGAATAGTAAGTTTATTCATCAAGATCTCCTTAAATATAAAAATATTAATAAAGTTTAACAAAATTTTATATGTTTGTCAATTTAGGCAAATCTAGACGAGAATCAGAGCGTCACTTCTTCAAAAAAAAGTAGCCCTAGGGCTACTTTTTAATCCACATAATGTTCTTCTTTTTTATTGAACCAAGCATATGGCAGACCGATTAGAAGACCACCACCAATCAAGTTTCCTACGAAGGTCACAGCCCAGTGCCGCAGGATATTTCCAATACCAAAATTTGCTACCTGTGATGCAACTGAACTAAACTTAACGATAGCAAAAGAAGCAAAGTTAGCTGCCAAGTGTTCGTTGGTTAAGAATACAAACATATAAATGGCTGAAATAACCAAGAAAAGCTTAGCTGTACTATCCTTCACCAAGACGAAGGAAAGAATTGCAATATTAACGAAGACATTGGCGAGTATTCCCTCAAGTAAAATAAGTTCATTGGAGCGGGCAAGCTTCATCTGCACAACACCAGCAATGAAACTTTCCTTGCTAAGTCCCGCATAAGCCGCCGAATTAGCAAAGAGCCACCCAGCAAGCAGAGCCCCAATCAAGTTAAAGAAAGTACAATAGAACAAAATAATCAATGCTTTTTTCCAGTCAATCTTCTTCAAGAAAGTGCCAGCTGTCAAAAACATCATGTTAGAAGTCACCAGCTCAGCATTCAGAAAGACGATATAGGCCAATCCCCAAGCAAAGATAAAAGGAAAGAGAAAGCGACCCGTTCCTGGGACAATCTTATTTGTCAGGTCTGCTGCAATAGCTCCTGCTCCTGTACTGAAAGTCAGAAAGGCCCCCGCAAAGATAGAGCGGACAGCATACTTCCCTTTGCTTGTGTCGAACAAGCCTTCTTTCTTACGACAAGCTGCTTCTATTTTTGTAATAAATGTCGATTCGACCATAATAATTCTCCTCTAAGTTAAACTATGTACAGTATATCACAAACTTCTATTTTTAGAAAGCGTTTTCTGTAAGTTTTTTGCTAAATATGAACTTGGAAAACTACATTTCAAGTTCTTAGTTCGCCTGCTAGCTGCCTTATATCTTCTGGCCGAGTTCGACAGCAACCGCCAAAAAGCTGAACGCCCTGCTTTTTCCAAAGTTGACTGTAATCAGTTAAACAGAGCTGCTGCTCAGGATTGTCCTGCCAAGTATTCGTCACCCCATTATAGACCTCTCCAGAATTTGGATAGGCCAGCAAGGGTTTATCGCACACCTGTTTTAACTTTTCTAATAAAGGAGCAATCAAATGTGGAGCTGTACAGTTAAAACCGACAGCCAATACTTGTGGACTTGATTGAGCCAAGTGTCCAACTTCTTCTATTAAGGTTCCGTCCGAAATTGCTGATGCCGTCTGAGCTGTAAAAGATAAATAGGCTTCCGCCTGCGGAAATTCTTCTGCTAACAAGTGAACAAGCGCCTCTGTTTCTGCTCCATTTGGAATCGTTTCAAGTGCCAATAAATCACAGCCCGCTTCCAGCAAGGCTTGAATGCGCGGACGATGAAAGTCTTTAAATTCCTCCTCACTCAAGTGATAGGCTCCTGTATACTCCGAACCATCAGCCAGATAAGCAGCATATGGTCCGACCGATCCAGCTATCAGAGGATAAGAGCGCTGCTGCTGCTCATCTAGCGATAATCCCTGCCAGACATTTTTAACAGCTGCCTGTGCCAAAAAGACCGTTTCTTTGAGAAGGTCATCAGCCTTATCCAGACTCAATCCTGCCTCGACAAAAGCTGGAATGCTAGCCTGGTAACTGGAAGTAGTGATGATGTCACTGCCAGCACGAACATAAGCCTCGTGCAAGTCTTGAAGAATCTGGGGATTTTCAAGCAGATACTTGGCTGACCAAAGCCGACCAGAAACATCATAGCCTCGCCTCTCCAGCTCCGTCCCTAAAGCACCATCTAAAATTATTATTTCTTGCTTTTCAAGTAAATCTTTAAACGCTCCCATTCTTGCTCCTCAAGCTTTTTCTAAAATAACAACTTAGTCAGTTTTACTAAAGATAAATAAATCTTCTTATTTGAAATGATCGTCTAGTTCATTAGTAAAACGCAAAAAAGAGATTATTATAATCTCTTTTTTCTTATCTAGTTATGTGATGCCCATGCTTGGTCTGTTTCCAGAACATCTTGAGTCGTGTACTGTCCACGGTAAGGATTGTAAACCATATTAGACGCTCCTGTCTGATAGCTAGGTGAATCAAACTGAGTCAGATTGTATGCTTCAATCAGATAGTTCAATTTTGCATAGTAATGACTATCCGTTGCATATACACCTGTCAAGGCAGCTGTCGCATCTTGATAAGTTGGGGCATTGCTCTTCCAAGCTCCCGCAAAATGACTTTGTCTTAAGATGTAGACATAATCCTGAAGTGACTCAGCGTAACTTGAGTAAGAGCGGAATTGATCATTGATCGCGTAAGTATTGCCCTGACCATCTTCTTCTAAGGTCTCCATCGTCGCTGACTGACCAGCATAAGCTCCTTTAATCCCGAATAAATTATAGTGAGGATAGCCTGACAGACCAGACTGGCCAGAACCACTCTCTAAAATAGCTTGTGCAATCATCACAGAAGCATATAGATCATTATCCTGGGCCAATTGGCGAGCCGGCTCACTGATTTGTGAAATGAAATATTCTGTTTGGTTCAATGGTTGCTGAACAGCATCATTTGCACTTGCTGGCTTGATTTGCTTTGACAAAGCCAGACCAAAGACAATGGTTGAGGCCATTACTGCCAAACCTATCAAAAGTTTTTTTCTTTCTTTTGAAATTCTCTTCTTCACAGTCTTTCTCCTAAATACAATATTTATTCTATTATTGTAACATACTAAAAGCAAAATAACATTAGCAATAAATTACAAGTATATGACATTTTTTAGATCTTCTACGAATATAAGTTTCACAAGCCACGATTGTTCCATTCAAAACTTTCTCGTTCGACTTGCATAATGAGCCTTATCACTAAGATATACAGGCTGAACTGAAGATGAAATAACCTGACTCCAACCCATGCGGAATCAGGCTATGATCTTAAACTCTGAAAGTTCAACTATCACTCCGATAAGATCTAACATCTAGATCTTGCCTAAAATCGCATCCCAGGCTTGATCAAGACCAGTTTTATCAACTGAAGAAAAGATAATAAAATCATCAGTTTTATCAAAGTCCAGCTTTTTCTTAATGGCACTTTCATGCTTATTCCACTTACCTCGCGGAATTTTATCAGCCTTGGTAGCTACAACAATAACTGGAATTTCATAGTATTTGAGGAATTCATACATCTGCACATCATCCGCACTAGGATCATGGCGTAAGTCTACTAGACTCACGACCGCTCGCAGATTGTCCCGACTGGTCAGGTATTCCTCAATCATTTTGCCCCATTTAGCGCGCTCCGTTTTCGAAACCTTGGCATAGCCGTAACCAGGAACGTCCACAAAACGGAGCTTGTCATCGATATTGAAAAAGTTCAACAACTGCGTTTTACCAGGCTTACCCGAAGTCCGTGCTAGATTTTTACGATTGAGGAGAGTATTGATAAAACTAGATTTACCAACATTGGAGCGACCCGCCAAGGCGATTTCTGGGATATCATCCTGAGGGTAATGCGATTTATTGGCTGCGCTCAGCAAAATCTCAGCATTATGTGTATTGATTTCCATAAGCTTCCCCTAGGCAGTTTCTAAGATTGGCTTGTCTGTGCCATCCACTGCTTCCTTCGTGATACGAACCAGTTTGACATTTTCCTGACTTGGTACTTCAAACATGACATCCATCATGGTTTCTTCAATAATTGAACGAAGTCCACGCGCACCTGTCTTACGTTCGATGGCTTTTCTCGCAATGGCTTGCAGGGCTTCCTCGTCAAATTCAAGCTCAACATCATCATAAGAAAGCAAGGTTTGGTATTGCTTCACTAATGCATTTCTCGGTTCACTCAAAATGCGAACCAAGTCATCAACGGTCAACTGTTCTAGAGCTGCAAAAACTGGCAAACGACCAATCAACTCAGGAATAATTCCAAATTTTTGAATATCGTCCGCAACAATAGCTTGCATATAAGACGCACCCTCGTCAATTGCCTTATTATTTTGACCGAAACCGATAATCTTCTCACCAAGACGTTGCTTGACAATCTCTTCGATACCATCAAAAGCACCACCAACGATAAAGAGAATGTTCTTGGTATCAACCTGAATCATTTCTTGCTGTGGATGCTTCCGACCACCCTGAGGAGGGACGCTGGCAACCGTTCCTTCGATAATCTTCAGCAAGGCTTGCTGAACACCTTCACCTGAGACATCACGAGTGATAGAAACATTTTCGCTCTTCTTAGCAATCTTGTCGATTTCATCTACATAAATAATACCACGTTCTGCTCGTTCAATATTGAAGTCAGCTGCCTGTAAAAGCTTGAGCAAGATATTTTCTACATCTTCACCAACATAGCCAGCCTCAGTCAAAGCAGTAGCATCTGCGATCGCAAAAGGAACATTGAGGCTACGCGCCAAGGTCTGAGCCAGGAATGTTTTCCCAGATCCAGTTGGACCAATCATGAGGATGTTTGATTTTTGTAGCTCCACATCATCCTCTTCGCGACTGTCATGAAAATTAATTCGCTTATAGTGATTGTAGACGGCAACTGCCAAAGCCCGCTTAGCTCGATCTTGACCAATCACATAGTGGTTCAAAATATTGAGCAATTCTTGCGGTTTTGGTACTTCAGAAAGATCAGCTAAAACTTCCTCAGCTAATTCTTCTCGGATAATTTCCTGCGCCAACTCGACACATTCATTACAGATAAAGGCATTGTTGCCCGCAATAATCTTTTGGACTTCGTCCTGATTCTTTCCACAGAAAGAACAATATACCATCATCTCATTATTACGATTTGTAGGCATTTTTTACTCCCATTCTAAATTTCTAATTCAATTTTTATTTACATTTTAAAAGAGGGTCATATAAAAAGCATGGATGGAATTAACAAGATTCGTAAAAGCATTTAACAAAAATAAAATAGCCAATCCATAACGTTTTTTACGAAAAGTCTGAAGCGAACAGATCAGACAAATTGCACATAAAAAGGCCGTAAAAAAACCAAAAACACTTCTTTCCATTCCTATGAACCCTTTCTTTTGAGGATTTTTACGGTGAAATCATACTCATTTTTTTCATCTTTGGGTCGAAAGCGACTGCTCACTTCCTCGAACTGTGTCAAATCAAAGTCTGTTGGGAAATAAGTATCGCCTTCCAAGCTAGCATGGATTTCTGTCTTAATCACCTCATCCAATTCATGCTCAAATAAAGAAAAGATTTGGCCGCCACCGATAATATAGAGATTCTTCTCTTGCTCTTGGTACCATTTCAACACCGCTGAAAGATCATGAAATACCAAAACACGCTCATCTTCAATCTGATAATCCCTATCGCGTGTCAAAATCAGAGTCTTTCTATTTGGCAGCACGCGCCGATGCATACCATCAAAAGTCACCCGCCCCATTAAAATTGCATGTCCAGTCGTGATTTCTTTGAAATGCTTCAACTCTGCTGGTAAATGCCATGGCAAGCTTTGGTCTTTGCCAATCAGACCATTTTGATCCTGTGCCCAAATTGCCGCAATCTTTTTCGTCATTTCTCCATCCTTTACATTGATATTTCTATTCTATCAAAATTTGTTAAAAAAGACTTGTTTGGACTATCACTTCTATCCATTTATTTTTGTCAGACAATCCAGATAAAAAATCGATAACCCAAAAGATTATCGACTATTTGTTTGCTAGGCAAATTACTCTTTCTTCATCTTTTTGACAAAGACAAATCCTACAACAGCAGCCACAAGGCCAATCAGGGAGACATTCAAGAGGGTTGAGTCTGTCTTCTTAGGCTCAGCAGTGGCGGCCTCTTTTTTATCCGCTAAGGGATCAATATCGCACCCCTCTCTTTTGACTGACTTACCTTCAGTTGAAGCATCAGCATTGCTTTGCTCGGTCCCTTTGTTTTTAGGGCCTTTTCCATGACAAAGCAAATCAATCGTATAGGATTTCTTTCCCTGATTTGCCCCATCCGAACCTTGGTCTACAAGCTGCAGAAAGTCATCTTCTTCCACTGAAGAATCCGCAATTTGCTCAAGTTGGGACTCTGCCTGCTGGACTTCATCCGCACCCACAACAGCCATCGGTGTCACAGAAACCGATAGGCCAAGTAAAAATGAACAAATGCTCAGACTAAAGAGTTTTCTCCTGCTTCTATGTGTTAAAAAATTTGCTTCCATATCAATACCTCCGAGATAGGCACTAGCGAAACACATATATCTATTGTCATTATAGCACTTACAAAATATATTTCAATCATTTGCTCTTAAAAATTAAAAAACCTACTGACGGTCATTCAGTAGGGAAAATACACTCAAATCGCCAAATCAAACTTGAGTTGAGGTTTGACCGGATCATAGTCTAATAACTCAAAATCTTCTGCTTTAATATCGAAGAAATTGGTCCCATCCGGCACATTTAAAACGAGTCGAGGTTGGCAGTTGCTAGGTTCCCGACGCAATAGTTCTTCCGCCTGCTCAAACTGGTTGTCATAGATGTGCAAGTTATTGATGAAGTAAAAGAACTTGCCGACCTTCCAGCCGAAATGCTTGGCAATCATCATCTGCAGAGCCACATATTGCATAGCATTGATATGGTGAGCAACCAGCATATCATTTGAGCGCTGGGTCAGAGTCGCATCCAGATAAATATCTCCATCTACACGTCGAACATCAAACATGGTTTGAAAAGCACATGGTAGTAAGCCGTCTGTTTCTTCAAACGCTTCATAATCCCAGAGAGAGATGATATTGCGACGATTCCAAGGATTGGCTTCCAGCTGTTGGAGAATTTTATGGATAATATTGTGCTTCTTGACAACAGCACCATAGCGCTGCCCGATAGTACCCGTATCGCCAACTTCCCAGTCATTCCAATAATGAACATTGTATTTGTCATTGAGCAATTCCAAGCTATTAGACTGGTCTTGATAGATCCAGAGCACTTCCTTGATGGCAGACTTGATGGCAATGGGGCGCAGAGTCGTAATCGGGAACTCGCCCTTGCTCAAATCGTATTCTGCGAAAGAACCAGTGATATATTTAGAGTTGGCCACATTTCCATCCTTGTAGCGCGGACGGGCATTTTCAGAAAAAACACCTTGCTCCATAATCTTTTTTATATTCTCTTTGAAAATCGTATCTGCTAACGTCATGATTTCTCCTTCGTTCGGTGAGCTTTTTCTAGTATAGCAAATTTTCCATAAAAATTCTCCTGCCAAGTTTAGCAGGAGAAAACTTTATTTGACCCATTCATCTGGATGATTGAGCTTATTCACATCTTTTTCTGACAATCTCAAGGTAATATCTGACACAGCAGGAATATTTGAGATGGTAACATAGGGGTAGTTTTTGTAGGTCGTGAATTTGACACCACTTCCTCCCTTTCTTCCACTAATATCGTAGATGTAATTAACCTCTGCATCATCAGGTAAATCAACCCAGGCATCTTCATTATCTTCCTCAGATTCGACCTTATCCAGAATGTCTGCAAATTCATCCAAAGTTTTGGTATTATTCGTCTGATAAACTTGCTGATTCTGACTATCCAATATGGTCAGAAAACCTTCTGTCTTTGATTTGCAAGCGGATAAAATCAAAAGAGAGATAGGAAACAATACTAGAAAATAAGCGATTTTTCTCTTCATTTTAGCCCTCCTTATAGCTATGCTAAGAGAGGAAGTAATTAGAACTATTGAAGTACCAGCGAAGCTGCTCCAATTACGCCAGCATCATTTCCAAGTGTAGCCAGCGCCAATTTAGTTGATGTACGCACTTGTGGGAAGGTATTTTCATCATAAACTTTTTGGACACCTTGTAGAAGGAATTCTCCCGCTGCTGACACTCCGCCACCGATAACAATGGTTGAAGGGTTTAGGATAGAGCCGATATTGGCACAAGCAATCCCCAAGTAACGTGAGAAGTTACGATAAACGATCAAGGCAAGATCGTCGCCTTCTTTTGCCAAATCAAATACAGTTTTAGCAGTTACTTCTTCTCCGTCATCAATCAAGCGTTTCAAAGTTGCGTCGCCTTCATATTCATCAGCGTAACGACGAGTCAAGTTGACAATCCCTGTTGCTGAGGCAACTGTCTCAAGACAGCCTTTTTTACCACAAGTACATGCGATTGGTTGATCGAAATCAACAGTGATATGGCCCAGCTCGCCTGCCGCACCTGCCACACCGTGGAGCAATTTACCTTCCGCAACGATACCGCCACCAACACCTGTACCAAGCGTCATAAAGACAACGTCTGGCTGGTTTTCACCAGCACCCATCCAACGCTCACCAAGCGCAGCTACGTTGGCATCATTATCAATGAAGAATGGAATTCCTGTCGCTTTTTCGATTTTCTCTTTTACCGGCTGGAGGGTTTTCCAGTTTAGGTTGTAGGCACCGATAACAGTCCCTTTCTCACGATCAACCACACCCGGTGATCCCATGCCAATTCCGACAAAGTCCTCAGCTGATAGATTTAGGAGCTCCAAACGATGCTGAATAGACTCAATCATATCGTCTACAATATGGCTTCCTTCATCCAAAATATTAGTTTTAATAGACCATTTTTCTTGGATTTCACCCTCTTGCGTTAAAATTGCAAATTTGATAGATGTACCACCAAGGTCAATCCCAATAATTTTTTTTGACATGATATTCTCCTCTGTATTCGTTCTCCCTCTTATTATAGCAGATTTTTTTAACGGTGAAAAGGTTTGCACGGTATTTTTTGTAAATCGCTGATTACTACACTTAAATTAGAGATTATGAATATTCTTTCATGTAGAAAAAATATCTTTTGAACGACAAGAAAGAAATAATAAGATCAAGAAGAGCAAAGATTTCTTTTTCACAATTTCAGAGGCTTCAGACTCTGCATTTTAGATTCCGAACATCAAAAAGGAGAAGACCAAAAGATCCTCTCCATAAATTGACTTATCATCAAACCACTACAGTTGACAAAGATCCCTTTTATTCTTCCTTCTTCTTCATCAGGAATAATCCTGTCAATGCTAACAGAAGGCCGAGAAGGAAGGCTGAATCTGTTGCTGTGCCTGTACTTGGTAAGGTTGCTGACTTAGTGGCTTGACCTTTAGTAAAACCATCTACTTTAGCTCCGTGCACTTGCTCCTGCACCTGCGGGGTTGCAGTTGACTTGTAAACAACCGCATAAACACCTAGCTGATCTGTCATGTACTCGATATAATGACCTTTTTGCTGGAAGGATACCGCATCAAGCTGATCAGCCGCTGTCATAAAGAAGACATTTTCAACATCTTTGTTAGATGCAACTGGAAGGCTGATAAAGACCTTACCCTTAGATTGTACAGATTGGCCAAATTGGTCTTCTAGTCTAATGTCATAAGCATCGTAGAGCTTACCTTCTAGACTTTGAGCTGCTACTTTCTTAACCTTCAAGGCCACAACTTGATCAAGCGTAGACTTCATGCCAATCACTTGAACCTTGGTAGCTTCGTCCGTCAAGATACGCAAGTTATTTTCTGGCTTAGATGGTTTAGATGGCTCTACAGGCTTCTCTGGTGTAGTTGGTTTGTTTGGTTTTTCTTCCTTGCTTCCAACTTCCACAATCTGATCAACGGGATCTTTAGAAACGAAGCTATCGCGAGTCACTCGACCAGTTTCCTGACCATTTTCAATCGCGACTTCCACAAGCGTGGTCTTCTCACCAACCTTGCCTTCTTGGACAACTTTTCGGGTGCCCTTAGACAATTGAGCATTTTCACGTTCGACGGTATTAAAGCCAACCTCTTCAGTCACCACATCCAAGCGTGGCTGCTCGACAACCAGATTCTTAACGCCTTCAGCTGGAGTGATTTGCTCAGCTGGCTTGCCAACTTCCACAATCTGATCAACGGGACCTTTAGAAACGAAGCTGTCGCGAGTCAATCGCCCGGTTTCCTGACCATTTTCGATGGTCACTTCCACAAGTGTGGTCTTCTCGCCGGCCTTGCCTTCTTGGACAACTTTTCGGATGCCCTTAGGCAATTGAGCATTTTCACGTTCAATAGTATTAAACGGTAGAGCTTCAGTCACTACATCCAAGCGTGGCTGCTCGACAACAAGATTCTTAAGACCTTGATCTGGTGTTACTTGCTCAACTGGTTTGCCAACTTCCACAATCTGATCGATTGGGTCTTTAGAAACGAAGCTGTCACGAGTCACACGACCAGTTTCTTGGTCATTCTCAATCGTCACTTCCACAAGCGTAGTCTTTTCGCCGGCCTTGCCTTCTTGGACAACTTTTCGGGTGCCCTTAGGCAATTGTGGATTTTCGCGCTCAACGGTGTTGAACGGTAGAGCTTCTGTCACGATATCAAGTCGTGGCTGCTCTACAACAAGATTCTTAACGCCTTCAGCTGGAGTGATTTGCTCAACTGGTTTACCAACTTCCACAATCTTGTCGACTGGGGCTTTGGAAACGAAGTTGTCACGAGTCACACGGCCAGTTTCTTGGCCATTTTCGATTGTTACTTCAACCAGCGTGGTCTTTTCACCGGCCTTGCCTTCTTGGACAACTTTTCGGGTGCCCTTAGGTAATTGAGCATTTTCACGTTCAACAGTATTAAACGGTAGAGCTTCAGTTACCACATCCAAGCGTGGCTGTTCGACAACTGGAATCTTAACTCCTTCGTCTGGAGTCGTCTTGTGAACTGGCGGTGTATCTGGATTGGGGGTCTCAGCTATCTCGGCATGATAGGTAGAGACTTCGTAAAACTCAGGGCGACCACCTTCCCACTTCAACTTAACATCTAATAAGTGGGCGCTATTAGCAAGCTGGAAGGTTTGGAAACTTGTGGTAACCGCACCCAAGTCTTGCCAAGCTGTTTGGCCATCTTTGGAAATGGTTCTTGCCCAAATGTGCGCTGAGCTTCCTGCTGGAATATCTGAAATCAGGCGAACGTGATTTGATTCTGTCTTTTCAGATAGATGGTAAATCAACTCACCGCTGTCTTGGGTTGCCTTGTAACTGCTGAGAATATTTCCATCTGCTATATTATTCTTTTCAGATGACTTGGTCTCTGTACCAGTACCTTCCACAGTTGGATTATTGATTGACTTAGTGTATTCTCCATCATTGATAACTAACTCTGTAAATCCAACAAAGCGATGACGATAAGGAGCTGTGTAGAGCACTCGGAGATATTTCGCCGCAGTTGCTTCTGGCAATTCTCCCTCAATATAGCGATTTCCAGGTCGCTGTGAATCATGTGTCCAGCCATCAGTTAAGGAGTCATCACGTGCTGGATTTTCCTGACCGTCTCCCACTGAAACGACATCTTTCCAGGTCTTGCCATCTGCGCTAACTTGAATCTTTCCATCACGAAGATAGTTCTGTGTACCATCTTTAATGTAGGCACGAATCTTCTTGATTTGACGGGTTGCTCCAAGATTGAGCGTCATATGACCATCGGTTTGTGGATAATCAGAAAATTCAACATAATTGTTTAAATCACCATCAAAGAGCTGGTCTAGGTTTTTCGCTTTACGAACATCTCCGCTACCATAGTTAGGATCAATACCCATGCTGGTAGACTCAATCGATGTTGGTTGAATTTCCTTAGTAATCAAAAGCAAGGAAGTCGTTCCGATTGCCTGTTTCTGACCTGTCTTGTTTTCAATACGTACATAACGAACAAGCTGGTGGTCTTGTAACTCAGAGGCACTATACCACTCCACTCCATTTGGAGAATAGCGAAGCTGGAGTGCTTGATTAGCATTCTCACCCAGTTTCAAATCCCCAATTTCATGGAGGCGATCTAGTTTCATTCCAAGATATTGACCCGCATCTAAAGTTGTACCGGCTGGAATATGCATCTCGTAGCGACCCAATTTTTCATGGACTTGAGTAGCCTTGAGTTGATCAACATTAGTATCTGTGTATTGGTCTGTTCCAGTCTCTGACTCGACAGATAGGTTGCCAATTCGCCACCAGAAATTCGTCTTTTGCGTATTTCTAACGCGTACATAACGGATATTCTGATTGGTTTCAACTTCTTTGCTTTGCTCACCTGTCAAGTTGGCTACTGTTGTCCAGTTTTGTCCGTCAGTAGAGACTTCGATGACACCAGCTGCTAGCTTATCTGTCACACCTTGTACCAAACGAATCTTCTTGACTGTTTGTTTAGAACCAAGATCCAACTGCACCCAAGCATCTACTGGCGTTGTATCTCTTTCTCCATTTGTCGTTGAAGAACTTGCCAACATTGCTTCTGTGCTATCACTATTGTCTGTCATCTTGGCAGCCGTTGTATTGAGTTTATAGACCAGATTTGGACTGATGGTAATGCTTCCAGCTTTCTTCTTGGCATTTTCAAGAGGACGGTTAACTGCGATTTCACGGACTGCAAACCAAGTATTGTCTCGGTCTTCTGTCGCCACCATCCGAACGCCCTTAGCCTTAATTTCAAGATTATCTAAGGTAATCTCCGACTCATTTCCGACATAGTTACCTTGAGGAAGGGCAGTCCACTCACCTGCTTCATTTAAGTATTCAATCTTGGCCTTGTTAAAGGTGTCTTTCGGATTGCTGACAGCTCCCATAGCAAAGCTCAATTTCTTGATAGAAACAGGCTTATTGAACTGAAGTCCAACATAATCGCCAGCGCTAATTCTAGTTGGATTTTTAAAGATAATCTGAGTCGACAAGTCTCCGTCTAAGACCTGAGCCAAATCTCCTTCACCACCTGTACGGTTAGTAATAAAGGTCGTTACAACTTTATCTGGATTCAGTTCTTTTTCGATTTCCTTAGCTAGATATTCTTTAAGGTTAAGGATAAATGGACGAATATGTTGCACGCCCAGCTCAGCATTTTCATAGTGGTCAACATACCAGAAGGAATGTTTCTTAGATTGCTCATAATCTTTTAAGCCCTTGTAGTAATTATTCCAAAGGCCGTCAGAATTTTTGCTACCAATAAATTCAGTAGCTGTCAAGAGAGCATCCAGAGCATTCATCTGGTCAATGGTATTGTCAAGCCAGTACTTAATCTGCTCACGCATCTGTTCATTTCCTGATGCTTTATAGGTCTCAGCTGCAGCTTTTAGTTTAGCAAATTCTGCCTTCAACTCTTTGCGCTCAGCTGAGACATCTTGACCTGTTTTCAGCTTGTTCATGAAGTTTGTCAGTTTCGGAGCTAGCTCTACAGACTCTTCTAGCTTCACAACACGATTATCCATATGTTGGTTAATCATGTGCTTACCTAGCTCACGGAAGGCTGCAGATTCTTTGGTCTCTGTGAAACGACCTGTTTCTGCAAAGTTGAAAGCTATATCGTTAACAGCTTTGGCTTCCGCCTCATTCTTCCAAATATTCCAGCTGTACTCTGCAGCTGAGAAGAGAGCAATTTTAGATGGTTCTGATTGCTGCATTGGATTGAGCATGACCCCACCGATTAGGCTTGGATCCACACCAGGATGTAGGAATTTCTCACCACCACCCAAGATGAGGTGTTGCTTAGAATTATCCGTACACGGCCAGTTAATCCAAAGTTGAACGGGACGATATGGTTGACCAGATGCTTCTATATTTTGTTTAAGTTGAGTCAAGAAGTTTTCAGAGACCTCACCCCAAATCTTGCCTCCTGTCAGAGTCATAATGCTACTTTTCGGAAGATTACGGTTTAGAGAACGCAGTTCGTCTTCTCGACCATTGCCCCAATACTGACTTGGAACAAAAATCATCTCTTTCTTCAAGCCTGGATAAGTCGCTTGTTTTTCAGTCAACCAATCGGTCATATCTTTCATCAAGCGGTTATAACTTTCATAACCACCATAAGGCTGAGCTGCATCATCTGCAAGAATACCAAACTCACGAACGCCGACGTCCAGCAACTGAGTAAATTTAGCTTTGATTGCATTCAAGTCTTCTTGGTAAACCGTCTCATTTTGGAAGCGAATTCGACTATTCATAAATGGATGAATGGTCCAGACATAGCGAGTCTTAGTTTCATTCCCTACTTTAGCAAGTTGGCGGATTTCTTCTAGTTTTTCTTTTGGATAAAGTTCTCTCCACTTACTGTTGTGATATGGATCATCTTTTGGTGCAAAAATATACTGGGTCAGTTTTAAATCACCGCCATATCGCATCAAGGCCGCCCGATCTTTATTAGACCATGGATTACCATAATAGCCTTCGATAAAGCCACGATTCTTCATATCAGCATAATCTTCAACATTGACCTCACGCAGAACTGGAGCAGGGCTATCATTTAGCATATGCTTGAGCGTTGTTAGTCCATAAAAGACAGCATCTGTATCTTTTCCGACAATGGAAATTTGCTGACCTTTAACAACTAATGAATAAGCATCAATCTTATCAAATAGTCCTTGGTTAACAGACTCTGTTCTCTGAGCTTCTTCCGCTTTTGAGCCAGTCTGGTGAACTCCCAGATAGATATTGGTTGCGTCAGCTTCGGCCGTCTTACCAGTAGTATAGGAGATATTGCTATTTTGCAAAATAGATTTGAGTCGATTACGAGTGTAAATATCAACTTGCTCACCGATTACCAAATGAACTTTCTTATCCAGACGTACTAAGCCATCACCATAAGCAACCTTATGAGGAGTTGGGAAAATCTTATACTGTTTCTTAAGATATTCTTGGCTTCTCAAAACTGCTTCTACTACACTTGGATCTGCTGGTTTTTTAGCGATAAAGGTATCTTCTAATTCAACAGTTCCGTCATCTTTCGGAGCTGGAGTTTCAGGTTTTGGATCTGGTTTTGGTGCTGGTGGTGTGGCTGGCTCATCTGATGTAGCTATTGGTTTCAAAAGATTGATTTCAGCTGCACTAGCATATCCTTCTACTCCCTGTAGAATCTTCAACTGGATTGTATCCGTTTCGACAGCTTCAAAGTTTGCAATCTTTTCAGCTACATTATTATCCCAAGTACCTTCAGCTACCTTAACCAATTGATCAGCCTTTTTAGCATAGACTTCATATTTCGTCACAAGACCATTTCCACCGCCTGGACGAGGAAGATAAGTCAAAGCATTGATAGCTGTTGCTTGCTTCAAGGTCATAGTAACCGTATAAGACGGGTCCTTCTTCGTCCAATGTGAATGCCAGAAGGTTGCAGGATTGCCATCAAAGGCTTTAGAAACAGCTCCTTCTGTAGTATTTCCTGGTAGTTGCTCACTGCTTGCTTCCACACGGGCAATCTGATCCTGTGCAATCAAACGTGGATTGACAAATGGCTTATCAGACAAGCTGAGATTGTGCAAAGTACCTTCAAAACCTCCGATTTTTTCAAGAGGTAGGACAAGACTTGTGTGAGCCAATCTTGGATGAGCTGGATTGGCAACACGATTAATCTTTTCACCATTTACATAGAGCTCAGTTGACTGAGGTTTGGTGACAAAGACTAGCTCATAGCGTTTACCTTTTTCCAATGTCTTGTCAAACTGAATATGGTGCTGCTCAAACTTATAGGCTACTTTACCTGACTCATCAGACAAATAGAGCTTGTTCCCCTCACTAGAAGCTAACTCCTGCACACCGTCACCTGTAACCGTCACATCAACCTTTAAGACGTGACTTGGACCGACGTTCCCAATAGCATTTTCAATCTTGCTTTCTTTATTGAAGACTAAACCTTTAGCGTTTTGTGTGATGTTTTCTGCATCGTAACGCTTGATTGTCTTTGGATTGATTTCATAGGTCTCAGTATCATCAATCTTGTACTCTGGATTGCTACCTGGTGCATAAACATAGTCTGCGTGTGGTAAGGTTCTTCCTGCAAAGTTGTTAGCAGCCCGGTTTGATCCCCAAGTCTTTTCAGCAGTAACTCTTGTTGCTTCAAAGAAGCGCTTGAAAATATCATAAGAAGTCATGCCTGTTTCGTGGAGATCAATATTATCATTCCAAACAGCATGTCCACCACCCAAGATATGAGGGTTTGAAGCTGCTAATTGTGGACCATTTCCTGCTGTCGTAAAATCATTTGGCGTCCAGCGATTATATTGATACTCATAAGAAGAGTAATCACCGTATGCTCCTTGCTGGTTATTACCATTTGGCACACTGTAAGTCGGAACATCCGTAATATTGATAATTTTAGCACCAGCCTTCAAAGCCGCTTGTGGATGTTGCCAACCTAGACTCCAGATATCCACCTCGACACCCTTCAAATCAACTGGTGTTTGCCCACTCTTACGGCTAAGTGAACCCCAGATTCGTGGCGTATAGCCCTTACCTTTGATATAGGTGACCAAATCATTGACATAACGACGATAGTTTTCATTGTTGCCATAGTACTCATCTGTTCCGATGTGAATCGTCTTAACACCACGAAGCGGTGCATCCTTACCATCCAGCAATTTATCATAAACAGACTTGACAAAGCGCAATGTTTCATCATAATTCTTGTCCAAATCAAGCATCGCAACACGCTCTACATTGTGCTTATTCGGACTCAGCTGTCCTTTATACATCAAGTCTGGACGAACCTTCACAAATGATAAAGCATGCCCCGGTGTATCAATTTCTGGTACTAAGTTGATTCCTAACTCATCAGCCAAAGCGATGAGTCTTTGCATTTCATCCTTAGTATAGTGTTGCTTAGAAGTCAAAGACACACCATTGTCACCGATAATATCTGTCTGTAAACGGAAACCTGTATCTGCATGATTGAGCACATATTCAATTTCCTGCTCCTTGGTCAGATGTTTACCTGCTAAGTGCTCCTTGAGGAAAATATAGTTATCATTCAAATGCAACTGCAAGTCATTCATCTTGTAGTAAGCCATGTTTAGCATAATGTCCACAAGAGTATCATAAGGAATAAACTTACGACCAGTATCTAGCATAAATCCACGGTGGCTGAAACTTGGAAAGTCTCGAATTTCACCATTTTGGATATTTTCTTGCCCCATTTGAAGTAGAGTTCGAGTAGCATAAAAAGCACCTTTATTGGTCTGCGCTTCAATGGTAAAGACATTATCACGAATCGTAATACCATAGCCTTCTTCACCATAGCCCTTGTCCGTTACCTTTTTAAACTCAATACGATGCGCGGATGTACTGTCTCCTTTGGCAAGCTCTAAACCTCGAGAAATCAAGTCATTAGCATAAAAATTAGCTGCCTTGTCAAATCCTGAATCTCCAACAGATAGAACAGTGTCTTCCAAAATAGAAGAACGTCCTTCCTCACCATGCCATTGCTGAACAGTTGGAGCCACTGTTGGCTTGTCTCCAACTCCCTCGTCTGCATAGCGACCAGGAACTCTAACTTCAAATTCCTTGGTAATGGTTTGGCCTTCATGCACTTGTTGCAAAGAAACTTTAACTGTCTGCTCTGTTAAAGGCTGGTGGATTTTATTATTCAGATCAATCACACCTGTTTTATTGCTACCAACTAAGCTAACTTTACCTGGTAATTCAGGTAAAACAAGTGAATGTCCATCTTGTGCCAAAGTCAGTGACTCTACTTGGTTAAGATTTGTTACCTTATCTGGTTCTGGAATGTTAGAATAAGCTCGTATTTCCTGAATACCGACATTGCGCCAGCGCATACTACCTTCAGTGTATTTTGTGATTTCCAACTTGAGATATTTGGCTTCAATTGGAGTATCAAGATTAACCCTTTCATCTAAGATAGGTTGACCATCTTTTTCATAAGCTAGTTTCCATTTACGAGTAGCTTCTTCTTCATTAATAGCTTCTGCTGTAGCATAATAAAGTTTCCATCCTTGCACATTTGGATCATTAGGCTGTCCCGCTCTCTGCCTACGATCCCAATCAATCTCAATTCGCTTGATTGATGTCACCTTATTTAAAGTCATGGTTAGATGAGGAGTTACTGCATTCCTATCTGTTGCCCAACGACTATTGTCGTCTCCATCTACAGCTTTATCGCCAGTATTAGATGTATTCTGCTCATGGTTGGACGCTCTCACCTGTGCATTCAATAAATGATTAACATCAGGAATATTTACCACTTCTTTCACTGGTGTAGTTGGTGCTGGAGGTGTAGTCAGTGTTGGTTGAGTCGGCTGTGGATTAGTTGCTTCTGTGTTTGCAGATGGCTGATCCGGTTTGGGAGTAGCTACCTCTGATGTTGCTTCAGAAGTATTTTCGCTATTATCAGAACTGCTTCCTCCATTGTCGCCAGAGTCGGCTTTTGCTAATTTATCTGCCAATTCAGCTGGTAAACTGGTTAGACCTTCTACCCGCTCGACCGTGCCGGAATCATTTCCTCTGCCACCTGATGACTCGCTAGTAACCGTTGCTGAACTGGACGGTTGTACCACATCAGCCGATGCCAATGGCATACCAAATAACAGGACACCTATCATAACAGAACAAGCACCGATAGCGTATTTTCGAATACTAAACTTACATTTCTTTTCCATAAAGGAACCTTCCTATCTGTACGCTTCTCACCAGTAAGCGTTTGCAACTTTATTTAAAAAAATATATTTTATTTGACTTATTTAATTTGAATTTATCGTAAAAACAGACGGAACATAACTTACACTATATCTTTTCTCAAGCCATGTTCCGCCCTTAAATCGCTGGTACATAGACTAATGGCTATGTACCAAACTTTGTGTCGGAAATGTTTTTTTACATATTTTCCTTCTTCTTCATCAGGAATAATCCTGTCAATGCTAACAGAAGGCCGAGAAGGAAGGCTGAATCTGTTGCTGTGCCTGTACTTGGTAAGGTTGCTGACTTAGTGGCTTGACCTTTAGTAAAACCATCTACTTTAGCTCCGTGCACTTGCTCCTGCACCTGCGGGGTTGCAGTTGACTTGTAAACAACCGCATAAACACCTAGCTGATCTGTCATGTACTCGATATAATGACCTTTTTGCTGGAAGGATACCGCATCAAGCTGATCAGCCGCTGTCATAAAGAAGACATTTTCAACATCTTTGTTAGATGCAACTGGAAGGCTGATAAAGACCTTACCCTTAGATTGTACAGATTGGCCAAATTGGTCTTCTAGTCTAATGTCATAAGCATCGTAGAGCTTACCTTCTAGACTTTGAGCTGCTACTTTCTTAACCTTCAAGGCCACAACTTGATCAAGCGTAGACTTCATGCCAATCACTTGAACCTTGGTAGCTTCGTCCGTCAAGATACGCAAGTTATTTTCTGGCTTAGATGGTTTAGATGGCTCTACAGGCTTCTCTGGTGTAGTTGGTTTGTTTGGTTTTTCTTCCTTGCTTCCAACTTCCACAATCTGATCAACTGGATCTTTAGAAACGAAGCTGTCGCGAGTCAATCGACCGGTTTCTTGACCATTCTCAATCGCCACTTCTACAAGCGTTGTCTTTTCACCGTCCTTGCCTTCTTGGACAACCTTTCGGGTGCCCTTAGGCAATTGAGCATTTTCACGTTCGATGGTATTAAACGGTAGAACCTCTGTCACAATATCTAAGCGCGGCTGTTCGACAACAAGATTCTTAAGACCTTGATCTGGTGTTACTTGCTCAACTGGCTTGCCAACTTTCACAATCTTGTCAACTGGGGATTTGGAAACAAAGCTATCGCGAGTCACACGACCGCTTTCCTTGCCATTCTCAATCGTCACTTCAACAAGCACGGTCTTCTCGCCGTTCTTGCCTTCTTGGACAACTTTTCGAGTACCCTTAGACAATTGTGGATTTTCTCGTTCGATGGTATTAAACGGTAGAGCCTCTGTCACAATATCTAGGCGTGGCTGTTCGACAACCAGATTCTTAACGCCTTCTGCTGGTGTAACCTGCTCAACTGGCTTTCCAACTTCCACAATCTTGTCGACTGGGGCTTTGGAAACGAAGTTGTCACGAGTCACACGGCCAGTTTCCTGACCATTTTCGATGGTCACTTCCACAAGTGTGGTCTTCTCGCCGTTCTTGCCTTCTTGGACAACTTTTCGGGTGCCCTTAGGCAATTGAGCATTTTCACGTTCGACGGTGTTAAACGGTAGAACTTCAGTTACCACATCCAAGCGTGGCTGCTCGACAACCAGATTCTTAAGACCTTGATCTGGTGTTACTTGCTCAACTGGCTTGCCAACTTCCACAATCTTATCAACTGCGTCTTTGGAAACGAAACTATCGCGAGTCACTCGACCAGTTTCTTGACCATTTTCGATGGTCACTTCGACAAGTGTGGTCTTCTCACCATCCTTGCCTTCTTGGACGACTTTTCGGATGCCCTTAGGCAATTGAGCACTTTCATGTTCAACAGTATTAAACGGTAGAACTTCTGTCACAATATCCAAGCGTGGCTGTTCGACAACTGGAATCTTAACGCCTTCGTCTGGAGTCGTCTTGTGAACTGGCGGTGTAGCTGGTGTATCTTCTAAACTATTGAGATAAGTTGTAAATTCTGCCAAGCGAGTTGGAGTTAACAAGTGGTTATTTGTCACGTAAGCAGCCACCTGCAAGAACTCTTCTACTGCTTCACGATTAGCCTGACTTGTCAATGTTTTAGCACGCGCAAGAGCCTTATCATAAGCACTTGTGTCCAGAGCAGCCTCGCTTGTTGTTGGTAGATTAAAGACTAGTTCCGCCGCTGATTGGTATTCATTTTCGCTATCGCCATAAGTCTGAGTACCTGTCAAGACAATCTTCTTAGCCTTGATAACCCGACCAAAGTCAATAGTTTTAGTTGCTGCATTATTTGGCCAATTATTGGCTGAGAAACGGTGTTCTTGACCTGCTTCATCCGTTACCACCAGAGTTAGATTTTTGAGATTACCATTTGATCCTGAAGAACGTGGTACATAAGTCAAACCTGTCAAATCAGTTGGTTCTCTCAAGACCATAGTAGCCGGTTTATTAGCACCACCACCAGACCACGATGTATGCCACAGGCTAGAGCGGTTACCATCAAAGGCTTTAGCTAACTCTTCTCCTGGCTGAGCAGGTGCTTCCAGAGATTCAAAGTCTGCTGCTTTGAGGGAAGTCTTCTTCTCTACCAAGGCAGCCTTGAGGTGATCCACTGCAGCGATTGCCTGTCTAGCAGCATCAACTGAGATGTCATCATCCTGCTGAGTCAGATTATAAACCGCATCTTTCAACGCATTCATAGACTCAGTAGTGTAATTCGTTCTGGCAACTAGTGGCAGGTAGTTGTTCACTGCTTCGTCAATCAGCATCTTACCTGTCAGCTCGACTTCTTCAATTTGTAGACGATCCATTACAAAGTCATTATAGCCACGGAAGTTTGCATCTCCGCCTGCATCGCCATTTGTATTGCCACCTCTAGCAGTAGAATAGATACCAATCCAAGTATTGCCATCTGGCGCTCCCGTAACGAGGAAGGTCGCTCTTTTGGCTTTTTGAGAGCCTTTCCAAGTGTTTGGTAGCTCATGCACTTGTGCATTGCCCAAATCACTAGTCCATTGGTTACCTGCTTGCTTCCAAGTTACTTCACCATTACCGCTGACAAAGGCGTAAGTGCCATCAGAGCCCGCTTCGTAGTCAAAGGTTACTCGATAAGTCTTACCTGCTTCAAAGCGGAAGTTTTGCGGAATAGTTTGGTAAACCATGCGTTGACGGCTAACTAAACCATTGGTCTTGAGTGACCAGTCGCCCTCGATAACATCATCAATCTTCTTACCATTCCAGCCACGTTGTGTATATGGTGCGTTCTTTTCTGATAAGTGAGTCCGATTGTCCTCAACACCTTCGATACCACCGATAACAAATGGGAAGATCCCTTGACCGACATTTTCAAAGTTCTGTTTGAAGACACCTTTTTGGTTATCATGACCGCCGGCATACATTGTAGAATTATTCTCAAAGACTCGAATTTCATCAAAGTAAGTTGCTTTTTCACCTGCTTCACGGCTCAGGGTCAGGGTCACATTGGACACGTCATCACCTGTCGTGAAGTAAACATACATATTTTGGAAATAGCTGGCATTATCCACTGTCGCATTGCTACGATTTGTATTGTGAGCATATGCCTTAACATAGTTTTGAGCAATAGATTTATTAGTATAGTTGGTGATTGTCTTACCACCTGATTGGACTGTGATACTTGCCTTAGCATCACTTCTATTATCCACTCCGACATAAGCAGCATACTTAGTATTTGGCTTGAGACCCGTTAATTTCTGAGTCAGAGTCATAGTACTTGTATTGTTTTGAATACGGAGCATATCATTGGCACCCTGTGACTTGACAATCTCAGCCTTAGACTTGTCGCCTGTAATTGTCCAATGATCCAGCTTGCCACTGTTGAAGCCTTGATCATAGATATGCATTCCTTCGCTCCAAGACATTTCCTTGTTGACCTGTCTTGTACGATAGAGAACGTATGGCTGATTTGCCAAAAGATCCAGCGTCAGCTGATTATTCGTCACTGTCAGCTCTTGCTCTTCAACCTTACCTTGGTCGGTCAGCTTATAGAGGTAAACCTTATCATTCCAATCACTCGGCAGGGTCCAAGTTGTCTGGCCTGCTTTTGTATTGTAATAATACATCTTTTCTTGAGCTTTTTCCAGCTTATTACCGTTGGCATCCCAATTCCATGGCACCAGATAAGCTGAGCCGTCTTGAATCACGCGACCATTAAGTGTAACTGTTCTTTCACGGTAGCCTGGATTTGCCACATCGTTTGATTTACGGCGAATAGTAACTTGATTGTTGTCCCTGTCTGTCAGAGCGATTTCCATTTCTGGTGTCCACTTGTAGCTGCCGCCATTATCATTCATGGTAACCGGATTACCATTCTTCCATGTTGCGACAGTGAAGTGTTGGAAATACTTGGTCATGACATCATGAGCAAAGAGGTTGGTCACGTAGCCATTGTAGTCACTCCGTCCTTGCCAGCCCTCAAAATCCTTCATGCTGTAACCACCAAGCAGCGGATAGTTGGCTGCGCCGCCATAGGACGGATAGTCACCAATCCAAGAATCTTTTTGGTGGTTGCGGATAAAGCGGACAATGCTGCTGTTAATCCCCTTGTTGGTATAGCCACCATAGGTCAAGTCAGCTGCCCAGTGCTGGAAGGTAGAGTCGTACTCACCACCATGGCCCCACTCAATCGCAAAGCGCCAGCCTTGTTGGTTGATTTCTTTTGCCAAGACGTGAGTTGCCCAAGCACCATTATCACCTGACTGACCATTACCCCAGACATCAACATAGATAAAGTCTAATCCTTCGCCAAGTTTTTCTTTCAAATCTTGCCAGCGTTTGAGTCGACCATGAGCGAGGTCATAGGCAGCATCAATATTGATACCTTGGTCCAGCCAGTTCCAGCCATAGCTATAGCTACCGTCAGGATTCTTGCGTAGGATTTCCTCTTTGAAATATTTGGATTCTGGATAGGTTTCTGATGCGTTGACGTGGATACCGATGTGAGCACCATATTCCTTAGCCTTGGCGATCAGAGTTTTGAAATCTTCAACTCCACCGATTCGTTTACCAATATCTGCATAGTTCAAGTGACCTGAGTCATGCCCTTCATTTCCATATCCCTTCAAGAGGACACCTTGGCCAAGTCCATCGGTATGAAGATTGATTTTCTTAATACCATCCAGAGTCATCAGGAATGGATTTTGAGCTTGAGAGCCAAAGTTCATGGCAATCCGATAAGCGGTAATGTCTTTAACCTTTTCCCAGCCTTGCGGGTTGTTCATGATTTGACGATAAGCTACAGCAGCATCCTGCCAGTCTACTTGATTATCCTTGTTGGCATCTTCGGTCACGACCACCTTAGCACTTGGCAATTCCAAAGTATAATCTGGGTAAACAATTCCTTTATATTCTTTTTGCCATTGCCATGGTGAGCTCTTGATTGCGACATAGTTAGCGTTACCCACTGTTTGCTTGTAAGCAGTCAAGCGTGTAAAATCGTTTGATCCACCGCCAAAGCTGTTTTGAGAGTTACTCCATACACCAGCCGCCAGCTTGTCTGTTGAGACAAATCCGTACATGTAGCCCTTGCGCAAATCTGACATCGGATTGGTCACATTGATATGGTCATCTCCGCTGACATGGGTATTGTTGGACATGGTCGCCCCATCAAACTTAGCACCAGCCTGCTCGCTAGATACAGATACTAAAGCATTATCTGCAAAGTTGATAGAAGAAATCAATTTTCTAACATCATCGATTGGTTTACCAGCTTCAACTTGATTGTGGTTGACGATTCTTGTCACATCAAAGTGCAACTGGTTGTCCACTACTTTCAAGCGAACGGTCATTTCTGCATCAATCAAATGCTCTGGATCTTTCAAGACCAAATCATACTCAGCTGTCTGCTCATCAACCTTACGGTAAGTCACTTTCGGCTTGATAGCATGTGAGTTAATAGTGACTTGATCCAGCTGTTTGACTTGACCTGTCAGTGTGTGCTTGTTGACTGTGTAGCTCTTGACACGCGGGAAGGCCTTATCAATCAGAACTTCCATCGTTGCTGAGTGAATCTTATCATAAGTGACTTTAGAGTCATCTACAGCAGGACCTGTTTCCTTTTCTCCTGTCGGCTGAGTTGGGGTCATGCCTTCTTGGTTATCTGTCTTTATAAAAACAGAAGTCAGTTCAGTGCCCTGATAAGTACCGGCCTTGACCAAAATCTTGCGCTCATCCTTGAGATTTTCCTTGACTGCAGCTGGCAAAGTCACTGTATTAAAGAGTTGCTCGCCATTATTGGTCGCATTGAGCTGACCATCTGCTTTCAGAGTTACCACCAAGTTATTGGTTGAACCTTTTTTCGGTGCTGGTACACGAGTTTGACGATACCAAGCACTATTGCCACTGCCTGGTGTTTTATATTCCCAGAACCAGCCTTCTTTGTCATAACCGACAAAGACATTGTTTGATGTATCTTTATATTTCATAAAGACACCAAAGCGACCATGGTTTGTTTCAGAATTTTCTACAAAAGTTAAGTTTACGCTAGCATTTCCTTCTTGATCTACCTGCAAGCCTTCTTTCTGGAAGAGAGCTGGGTTTTGGTTGTTATCATGAGTAGATTTTGAGGAGAGCTGGTTATAGCGTACACCGTTCTTCTCAACCGTAGTGACTGTTCCATGCTGCTCTGTTGTTCCGACAGGAGTCCACTCAGCTGTCTTCTTAGCTGCAAATCTTGCAACTAAATCAGGATCTGGAACTGTTGGTGTTGGTGCAATATAAGGTGTGACTGCTTCTGGAGTCGAACCTGCGGCTGGAAGTCTCGTTCCGATTACAGAAACAGCCAAATTATGAATACTTTCGATGCTACCTGATTTTAGCTTAGTAATCTTCTGACCAGCTGAATCATCATCTGCGTAAAACAGGAGTGTCTTACTGTCTGCCTGAGTAACAAAGGTAGCTTCCTTGCCATTTTCTAGCTCAAATACTGGCGCTTCATTAACAATCACTTCGTGATCAAAACGCAGGGCAACGAGTCCTTCTTCTGTGTTTTTCGCGCTGACTACCTTAGCCTCTGTCGGATAAACACTGTTTTTCAGTAAGAAATCCCAGTTAAACTTCTTGAAGGAGAGAGTATAGTCATTTTTATTCCCTTCCGCTCCCTCATAAAGCAAGCCAAACTCTTGATCATTGATTTGTTGCAGAGAGTTGTAGGCAAATTTTCCTTTATTGATTTCCCGATGAGCAATCCAAGTCAGATTGCCAGCCTGATCCACTCTGGCAACTCGAACATGACCATTATTTCTGCCAGGCCCGCTTGCATTCGCCAAAATCACATATTCTTGTCCATCTTTGACTGTGCTAATCGCTGACATTTGTACATAGACATCAGGCACATCTTTGTAGCGTTTCACTTCAGGAAGCCAAGTAGCACCTCCATCTTCACTGGTTGCAACTTGCAGGTCTCGCGTCAATCCACGCATGAACATTTTCAGCTGGCCGTTTGCTAACTGCACGATGGTTGCTTCAGTATTTTGAGCCGAAGGATGATTCATGGTGCTGGATTGAATCTCTGTATTATTCACTCTGCGACCATCATTAACTGCTGCTCCAGAATGCCAAGTTTGTCCATTATCATCTGAATAGATAACCCGAGAAGACTGAGAACCATGTAAATGGGAAGATTCGTTAGTCG
The DNA here is from genome assembly GCA_963523365.1 of uncultured Streptococcus sp. Classification (GTDB taxonomy): domain Bacteria; phylum Bacillota; class Bacilli; order Lactobacillales; family Streptococcaceae; genus Streptococcus. Next base: position 26,554 of record CAURCE010000005.1, read on the forward strand.
AATAAGTCGGAATAACTAAACGTCCTTTGTGCAGGCCTGTATGAAGACGAATGCCTGTACCAGGGCCGACTCCGTAGAACTTCATCCAGTTTTCCTTGACCATAGGAGTAATATCACGCGGAGCAGACCAAGTCAGTCCATCATCCTTACTCACTGATGTCCATAGATAGCTAGTCCGAGCGACACGGAAAGGCGAATCTTTCTTAGTCGTGAAATAAATATTATCAATCAGGCGATCTCCGTCATAAAGGTCACCTTTATCTCGATAGTCTTTTTCCTGTGGATTGACCACTACACGATAGGTTGTCGCTACACCGTTTGCATCATAGACTGTTCCATTTTCACGAATTGTATATTTTTGACCATTTTCGTGATAAAGAATCTGATAAATCTTACCATCAACCGTTGTATAGGCTTCTTCGTTTTTAGCAGGCAGGTCAAAAACAGCCCGCCCTTCTGTAAACATATCATAGATGGCATGAATGGTTCCGTCTTTATCCTGAACCATAGCCACATCAATCGTTACAGGAGAGCCCTGATTCGGATCCGTTGCTTTGGGATTATTGCGCAAATTGACAATCGTCTTTTCTGGCCCCCAAGTCTGGCCGCCATCTGTACTACGGCGAATAACTGTGCCGATATCCCCCCAGTCTGACGCATGCAAGCGGCGCTGATCCGCAGCTGCAATCAAGGTGCCTTTCTGAGTCTTTAACAAAGCTGGGATTCGATAGCTTTTAATTCCTTGACTATTAGCCTGACCGCCAGCTCCACTCTCAAATACATCTGCCTTTTCACTCAGGGAGGCACCAGGAGCTAGCTGTCCTTCAAGTTCTTTCCTCTTGAAAATCTGGCTACGCTGAGCTACTTCCTCTGGCGAAAGAGCGCGGTCATAAATAGTTAGATTTCGAACGGCAAACGTTCCTGGCCAATGGTTTTGCTTACCACGCACTGTAGCACCCAGCTGCATGTTGGTCAAATCCGGCATGTCACTCAGGAATTTCCCTGACTGATAGCTGGTTCTTGATAGAACCCCATTGACATAGAGGCGCACGCGCCCCTCTGGCGAATCTGGTTTTAGTCTTTCTACTGTATAGGTGATGGAGTTCCATTGACCCGCAGTTACTTTCAAAGGGGCAGTGTTATAATTTTCATAGAATTGCTGCCCATTGCGATCACGACCTTCGACAACTGCTGTTCCATTATTGACCGCAAGAGTAAAGTATTCGTTGACATGCGAGGAGCTAGAAGCAGAGAATACACTATAAAACTTTGGTGAGTTTGTATCTGGCTTAAACTCCAAATGAACCGTTGCATTCTTTAATTTTTTTACTTTATCTAGCTCGCTGGATAGATCCTCTTTGGCGTGATCTGTTTTGTTAATCGTAATATCTTCTTTTTCCAAGACAGGCTTGACATTCTTTAAAGAACGGGAATAATAGTCTCTTTCAACCGTTTCTTCTGTCTCAGCAGTTGCATCAGAAGGTTTTTCTAAAGTGGTACCTGTATCTGTTGATGGAGATACGGGTGTAGCTGCATTTTCTGTAGATACTGGTGCAGTAGCAGTTGCTGCTGCAGGCTTATCCTCTTTTTCTACTTTCCCATTTACCTCAGAAGATGTTGTCTCTCCCGTAACTTCAGTAGCAGGAGGTGCCACACTTGGTTGAGATACCGCAACTACTCCTGCTGGGCTAGTTGTTGTCTCTGCTAGACTGTCAGCCGATACTTGATTGACCCCAAACAAGATTGCTCCGATTATAACAGAGCAAACACCTAAAGTTAGCTTGCGAATCCCAAACTTACATCTTTTATCAAATAAATCTCTATCCATTTGACAACCACCGATAGTAAGCGTTTACAATAGGCCTTAAAATTTTTAGGCTGTTATAAACCCCTTCTATCCCTTTCTTATTTTATGTTAATATACTCTTTTTTACTATATCAAATATTTTAAGAAGTGTCAAATTATTTTACAGTAGAAATGTAGATTATTCTTAGAAGAAAGATAGAAAAATCCATTTGAAATCTACAATCAATACTAGCTGCTAACTTCAAATGGATCATATTATTTAAATCATGTTTATCTAATGCTCACTCTGCCAGTGCGATAATCAAGGACAATTCCTGACTGGACATTTGGGACAAAAACATTGAATTCCAAACTTCCATCGCTGGACTTAGCTTCTAAATGAGAGCCAGAGGACACCAAATCATTTTCCGAAGCATAGATCAACGTGACACGATAGCGAACTCGCTTATTCTGATCCAAGGCACGACGGATCTGAGTTTCATAGTAGTTCTGACCCGTCGAATGATCTTTATTGGCTTGATTGGCCCAAGCTGTCTGGACTGCGATATTGGCTGGATTGCTAGTAGAGGCGTCGAATCCCTTTAAACCACCGATCAGCGAGTAAGCCAAGAGATGCCCGCGATCTACTGCATGGTTGTATTCACCTGATAGATGTTTGACTTGGTGCCAACCAGCAGGAACCCAAGAAGTGGAACCATTTCCCGTTTCTTCCCGTGATTTATACTGGCGGGTCGATTTGGCAAGCAAGGCATTGGCAACTGTTGGAACCGTCTGCCCCTGAACAATCTTCGTTTTATTATCCGCATAAGGGGCACTCGACACTTTGGCATTTAAATTTGTTTGATTCCCATTGATGATGAAAGCTCCAGCTCCATTCCACTCGATTTTTCCACCGAGTTGAGAACGCACTGAGTCTGTGAGAACACTCTCAGCCAGCGCTTGATCTGGTGTGCTGGTATCCTTATTTTGACTGACAACTGCAGGTGTATTTACTGCTGGTGACTGAGTGCCATTTCCAAAAAAGTAGGCTCCCAGTGATAAAGTCAGAGCAACCAGAAGCCCAGCTATAGTCTGAGTAGATTTAGTGCTCTTTTTTTGTAATTTCTTTCTTTTGGACATCTTTCCTTTTCCATTTAAAAGGACTGCGCAAGATTCTACACAGTCGGTAACTTTTCGGACATCTTGGCAGATTAATGACCAGTGAACTTAGAAATAAGTTCATTCCAAGTATCTAGCGATAAGATAGACCAAGGATTATCTGCATTTCCAATCACGCCATATCCGATGACCAAACCAAGACAAAAAATGATCAAAGCAACTACCAGCACCAAGGCAATGATGCCTAATTGTCTAGCCAAATATTTCCAATTTTCACTCATCATCTTCTTCCTTTACGCGTTTGATGTTGGCACCAAGAGTCGCCAATTTTTCGTGAAATTTATAATAGCCACGATCCAAATGGACCAACTTGCTAACTTTTGTCTCCCCTTCAGCAATCAAGCCCATCAAAATCAAGGTCGCACTAGCCCGAAGATCTGTCGACATGACTTCTGCTCCTTGCAGGCTGCTACCACCCCAAATCCGAGCGGTATCCCGCATAATATCGGAGTGAAGACCCATCCGTCGCATCTCTTCTAAGTGCTGGAAGCGGTTTTCAAAGACCGTCTCAACCATGACAGACTCTCCTTGGGCTATCGCCATCAAGGCAGTAAATTGAGCCTGCATATCGGTTGGGAAACCTGGATATGGCAAGGTTTTGACAGAAACAGCCTTTAACTTTGAAACATCTGAGCGGACGCGAATTCCTTCGTCTTCTTCAGTCACTTCCACACCCATTTCTTGCATCTTTGACAGAAGCGGACGGTTATGCTCCCAAATCGCATCCTCAATCAGCAAATCACCACCCGTCATAGCAGCAGCAACCATAAAGGTTCCAGCTTCGATACGGTCTTGCACGACATTGTGCTCAGCTCCATGAAGTTTTTCAACACCGATGATTGTTATATTCTCCGTTCCTGCTCCTCTGACTTTAGCGCCCATTTTATTTAACAGTAAGGCCAAGTCGACAATTTCAGGTTCTCGAGCAGCATTTTCGATAACAGTGGTGCCTTGAGCCAAAGTCGCTGCCATCATAATATTCTGTGTCGCACCAACACTTGGGAAGTCCATGTAAATATGCGCCCCCATCAAACGGTCTGCCTTGGCTTCGATGTATCCAGCAGTCTGCGTAATCTGAGCGCCCATTGCCTCCAAGCCCTTCAAATGAAGATCGATAGGTCGGCTACCAATCGTACAGCCGCCCGGCATGGACACTTTAGCATGTCCATTACGAGCAAGAATGGGACCCAATACAACAATCGAAGCCCGCATCTTGCTGACATACTTATAAGGAGCCTCTTCGGTCAATGGTTTAGTCGCATCTACAACTACAGTATTTTCATCTTGGTCAAAGTCTACCTGCGTATTCAAGCCGCGAACAACATTGTTCATCGTAAAAACATCCGAAAGGACTGGCACATTCTTGAGTATTGTTTTTCCCTCGCTGGCTAAAACAGTTGCTGCTAACAGTGGCAACACCGCATTTTTAGCTCCTTCAATCTTAACTCTGCCAACCAGACGGTTATTTCCACCCTGAATAATAATTTTTTCCATACTAACTAGTTACTCCAAATCTTAAAAATTCATCCTTACTATCATACCATAAAATCAAGATTCTGACCTTATAAAGTTCCATTAAAGATTGCCCGACTCATATCATAAATACCGATAAAAAATAGGCTAGCCATGTAGCCCAAGGCAATACTTAGCAATAAAATCAAAAAACGAATTTTGATGGCATTATCAGCATTTACTTTTAGAAATCTTTCCCAACAGACCACTGTAGACAAAAGATGAAAAGACACAAAAATAAAGAGCAGGTGACTGCATAATCGAAACATTAATTCTATCATAGATTTTATTATATCATAAGAAAAGCTGTTTCTAGCGAAAAGGAGTATGGGACAATAAAAAAGAATGGAAATTCCATTCTTTTTTATTACATTCTTGTTCCAACGTTAATACGGTTGATGGCACGCTGGAGGGCAATTTTAGCGCGTCGCTCTTGGTCAATCAAATGCTTGTCTTGGGCTTCTTCGATCTCTTTCTCAGCACGCAGCTTAGCTCGCTCGGCACGGCTGATATCAATATCACGCTCACGCTCAGCTGAGTCCGCGATAATGGTAATCACATTATCAGCGATTTCTATGATACCACCGTTGACCGCAATCCAGTCAATATGCTTGTCATCATCGATTCTGCGTACCTTGACTTGATCCACTTCCAAAACAGCAATTGTATTGATATGGCGAGGCAAAATCCCCATTTCTCCGTCAATCGTTTTTACGGAAACAAATGCAGCACGGTGGTCATAAATCAGACCATCCGGTGTAACGATTTGTACTGTCATTTGAGCCATCATTCACCTCTTAGAATCCCATTTTTTCAGCTTTAGCGATGACATCCTCAATAGAACCGACACCACGGAAGGCATCCTCTGGTAACTTATCATACTTGCCTTCGAGGATTTCTTTAAAGCCACGAACCGTCTCAGCTACAGGCACATAAGATCCTGGCTGACCAGTAAATTGCTCCGCAACGTTGAAGTTTTGAGACAGGAAGAATTGAATCCGACGCGCACGCGCAACCAAAGTCTTTTCTTCATCTGACAACTCATCCATACCTAGGATGGCAATGATATCCTGCAATTCATGATAACGTTGCAATACGCGTTTCACTTCGGCAGCTACTGCATAGTGCTCTTCACCAACAATCTCAGGAGAAAGAGCTCGAGAGCTTGAAGCAAGTGGATCCACGGCTGGATAAATCCCCAATTGAACCAATTTACGTTCCAAGTTGGTTGTAGAGTCCAAGTGGGCGAAAGCCGTTGCTGGAGCTGGGTCAGTATAGTCATCGGCTGGCACGTAGATGGCCTGGATAGAGGTTACAGAACCCTTCTTAGTCGATGTAATACGCTCTTGCAATTGCCCCATTTCTGTCGCAAGTGTTGGTTGGTAACCAACGGCTGATGGCATCCGACCCAAAAGGGCAGAAACTTCAGAACCTGCCTGTGTGAAACGGAAGATGTTGTCAATGAAGAGCAAGACATCTTGACCTTCCACATCACGGAAGTATTCTGCAATCGTCAAACCAGTTAAAGCAACCCGCATACGCGCTCCTGGTGGCTCATTCATCTGACCGAAGACCATGGCTGTTTTCTCGATAACGCCAGACTCCTTCATTTCCCAATAAAGATCATTCCCTTCACGGGTACGTTCCCCAACACCGGTAAACACGGAAATACCACCATGCTCTTGGGCAATGTTGTGGATCAATTCCTGAATCAGGACGGTCTTACCAACTCCGGCACCACCGAAGAGTCCCACTTTACCACCTTTAAGATAAGGGGCTAAAAGGTCGATAACCTTGATACCTGTCTCTAAGATTTCTGATGAAGTAGATAACTCATCAAAGGTTGGAGCTTTCTTATGGATTGGCTGGCGCTCTGCATCATCCGCAAAAGGAGCATCCAAGTCAATGGTATCTCCCAAAACGTTAAAGACGCGACCAAGTGTTTCTTTGCCGACTGGTACAGAAATTGGACGGCCAGTATCTAGCACTTCCATGCCACGAGTCAACCCATCCGTTGATTCCATAGCGATGGTCCGAACCACTCCATCACCAAGCTCAAGAGCTACTTCAAGGACGATTTTTGATTTTTTTTCGTCATTTTTATAGACTACAAGTGCATTATTGATCTCAGGTAGCTTGTCACCAGCTGCAAACGCTACGTCTACAACTGGTCCGATAACCTGAGTAATTTTGCCTGAGCTCATTCTTTTCTCCTCTTTATACTATTTATTTTCTGTGACACTATTCCAGTGCACTTGCACCCGCCACAATTTCAGTAATTTCCTGCGTGATAGCTGCTTGTCTAGCACGGTTATACTGAATGGTCAAATCATTGATAACTTTTTTTGCGTTATCCGTTGCTGTCTGCATGGCTGTCATACCAGCAGCATTTTCAGCAGTTTTTGCGTCAATAATAGCCCCGTAAATCATACTTTCAGCAAACTGAGGCAAAAGCTGATCCAAAATCGCATTTCGACTGGATTCTAGTTCTAGATTAAGGATATAGTTCTCATCCGCTTCACTAGGATCCAAGTCAACGATTGGCAACATCTGCTCTACCCGCATCTGACTGGTCAGACTGTTGACATGGTGGTTATAACACACATAAAGTTCATCAAAAAGCTCATTCTGATACATTTCAATGGTCTTGGAAATGATTTTCCGAACTTCATCAAAACTCGGATGATTGGCTAAGCCGCGCAATTCATAGATTGGCTGAATGCCCCGTGCTCGGAAGAAATCAGCTCCCATTCCACCGATCGAAATAATGACATAGTCATCCTTTTCGTGGTATTCAGAAATCAATTCCATCATTGATTTGAGGATGGTTGCGTTGTAGCCACCGACCAAACCACGATCAGATGTAATGACGATATAAGCCGTTTTCTGAACCGGTCTGCTCTTGAGCAGTGGATGATGGCTAACATTTTCTGCCTCATGACCATGTAAAAGGTCTGTCAAGAGTTTCCGAACCTTAGAAGCATAGACTTGAAAGTTCTTTGCTGCTTCTTCGGATTTTCCCAACTTAGATGCAGAAACCATCTGCATCGCGTTTGTGATTTGACTGGTGTTTTTTGTGGATGCAATTTTATTTTTGATATCATTTAATGAAACTGCCATCTGACACCTCTATTCTTATTTGAAGTTAGACTGATTAATAAATTCAGTAATAGCGGCGTCCAGCACTTCTTCGCTCGGCAAATCTTTTGTCTGGCGAATGGTTTCATAAATGTCTTCATGATGAGCGTCAAAGTAAGCAAAAATCTCTGCTTCAAATCGAAGAATCTCATCTACTGGTACTGCATCAAGGAAGCCGTGAGTCAACGCATAGAGGATCACAACTTGCTTTTCAACTGGCAGTGGCTCATGAACTGGCTGTTTCAATACTTCTACTGTACGGCGTCCACGGTTCAACTTAGCCTGAGTTGCTGCATCGAGGTCACTACCAAATTTGGTAAAGGCTTCCAGCTCACGATATGAAGCAAGGTCAATACGCAGAGTTCCTGCAACCTTCTTCATAGCCTTGATTTGTGCAGATCCACCTACCCGAGATACAGAAGAACCGGCATCAATGGCTGGGCGAATACCTGCATTAAAGAGGCTATCGCTGAGGAAAATCTGACCATCCGTAATTGAAATTACGTTGGTTGCAATATAAGCTGAGATATCTCCTGCCTGCGTTTCGATGAATGGCAATGCAGTGATTGATCCACCACCAAGCTCATCAGAAACTTTAGCTGAACGTTCAAGCAGACGGCTGTGAAGGTAGAAGACATCCCCTGGGAAGGCTTCACGACCTGGCGGACGGCGAAGCAAGAGAGAAAGTTCACGATAAGCTACCGCTTGTTTTGACAAGTCATCATAAACGATGAGGACGTGCTTGCCATTGTACATAAATTCTTCAGCCATTGCTACACCGGCATAAGGAGCCAAGAAAAGCAATGGAGAAGGCTGAGAGGCTGACGCTGTTACCACGATAGTATAATCCAAGGCTCCATACTGACGGAGAGTTTCCACTTGTGTACGGACAGTAGATTCCTTTTGACCAATGGCAACATAGATACAGATCATATCCTGCCCTTTTTGGTTGAGGATCGCATCGATGGCAATACTAGTTTTACCAGTCTGACGGTCACCGATAATCAATTCCCGCTGACCACGACCAATTGGTACAAGGGCATCAATAGCTTTCAAACCTGTTTGCAATGGTTCTGATACAGACTTCCGTTGCATAACTCCTGGAGCTGGTGCTTCTACAGGGCGTGTTTTAGTTGTAGCAAGCTCACCTAAGCCGTCAACAGGACGACCAAGTGGATCTACGACACGACCAATCAAAGCATCTCCGACAGGAACTTCCATGATTTTACCCGTGCGGCGAATCGTATCGCCCTCACGAATATCTGTAAAATCACCCAAGATAATGATTCCGACATCGGTTGACTCCAAATTTTGAGCCATACCATAAGAACCATTTTCAAAAATCAAGAGCTCGCCACTCATGGCATTATCAAGACCGTGGGCACGAGCGATTCCATCACCAATGTAAGTGACGACCCCAGTTTCTGTGACGTCAAAATTTGGCTGGAAATTTTCAATTTGTTGCTTAATTAAAGCGCTGATTTCTTGTGCGTTAATCGCCAAAATTCACACCACTTTCTATTTCAAATTTTCTTTTACGAGTTGTAATTGACGTTTTATACTTGCATCAATTGTCTTATTATTGGCTGAAATGACGAAGCCACCAATCAGGCTGGCATCCAATTCCTGCTTGAGCGAGCGAACCTTGAGGCCCATTTTTTGCTCAATCATTGGTTTCAATCTTTCTTTTTGACTGTCTGTCAATGCTTGAACAGATTTAACCGTCACTTCAAATTCATTGCTTTGTTTCTCAATCTGATGCTGAATTTCTACCAACATATCGTAGAACAAATCTGCTCGATGATTGAGAATAACGACTTCGATAAAGTTATCAATCAGCTGTGAATCTGAGTTTTGAAAAAGTCGAAGAGCCTTCTCCTTTTCTCCCTCATCAACGCCAATATGTGATAAAAAGTCAGCAAGATTTGTTTCCTCAAACACGGCCCTAATTTGGCTTAGTTTTTCAAAAACATCTTGTTGCTGACCTTTTTCAAATACTAATTGAACAAAAGGCAAGGTATATTTTTCAATTACCGCATAGTGCTTTTTGTCCATTAAGCATCTCCTAATTTATCAATATAACGATCAATGAGCTCACTGTGTGCTTTTGTATCAAGCTGCTGGCTCAAGATCTTACTTGCAAGACTTACTGTTAGGTCAGCCACATCGTCTTTAATGCTATTCAAGGCTTCTGCCTTGCTTTGAGCAATTTCCTGATTGGCTTTTGCTTTCAAACGTCCAGCTTCTTCAGCTGCATCCGCTAAAATTCCAGCCTTATTTTTTTCAGCTGTTTCCTTAGCATGTTCAATAATCGTCGTTGCTTCCTGACGACTTCCTGCTAATTCATTCTCACGTTTTTGCGCAAGTTCCTCAGCCTTTTTACGGGCTGACTCAGCCCCGTCAATATCATCCGTAATCTTTTTAGAACGTTCTTCTAAGATACTGGTAATATTGCCCCAGGCAAACTTCTTTACTAAAAAAATTAATAAAAGGAAGGAACCAGCGATGAGAATAAAGTCACCAATAATGGCACCGATAGTTACGTGCATTCCTTTTCTTCCTTTCTACTTACTATTCTTCACCGTTTATTTTCTTACCGATATACATCGAAGACAGCATGGTAAAGACATAGGCCTGGATACATGAAATAAATATCGAGAAGGCTGTCCATAACATACTACCTAGGAAAGCAGCTGGATACCAATAAAATGCTTGTTGTGACAAGGTAAGCAACAAGCCAGCCAAAACTTCCCCTGCAAAGATATTTCCGAAAATCCGCAGAGCTAAGGAGGCAAAATTGGTAAATTCTTCCAAGATATTCATTGGAGTCATAAATCCAGGTGTTGCAAAAGCTTTTAAGTAATCTTTAAAACCACGACGACGGATCCCTTCCACATGACTAATCAATGTAATGATAAAAGACAAGGCTAGGTCATAGCCCAAATTTGCCGTCGGTGAGGTCCAGAGATTGTAGCCATTGGTGGTTTGAATTTTAGCCATCAAACCGATATTATTGGCAACTGCAATAAAAAGAAACAAGGCAAACATAAACAAAGAATAATCTTTGATGTAGTGTTCCCCAATATTTTCTTTAGTAAAGCCAATGACAAAATCATAGACGTACTCAAGTAAGTTTTGCTTCCCTTTTGGTCGGATGGACATTTTTCTACTGCCCCAGTAGATAAAGCCAAAGACCATCAAGACGGTCACAAGTGACATAGCAAGCAGGGTCAAATCAAAGGATATTGGGCCTAGCTGAATAGTCGGATTAAGACTCTCTTCCAAGGTTTGACACCCCCTTTTCTAAAATAGAAAAAACTATTTGATAATGAAAGACATAACCAAAGTAACGAAGAAAGTACCTTCAACAAAAGCGACACCCATGATGAGCAAGCTTCTTAATTGATCAACCATTTCTGGCTGACGTGAAGCTGCTTTAAACAGATTGCTCATAATCAAACCTTCAGCTAATGAGACGCCAAAGCAGGCAATACAAAGTCCTAAAAATGTTAAATTCATGATGAATTCTCCTTTTATATTTTTTAAATGTACCCCATTAGTTTACTCCTAATAAAGGTAATAGTCAATTATTTTGTGATATTGTAAGCGTTTTTCGCACTTTTCTTTTAAATTTAAAACAAAACTTGAATAAAAGTGCTTTTCAAACATTTATCCTATAAAAATCCAAGCAAAAATGAAAGTGGGACAGAAATCAGTAATTCGTTAGAATTCGATTTCGTCGTCCCACCTCCGCACAGTTGAGTAGGGCTGTAAAAGCTGATGAAATCAGCGTAATAGAGCCCACTCAACCACTGCGTCTTGCTCGACAATCCAAAGACAATTAAGAGGCTAGGACTTTTGTCCCAGCCTCATATCTGTTCCATTTGAGGTAAAAAAATCGTGAAACGCATCCACCTATTCTCAACTGCTTCAAAGCGATAAGTGAGATGGTGCTTTTCTAAAATCTGCTGCACGATGAAGAGACCCAATCCCGTACCACCATCCTTGCGATTGCGGCTGTAATCTGGTCGATAAAATGGCTGGAAAATCTGCTGGATCTGTGAGTCATCCAGCACTCGCTCTGCTTCATTTTCTACAATTAGTACCCCATCTTCTAAACGAACTAGGATTTCTCCGCCTTCTACTGTATAATGGAAGGCATTATCAATTAGATTCTTAATAGCTTTCAGTAAATAGGTCTTATTTCCTCGGACTTTTGTTTCTGAAAGTTGGACATTAAATTGATAATGCTTGAGATCAGCCAGAACCTTGTAGGTACTGATATTTGCTTCAAGCAGCTCTTTGAGTGAGAAGATTTCTCGCTCTGTCTCCATGGTCATTTCTAGCTTTGAAATGGCTAGGATAGACTGAACTAGACCTGATTGTTCCTCCAATATTTCGCGGCACTTCTGTAGGTATTTGTCCCGATCTTTAAAATCACCCACTCCATAAATCATCCCGTCAATCATTCCCATCATGCTAGTGATGGGGGTCTTGAGTTCGTGGGAAGTCATTCGGAGAAATTCTGCCTTTTCGCGTTCGCTTTCTGCAACTTTCTCATTTTCTAATCGCAGAGCTTCCATACTTGCTAGGAGGTTAGCATATAAGTGATTGATATCCTGAGCCAGATCAGCAATCTCGTCATGCCCTTTCACCTGACAGGAAACATCTGGAAGCAGGCTCGTCATTTGCCGAGTGCTAGAAGAGATATCCTTAATCCGCTGACTGGAGGTCCGACTATAGAGATAGGCGGCAAGCCCACCCAGACTCAGCGACAAAAATAGTACAAAGGGATAAAGATTAAGCAAGATCCGACTGGCATCCGAAACGGGCTGCAGAGAATACTCGCCTCGTAAGACCACTTCTTTGCCGTCCGACGTCCAAAAGCTTTCTGACAGAGTCTTGCTTTCATAGTTACTATTGGCAATGGTCGGAACAATTGTCAGCTGGAGAGAACTTTCTCCATTCGTTTCAAGTGCTGGGTAAAGAATCGTATTGTCTTTTGCCAGCAAGGTGAACCAGATCTGATTGCTCTTTTTGCTATAATTGCTCAAGAGCTCACTGATTTCTTGGCTGGACTTCCCCTTGACCTGCTTGGCTACCTGAGCAAACTCACGCTGGGCTTCTCCTCCCTTGACCTGCTGGTAGTAAACCGGCATGGCAAAATAGAGAGTAGATAGAACAATCGTCACAACGACAAAGATGATGAAAGTCGTCAAGAGGAAGTTCTTTTTGACAATCTTCACGTGTCCTCCCCTCCAAGCTGATAACCCATACCAGTGATGGTTTTCAGAGGAATACCTGGAATTTTCTTACGAATATTCTTGATGTGATTGTCCAGCACCCGACTATCTAGCTCGCTGTAGCCCCAGATGGTATTCATGAGCTGATCACGGGTTACTAAATGATCCTTTCTCTTGGCTAGAGCCTGCAAGATCTCATACTCTTTCTTGGTCAGAGGCATCTTTTCTTCCTGCCAGTAAACGGTACAATCATCGATAGAGACGGTCAAATCACCAACAGTAATCTCTGACGCAACCGTATTTCGTCGCAGAATATTCTCAATCCGTTTGACTAAGATCAGTGGTGAGAAAGGCTTGGTCACATAGTCACTGATGAGGTGGTTAAAGCTGACCAACTGAGTGTACTCATCATCTAGCGCTGTCAGGATCATGACTGGAATCTGAGAAGTCTTGCGAATTTCCTTGAGGACGTCCAGTCCACTCATAGTTGGCAACATCATGTCCAAAATAACTAAGTCAAAAGACTCTGCTTCAAATTGAAGCAAAGCCTCGCCTCCATCAAAGACTGGTGTAACTGCATAGTTACTTTCTTTTAAAAATTCACAAATGACTTGATTAATCGTAGTATCGTCTTCCACTACTAAAATCTTGTGCATATATGCTTGATTCTCCTTTATTTATTCAAATCGCAGGGCTTCAATTGGATCCAGCTTGGATGCTTTCACAGCCGGCAAGAGCCCAAATACTACTCCTATTATACAACAAAAGAGCAAACTTACAAAGACAGAAAAGAGGGATAAAATATACGGATAGGCCAGAGACTGGGTGATGGCAAAGCCAGAGGCGATACCAGCCACCACGCCAATAATTCCTCCCATCAGAGTCAGGATAACTGCCTCAATCAGGAACTGCTTGAGAATGATCTTCCGCCTAGCTCCCAAAGCCTTTTTAATCCCGATTTCACGAGTCCGCTCTGTCACTGAAACCAGCATGATATTCATAACACCGATACCTCCGACTAAAAGGGAGATGCTGGCAATACCCGCTAGCAAAACAAAGTTAGACTGGTTGAGGTTATCCAATTGGCGCTCAAATTCTTGCAGATTTAGCACACCAAACATATAGTCTGACTGAGGCATCTGCTGATTGAGATAATCACTAACTTTCTTGGCTACCTTCTTCAAATCATCGGCCTTGTGGGTCTGAACGGTGACTTCTGGACTGACATTGATAGTATCAAAAATCCGATGCCATTGTTGCAGAGGAATATAGGCCACCTTTTCCGAACCAGAGGTTAAACCACTCTGCTCATTCGACTCAAATACGCCGATAACTTTAAAAGGATTGCCCTTGACTTCTACGTACTTACCGATGCCGTCTCCCTTAGGAAAGAGGGTATCATAAAGAGACTTTTCTAGGTAGGTTACTTGCTCTTGATTTTTGAAGGCTTCTGAGTCAAAGCCTTCCCCTTCCAACAGCCGTTGCTGCTTGATATCAGCTACCGACTGGGAAACTGCCTGAACCTTGCTAGATGACTTTTGACTGAGATAGTAAATTTTTTCGTCCGCCCCATAGGTCATCAAAGCATTTTTAACTCCAGGAATTTCCTTGATTTTGGACAAGACATCCTCTCCCATGAAAGGAATGTAGGAAGGCTTCTGAGCTTGGGATTTTTCTGGAATAGAGGGATCGATGGCGCTTTTCTTGTCGTAGACGACTTTGATGGTATTATTGCTACCACCGATCAGCTGACGCTTGGTATTTTCTGTATTTCCTTCAATGATGGAAAAGATAGCAATAATAGCGCCAATCCCGATGATAATCCCCAGCATGGTCAGCATAGAGCGCATTTTGTGGGACAGGATGGAGTTTAGAGCTACAAAAATATCTTCCATATAGCCCCCTTCTATCCTAATGCCCGAGTCTCTATATTACCGTCTCGCAAGACAACTGTTTGCTTGCAAAGCTGAGCCACTTCCGGCTCATGGGTAATGATGACAATGGTCTTGCCTTGTTCATTAAATTGCTTGAAAAGCTCCATAATCTGAACACTGGTTTTGGTATCCAGCGCCCCAGTCGGCTCGTCTCCCAAGATAAAGCTGGGATTGGTCACAAGGGCACGCGCAATGGCTACCCGTTGCTTTTGACCACCGGACAACTCCATAGGCTTAAAGTCGCTTCTCTCTTCCAGACCGACCAGTCGCAGCATTTCTAGGGCGCGCTCGCGTCTCTCTTTTTTAGGAACTTTCATGTAAGTCAGAGGCAGTTCAACATTCTGACAGGCTGTCAGCTTAGGCATGAGGTTGAAATTCTGGAAAACAAAGCCAATCTTCTGATTACGCAAATCAGATAGTTGGTTGTCGGACAGGTCAGAGACGTCCGTCCCTTCGATATGATAAGAACCTGCGCTAGCCTTGTCCAAACAGCCGATAATGTTCATCAAAGTGGACTTACCTGATCCAGACGGCCCCATAATCGCTAGAAAATCCCCCTCTTTCACATGCAAATCAATTCCTTTCAAAATCGGAAATTCCTGACTGCCCTGTTGATAAGATTTGTGGATGTTCTTAAGCTTTAACATTCTGTCCTACCTCCATCCCGTCTTTCATGCCTTCTCTAGGCGTCGAAATGGTATCCTTCATAGTCAAACCTTCTGTAATCTCTACCAAACGGTCAGAGACTTTCTTAGTCTTGACTTCCTTCATTTTCACCTTTTTACCCTCTACCTTCCAGACATAGGTCTTACCATTCTTGCTGAAAGTATAGGCCTTGTTGACGACAACCTTGCCGGATTCAGGAGCGTTTTCTACGACATTGACATAAGAATGAGAGCCTACAAGTGGCATTTCACCGCCTTGGTCCAGCTCGACAGTATAAGGATACTTGCCTTGGTTGGGATTTTCCTGTTGTTTATTTCCACCATTGCTATTTCCAGCATTTGCAGTTGTCAAAGTGCCGACCTGAGTGACGGTGCCACTCCAGCGCTTCTTAGGATCCTTACGGTCCACGACATCTACTCTCTGACCCACACTCAGCTTCTCACGGTCAAATTCACTAACGCTACCTTTGATCAAAGTTTTGGACTTGTCCATGATTTCGATAAAGGTTTCTTCTTCCTTTTTAGCCTTGGATTGAGTCGGTAAGTCTTCGTTCATAGAGGTAATGGTTCCTGCTGTATCAGCCGTCACGGTATCATATTTCATGCGGTCTGATTCCGTTTGAGCTGTCACCTGAGCTTTTTCAGCCTCAATCTGAGCGTTCGTTACTTCATTGTCAGCAGTCTTAGCGTCACTTAGCGCTTGAGCCAGCTCGTCTTCAGCAGATTTTATCTGATCTAACAAAGACTCATCCTTACTAGAATTGTATTTATTCTTAAGAGTATTGAGATTAGCCAGCTTTCGGTTATAGGTTTCCCATTTGATAGATGCGCTAGTTTGTGCAGCCGTAATGCTATTGGCCTTAGCTTGAGCATCATACTGAGCAGACTGAGCTGTCAATTCCTGAGAGGTCACATAGGAAAAGAGGGGCTGGCCTTGTGTAACAGTATCGCCATTTTTGACGAATACTTCCTTAACTTCACCTTTTGATGGGTCAATCTTGACCTTACTACTATTGTTAGCAACTACTTCTCCAGATAAAACTAGGCTTGTTTTTTTACTGTTATTAACAGCATCTTGGACCGTCAGTGAATCAATCTTATTATCGACCATTTTCATGGCTTGTTGTTGATTAACCTGATTAAGAAGTACATAGCCTCCCAGCCCTGCACAAGCAAGAATGACCGTGCTTCCCAATAGAATGGTTTTACGATTCATTTTTTTTATTTGAAACATATTGCCTCCAACCTACAAGTTCTAACTTTTATTTATCAGTTGATTCAGATTCATCTGTTGGTAATTCTTCTCCATCCGCTGGGATTTGAATCACGTTTCCGTCCGGCATGGTATACTCTGTCACTTCCTTGCCGTCTACTGTTTTCGTTTTTTGATCAACGGCATCTTTCTTAAAATCTACTTTTTTCCCATCACTAATTTCTTTATTGTCAGCAGTCTTAGAGCCACATGCAGCTAGGAAGAAGACAGACATTCCGATAAGAGTTACAAGCATAGCGAATTTTTTTGTGTTCATTTGATTTCTCCTTTGTTTTAGAAAACAGGAATTTTGAGCTTTCCTGATCGTATTTGTTTTTTTGAACAATTCCATTCTATCAAAGTGGTCTATCCCCTTCCTACCCACCATCTGTTTTTTATCTATTTTTTGATAAAATTTGAGATTATCCTCTAAACACAGGACTTTTCCTATCCAAACAGCTTCTTAAGCCGTTTTATGGTATAATAGATTGATTTTAAAAAATGAGGTGGAAACATGACTCAAAAAGTTTATTTTGGAACATACACCCGACGAGTTTCCAAAGGAATTTACAAGGCAGAGTTTGATACTGAAAAAGGACAACTCTCAAACTTAGAATTAGTAGCCGAAGAACCAAGCCCTACTTATCTAGCCTTTGACCAAGCTGATCATCTGTACACCGTTGGTGCCAAAGACGAACAAGGCGGGATTGCGGCCTATGACCAAAAGAGACAACTTCTCAATCATGTGGTTGAAGAAGGCGCGCCGCTTTGCTATGTTGCTGTAGATAATGAAAGAGGACTTGTCTACGGGGCTAACTACCACAAGGGACAAGTGCTGGTCTACAAGCAGCAAGAAGATGGCAGCTTAAAACTGGCTGATTCAGACACCCATGTCGGGCAAGGACCTCATGCCAATCAAGCCTCTGCCCATGTCCACTATGCTGACTTGACTCCCGATCAATATCTGATTACTTGTGACCTCGGAACAGATCAAGTCACTACCTACGATGTGACGGAAGACGGACAACTGAACAAATTGGCCACCTACACATGTGCTGCTGGAGCCGGGGCACGCCATATTGTCTTTCATAATCACTATAAGATTGCTTACCTTATCTGCGAACTAAATTCTACCATCGAAGTATTGATTTATGATGGCGTTGGTCAGTTTGAACACCTACAGACCATCTCAACTCTCCCAGCAGGATTTGAAGATTTTAATGGCACTGCAGCCATCCGCATCTCTGATGACGGAAAATTCCTCTATGGCTCTAACCGCGGCCATGACTCAATAGCTGTTTATCAAATTCTAGCTGATGGAAGCCTACAGCTCGTTGAAATCACGCCAACAAAGGGCAAGAACCCACGCGATTTCAATATCACACCTGACCAAAACTACCTTATCGCTGTCCACCAAGATTCGGACAATGCAACTGTCTTCAAACGCGATCCTGAAACAGGCCGATTAACAGAAATCTCTCATGATTTCTATGTGCCAGAAGCTGTCTGCGTAACCTTCCAATAATCAAAAGAAAATTATCAAAGGAGTATTCAAGATGAATCCAGTAGAATTGTTTAACCAAGTAAAAGAATTGATCGAAAAGAAAGATTTTGATGCAGCTAAGAAGTTTGTCGAAGACCACAAGGATGAGCTGGGCGAATACTTAGATAAGGCTAAAGATTTGGTCGCTAATTCAAAAGGACTCGATGACGTCATCAACAAAGTTAAGTCTCTTTTCTAAAATCTTAATCAAAAATGAGAGTGGGACAGAAATCGGTAATTCGTTAGAATTCGATTTCGTCGTCCCACCTCCGCACAGTTGAGTAGGGCTGTAAAAGCTGATGAAATCAGCGTAGTAGAGTCCACTCAACCACTGCGTCTTGCTCGACAATCCAAAGACAATTGAGAGGCTAGGACTTTTGTCCCAGCCTCTTTTTGATTCATCGAGCTTTATTTAGTCTATTTCCGATTCATAAAATTCTCTAATTCTTCCAATCGCTCCCTTGTCAAAGGTTGAGCAAGAAAAACATCCTTATCGACATCTTTGTCCTTATTAAAATCATGTAAGTCAACCTTTTCATAAACTATCTTATTGGCAAGAGGGAGTTGACCATTTACATAGGTCGTGATTTCTATATCGCTTTCACTAAAAAATGCTCCATAATAATCTTCCCGAACCACTACTGTCTGCCCTTTCTCCTCAAGATAGGAATAATGGGTCACTGGAACATAGACTCTAAAAATATAGCCAAGAATAGGAGAAACTGCCAATAGCAACAAGCCTAAAGCAAGAGCAGGATAAAGAAGCCATCTATATCTTTTGACCAATAAATAGAAAGCGAGAAACAAAAAGGGAAAAGCAATCCATGGACTAAACTGAGGATATAAGCATATACTGGTGGTTAAAAGAAATAAAAGAGTTGTCAAAAGTACCAGAGACCATGATTTCCGTCTATAAGCTAAAAAGAGTCCTAGAAATAAAATAGTTAAAGCTAGCCACTCTCTGCTTAGGATATACAGAGTAAAATAAAGCATCCCAAAAATCTCCCCTTATTTATTAAAAATCCCTTGAGTTAACCTCAAGGGATTTGCTTCATTCCATTAGAATGAATTATTTTTTCAAATTGTAGAATGATTTCAATCCACGGTATTCAGCAACTTCACCAAGTTGATCTTCGATACGAAGCAATTGGTTGTATTTAGCGATACGGTCTGTACGTGAAAGTGAACCAGTCTTGATTTGTCCTGCGTTAGTTGCAACTGCGATGTCAGCGATTGTTGAATCTTCAGTTTCACCTGAACGGTGTGATACAACGGCAGTGTAACCAGCTTCTTTAGCCATTTCGATAGCTTCGAATGTTTCAGTAAGAGTACCGATTTGGTTAACTTTGATAAGGATTGAGTTAGCAGCACCTTCTGCAATACCTTTTTCAAGGTAAGAAGTGTTTGTTACGAAGAAGTCGTCACCAACCAATTGAACTTTACCACCAAGACGTTCAGTAAGAGCTTTCCAACCGTCCCAGTCGTTTTCGTCCATACCATCTTCGATAGTGATGATTGGGTATTTGTTTACCAATTCTTCAAGGTAGTCGATTTGTTCTGCAGCAGTACGTACAGCAGCTCCTTCACCTTCAAATTTAGTGTAGTCGTAAACTTTACGTTCTTTATCGTAGAATTCTGATGAAGCACAGTCAAATCCGATAAATACGTCTTTACCTGGAACATAACCAGCAGCTTCGATAGCAGCGATGATAGTTTCTACACCATCTTCAGTTCCTTCAAAACGAGGAGCGAATCCACCTTCGTCACCAACGGCAGTTTCCAAACCACGAGATTTAAGGATTTTCTTAAGAGCGTGGAAGATTTCAGCACCCCAACGA
>CAURCE010000006.1:0-44017 GCA_963523365.1 uncultured Streptococcus sp.
TGGTGGCTCTCTCAAGCGGTAAGCAGGTTCAGGGGATTGATACCCGCGTAACTAATTATGGCTGCAACTCTATCGGAAATATCCTGCAGCACGGGGTTATCCTAGAAAAAGGAACCTTGACTTTCAATGGTATCGGACATATTATCAAAGGCGCTAAGGGAGCAGATGCGCAGCAGGAAAGCCGAGTTCTTATGCTGTCTGATCAAGCACGCTCAGATGCTAATCCCATCCTTTTGATTGATGAGAACGATGTGACAGCTGGTCACGCAGCTTCTATCGGCCAGGTGGATCCAGAGGATATGTACTACCTCATGAGTCGGGGTCTTGATAAGGCGACAGCTGAGCGCTTGGTCGTGCGCGGCTTCTTAGGTTCAGTGATTGTGGAAATCCCTGTTAAAGAAGTCCGTGATGAAATGATTGAAAATATCGATATTATTCTCGCAAAAAGATAAAAAGCTGGGCCTTGTCCCGCGTAAGTAGATAGGAGTCTTTATGTCTGGATTTAATGCAGAAGCAATCAAGCAAGATTTTCCCATTTTGGACCAAATTGTCAATGATGAGCCTTTGGTTTATTTGGACAATGCGGCGACAACCCAGAAACCCAAGCAGGTGCTGGCGGCTATCGAGAACTACTATCTTAGGGACAATGCCAACGTCCACCGCGGTGTGCATACGCTAGCCGAGCGAGCGACAGCGGCCTATGAAGCAGCTAGGGAAAGAGTTCGTTCTTTTATCAATGCGGCTTCTAGCAGAGAAGTCCTCTTTACGCGAGGAACCACGACGAGTCTCAATTGGGTGGCTCAGTTTGCGGCTGAAAGTCTGCAGCCTGGTGATGAAGTGCTGATCTCTATCATGGAGCATCATTCCAATGTCATTCCTTGGCAGGAAGCTTGTAGGAAGACTGGAGCCAAGTTGGTCTATGTCTATCTCAAAGACGGTGCTCTGGATATGGAGGATTTCCGTGCCAAGCTCAATGAGCGAACAAAGTTTGTCTCTCTGGCTCATGCTTCCAATGTCCTGGGTGTCATCAACCCCATCAAGGAGATTGCCCAGTTGGTTCATCAGCAAGGAACAATTTTGGTGGTAGATGGGGCTCAATCCATTCCGCACATGAAGATTGATGTGCAGGATTTGGATGTAGACTTCTTCGCCTTTTCGGGACATAAGATGGCAGGTCCGACTGGTATCGGGGTTCTCTATGGCAAGGAAGAGCTGCTAGAGCAGATGTCGCCAGTCGAGTTTGGCGGCGAGATGATTGATTTTGTCTATGAGCAGGAGGCGACATGGAAGGAGCTTCCTTGGAAGTTTGAGGCCGGCACTCCAAATATGGCAGGAGCAATCGGTCTTGCGGCGGCCATTGATTATTTGGAAGACTTGGGCATGGATGCCATTGCCCAGCATGAGCAGGATCTGATTGCCTACGTATTTCCTAAGCTGCAGGCAGTGGAAGGCTTGGCCATTTATGGCTCTCAGGATTTGGCCCAGCGCTCAGGCGTGATTGCCTTTAACCTGGATGGTCTCCATCCGCATGATGTCGCGACGGCTCTGGACTACGAAGGAGTGGCTGTTCGGGCGGGTCACCATTGTGCTCAGCCTTTGCTCACCTATCTGCAGGTGCCAGCGACTGTGCGGGCCAGCTTTTATATCTACAATACCTATGCGGATTGTGACAAGCTGGTAGATGCTATAGAAAAGACAAAGGAGTTTTTCAATGGCGCTTTCTAAGTTAGACAGTCTTTACAAGGCGGTTGTGACCGATCACTCGGCTCACCCCCATCATCATGGGAAACTGGAAGATGTGGAGCAGGTAGTCCTCAATAATCCGACCTGTGGTGATGTCATCAGCCTGTCTGTGAAGTTTAATGCTGAAAATCAGATTGAGGATATTGCCTTTGTGAATTCCGGCTGTACTATCTCAACGGCTTCGGCCAGCATGATGACGGATGCGGTTCTGGGCAAGACAACAGAGCAGGCGCTGGAATTAGCAGAAGTCTTCTCGCAGATGGTTCAGGGCCAAGAAGACAGTCGCCAGAAAGAATTGGGAGATGGAGCCTTTTTAGCTGGCGTTGCCAAATTCCCGCAGCGGATTAAGTGTGCGACCTTGGGTTGGAATGCCCTCAAGCGAGCAATTGAAGAAGATAAAAAGTAAGAATGTGAAAGGAAATTATGTCAGAAGAAAGAGTAGAACCAAAACCGATTGATCTCGGAGAGTATAAGTTTGGTTTCCATGACGATGTTGAACCTGTCCTCTCAACAGGGAAAGGGCTGAATGAAGCGGTCATTCGTGAGCTTTCTGCAGCCAAGGATGAACCAGAATGGATGCTGGATTTCCGTCTCAAATCCTACGAGGCTTTTAAGAAGATGCCGATGCAGACTTGGGGGCCGGATTTGTCAGAAATTAATTTTGATGACTTGATTTATTACCAAAAGGCCTCTGATAAGCCTGCTAGAAGCTGGGATGAAGTGCCTGAGAAGATTAAGGAAACCTTTGAGAAGATTGGGATCCCAGAAGCAGAGCGAGCTTACCTGGCTGGTGCGGCGGCCCAGTATGAGTCTGAAGTGGTTTATCACAATATGAAGGAAGAGTTCCAAAAGCTAGGAATCGTCTTTACGGATACAGACTCGGCTCTTAAGGAATACCCAGAGCTTTTCAAGCAGTATTTTGCTAAGCTGGTCCCTCCAACAGATAACAAGCTAGCAGCTCTCAACTCCGCCGTCTGGTCTGGTGGTACCTTTATCTATGTGCCAAAAGGTGTCAAAGTGGATATTCCGCTACAAACCTATTTCCGTATCAACAATGAAAATTCCGGTCAGTTTGAACGGACCTTGATTATCGTTGATGAGGGAGCAAGTGTTCACTACGTAGAAGGATGTACAGCTCCTACTTATTCAAGTAACAGCTTGCATGCGGCTATTGTAGAAATCTTTGCCTTGGATGGAGCTTATATGCGTTATACAACCATCCAAAACTGGTCTGACAATGTCTACAACCTTGTAACTAAACGAGCGCGGGCTATGAAAGATGCGACGGTTGAGTGGATTGATGGAAACTTGGGCGCCAAAACAACCATGAAGTACCCATCTGTTTACCTTGATGGAGAAGGGGCGCGTGGAACCATGCTTTCTATCGCCTTTGCCAATGCTGGTCAGCACCAGGATACAGGGGCTAAGATGATTCACAATGCGCCACATACTAGCTCATCTATTGTTTCCAAGTCCATTGCCAAGGGCGGAGGTAAGGTAGACTACCGTGGCCAAGTTACCTTTGCTCGTAATTCTAAGAAATCTGTCAGCCATATCGAGTGTGATACTATTATCATGGACGATTTGTCTGCATCAGACACCATTCCATTTAATGAAATCCACAACTCGCAGGTAGCTTTGGAACATGAAGCTAAAGTTTCTAAGATTTCCGAAGAGCAGCTCTACTACCTTATGAGCCGTGGCTTGTCGGAGTCCGAAGCGACTGAAATGATTGTCATGGGATTTGTCGAGCCTTTCACCAAGGAACTGCCAATGGAATACGCTGTTGAGCTGAACCGCTTGATTAGCTATGAAATGGAAGGATCCGTCGGATAAAAGCTTTGGCATCTCTATAGATGAATGGTTGGAGAAGGTAATATGTACCTTTGGCTGGCCATCTAATACTTTGTGGGTCTGACTGGTAGTAGTTAAGTGAACAAGGAATTTACACAAATGCTATTTGGAGGATAAAATGGGTATTTTAAAACGTTTATTTGGCAAAATAGAAGAAGTAAATAAAGGTGAGGCTGCTTTAGAAGAGTTAGATCAAGCTTGGACGATCAATCTGGAAGAAGAGACCAATAACTTCTGGTTTCAAATGGAACAGAATCTTTTGATCAATGCTATCAAAGCAGTAGGCGGACTGGACAAAGTGGAGCGTGCCTTCGTTCTTGTCAATTTTAAGCAAGGTCAAGAAACCTTTGAACTATTTTATCAAGTAGCTGGGCAACTCGTGTCATATAGAGAAATGGATGATGAAGTTGTGCAAAAATTGGAGAAGCAGTTACTTCCTCAAGCTCCAGAAGTAGCCAAGGCAGTGAACTCGGAGTTTCAGGCTGCGGGTGTTCCCTTGATTGATTATGCGATGCTTCAGTTTGAAACGCAGACAACAGCTTGGTTTGGACGCAAAATCAGGACAGATTCACCAATGTCAAGTCTCAGTTTCCAAGAGCTAGTGGCTGGTTGGCGAGCTGTGCTGGAAGAAGCTATTCCTGATCATCCCCTTGATAGCGATACTGCTTTACCTTATTTTGAAGGATAAGATATCAGCAGCGATGTAGTGACTTCCCTATTTGAAAGAGGAAGTTTTCGAAAAGCTGCTAAAGGACCTTAAAAAAAGAAGAGCTGATGAAGCTCTTCTTTTTAATTATTCTTTTATAACTTCTCATTGACAAAGCGGATAAAATCGTTCCACCAGACTTTGAAAATGATCGCTTTTTCAACCTTTTTTTCTGTGACCATAGAAATAGAAGTTTTCTTATTTTCGATGTAGCCCTGGCCGATAGGTTCAGAATCTGTATAAGTGAGGGTGCCCACTACACTACCCTTTTTCAAAGGTGCCTGCAGCTCCTGTGGACTTGGAGTAAAGGTGACTTTATGTTCAGCCTGGTTGGCTATCCGTTCTAGGATTACCAGGTCCTCACTAGCAACTGCAGCGACCTTATCCTCTTGGCTGTCTCTAATGGCTACTTGTGAGTTATTATATCGTTCGCCTTTTTTGACCAAGACTGTCGGAGAAAAATTTTGTGTAACGTAGGTCATTAGGCTAGATGTAACGCCAAAACGGGTATTAGGGTCGTTATCTTCCTGTGCGACCCCTAAAACGACTGTGATCAATCGCATCCCTTTTTCACTTGTCACACCGACAAATGAAACACCATTCTGCTCAGATCCTCCTGTCTTCAAACCCTTCACTCCTGTCCGAAAACTAGGAGAACCTTCCAACATTAAGTTGGGATTTTCTAGTTGGATTCCTGCAAAATTTACATGAGATTTGGAAGTGATGCTAAGGACTTCTGGGTAGTCATCAATCAGATGTGAGGCAATCACAGCTATATCATAAGCACTGAACTTATTGACAGTTTCTTGTTTTTTCTTGCTTTTAGAATTCTCTGCGGACTCCTCTTCGGTATTGGTAGTTTCTAGCGAACCATCTAGTAAACGAATATCTGTACCAGTAGCATTTACAATAGTTGCATCAGAAATATTCCATTCCTTGAGTTTGGCTTTCATCATTTTGACAAAATTTTCTTCACTTCCACCAACTTTTTCTGCCAGAGCAATGGTAGCGCTGTTGGCACTGGCCAAAAGAGAGGCATTCAGCAAGTCCTTTACCTTGTAGCGTCGCGCTTCCAGAGGCAGGTTCGCGATAGAGGGATTTACTGTCAGCTGGTAAGCATAATCAGAGATATCAACCTCAGTTTCTAGGCTCAATTTACCATCAGCAATGGCCTCGTAAACCAGATAAGCAGTCAAGATGTTAGTAATAGCACCGACTTCTAGTGGGCTTGTAGCCTCTTTTTCATAGAGGATTTTTCCTGAGTTTGCATCGACAGCAATGGCGCTTTTAGCGGTAATTTCATAGTCATCTGCTAGAACAGGCTTGGCAATCAGACCAAAGAATAGCAGTAGGAATACAAAAAATTTTTTCATTTCTTTCCCCTAGATTAGTAATAAATCTATTGTAACATAAAAAAGCCGATATTTTTGATAATCCTATTCAAGAATCCTTGTAAAATATTGAACAGGTTATTATTTATAATATTTTTTGTATTTTTATGAAAATATATGAAAATGCATAAAAATTTTCCTATACTTTGTTTCAATAAAAATAAGAAAAATGCATAGAATTTTAAAATTTTCTTAAATAAGACTTGTTTTTGTCTAGAAATGATGTATAATAATACATAATCTAAAGAAGGAGATTTGCTCATGAAAAAATCTAAATGGTTGGCTATTACTGGTTTGGTTGCAGCATCAGCGCTATTCTTAGCTGCTTGTGGCAAGTCAAGCACCAGCTCGGCAAAGACATATTCTTATGTCTATAATACAGATCCAGATACATTGGATTATGTAAACTCCAATCGCTCCTCTACTTCTGACGTTATTGCCAATTTGGTCGATGGTCTTTTAGAAAATGATCAGTATGGGAATCTTATCCCTTCATTGGCTGAAGACTGGACTGTGTCTAAAGATGGCCTAACTTATACTTATAAGTTGCGTAAGGATGCAAAATGGTACACAGCAGAAGGTGAAGAGTATGCTGCTGTCAAGGCACAAGACTTTGTCACAGGGCTCAAGCACGCTGCAGATGAAAAATCAGAAGCATTACCAATCGTGCAAAACTCTATCAAGGGATTAGATGCTTATATCAAAGGAGAAAGCAATGATTTCTCTACTGTAGGTGTCAAGGCAATCGACGACTATACGGTCCAATACACCCTGAATCAGCCAGAAAGCTACTGGAATTCTAAGACAACCATGGGCATTCTCTTCCCGATTAACGAAGAATTTCTGAAGAAGGAAGGCAAGGACTTTGGTACCGTGAAACCTTCCGGTATCCTCTACAATGGTCCATATGTATTAAAGTCATTTACTTCTAAGTCTGTTATCGAATATTCTAAAAACCAAAACTATTGGGACAAGGATAATGTGAAGATCGAAGATGTCAAGCTGACTTACTATGATGGTTCTGACCAGGAGTCATTGATCCGTAACTTTACTGATGGTGCTTACACACAAGCTCGTCTCTATCCGACTAGCTCAAACTATGCATCAGTAGAAAAGAAATATAAAGACAACATCATCTTTACTCCACAAAACTCAACTAGCTATTTCTATGCCTTTAACTTGAATCGTCAGGCTTATAGCCACACTTCTAAGACAGATGCCCAAAAAGCTGCCAGCAAAGAAGCAATTCAAAATAAGGACTTCCGCCAAGCAATCAACTTTGCTTTTGACCGTAAATCCTTTGGTGCCCAGATGAATGGTAATGAAGGAGCAACGAAGATCATCAGAAGCCTGCTTGTACCTCCTAGTTTTGTGCAAGTAGATGGCAAGGATTTCTCGGATGTTGTTGAATCACAGCTGGCTTCTTATGGGGATGAATGGCAAGGTGTCAAATTAGCTGATGCCCAAGATAGCATTTACAACCCAGAAAAGGCCAAGGCAGAATTTGCTAAAGCCAAAGAAGCTTTGCAAGCACAGGGAATTGAATTCCCAATTCATCTAGATGTACCAGTTGACCAAACTGATAAAATCATGGTGCAGCGGACGAATTCCTTCAAACAATCTGTTGAGGCAGCTCTAGGCCAAGAAAACGTTGTGATTGACGTGCATCAAATGTCATCAGACGATTTTGATAACTCTACTTACTTTGCAGAAACAGCTGCCCAAAAGGACTATGACCTTAATATGTCTGGTTGGTCAGCGGACTATCAAGATCCAGTGACTTATTTGAATATCTTTAACCCAGAGACAGGGGATATCTTGGACAATATTGGTCTGACAAAAGGCCAAAACCAAGACCTTGCTTCCAAGGTTGGTTTAACGGACTACAAAGCGCTTTTGGATCAGGCAGATGCAGAAAAGCAAGATACCAATGCTCGCTATACCAAGTATGCAGCAGCGCAGGCTTGGTTAACAGATAGTTCTATTGTCATCCCATCTATTTCTGCAGGTGCTTCACCAATGGTTCAAAAGGTCGTACCATTTACCAAAGCCTACTCTTATGTAGGTATCAAGGGCGATACCTATGTATTTAAGGGAATGGAGCTTCAAGATAAGGTTCTGACAGTAGCTGATTATCAAAAAGCTTTGAAAAAATGGGAAAAAGAAAAAGAAGAATCAACTAAAAAAGCTCAAGAAGAGTTAGCAAGTCACGTTAACTAACAGAAAAGGTATGACGATTGTCATACCTTTTTAAAGTAGAAAATCCTATATTTCCTTTATTTTTTTTGAACTGTTGGATTTCTCCTCAACTAGAATAAGAAAAGGTCCGATTGTTTCGGACCTTTCATTGTTTATTTTGGTGCGATGACTTCTAAGCCACCCATGTAAGGACGTAGGACTTCAGGAATGGTCACAGAACCATCTTCATTTTGGTAATTTTCCAAGATAGCAGCGACTGTGCGTCCGACAGCCAGTCCAGACCCGTTGAGAGTGTGGAGGAGTTTGACCTTGCCATCTGCTTCGTCACGGTAGCGAATTTGGGCACGACGAGCTTGGAAATCTTCTGTGTTAGAGCAGCTAGAGATTTCACGGTAGGTGTTCTGAGCTGGAATCCAGACTTCCAAGTCGTAGGTTTTAGCAGCTGAGAAGCCCATGTCGCCAGTAGAAAGGGCAACAACGCGGTAAGGCAGATTGAGCTTTTGCAGGATGTTTTCTGCATTGGCAGTCATTTTTTCCAGCTCTTCATAAGATTCTTCTGGCTTGGCAAATTTTACCATTTCAACCTTGTGGAATTGGTGCAGGCGGATGAGACCACGTGTGTCACGACCAGCAGAACCAGCTTCAGAACGGAATGATGGGCTCATAGCTGTGAAGTAGATTGGCAAGTCTTTGCCGTCTAGAATTTCGTCTCGATAGTAGTTGGTCAGTGGAACTTCAGCAGTCGGAATTAGAACGAAGTTGGTATCGCTTAGCTCAAAGGTATCTTCTTTGAACTTAGGATATTGCCCGGTACCAAACATAGAGTCATGGTTGACCATATAGGGAGTGATGACTTCTGTATAACCTTCTTTGCCATGCTCATCCAGCATGAAGTTGTAGATAGCACGCTCTAATCGAGCACCCAAGCCCTTGTAGAAGAGGAAGCGGGCTCCAGTAACTTTTGCGCCACGTTCCCAGTCCAGGATATCCAAATCTTCGCCCAAATCCCAGTGTGCCTTAGCTTCAAAATCAAATTGGCGAGGTGTACCCCAGCGGCGGACCTCTACATTGTCATCCTCGTCTGCCCCGACTGGCACGCTATCATGCGGAATGTTTGGCAGGGTTGTAGTGAACTCGGTCAACTTAGCATCTAATTCAGCCAAAGTAGCATCCAAGTCCTTGATTTCAGCAGATAGTTTTTGCATTGCTGCAATCTTGTCATCTGCATTTTCTTTGTTGCGTTTGGCTTGGGCAATCTCTGCAGAAACAGTGTTGCGTTCTGCTTTGAGATTTTCTACTTTCACCAGCAAATCACGTCGCTGCTCATCAATTTCCTTCATTTGATTGAGCACATCAGCTGCTACGCCACGGGTAGCTAATTTCTCTGCGACAGCATCAAAGTCTGTCCGAATACGTTTTAAATCTAACATAAAACCTCCAAAAAATAAAAGCACACCAAGGAAACTGTTGGAGCGGCTAGGCCGCGGTTCCATCCAACTTCACAGGTGTGCACTTGATTATGTATGTAGTTGTCTTACAACGGTAGAATTTCACACTAGACTCCTATCTGCTCGCAGCACCCGCAGACTTTCTGAAAGAAGACGTAGTCTTACTTATCCGTTTCCTAGATTATACAGGATTTTCTATTTTTTTGCAAATAGATTTTTAATGAATTGGCCAATTGTTTGAATCAAAGTAGGCAATTTGACGACTTTCTCGTTCCCGATATGTTGCCGTGCAATTTTGAGAATCTTTCCAGTGTCCTTGGAGGCAAAGAGAAACTTGCCCTTATCTGTAAAGACTTCAAAATGGCGACTGACATTTTTCCCAGAGACATTGGCACCGATCTGCTGGATGCTAGACCAAGGAAGCTGGATATAGTCTTCTACATTGGCATCAGCGTAGAATTCCAGTGCGACATCACCGACCAAAAACTTCCCAACCTTGCCACCCAAACCCAGATAGGAAACTCCTGTCGTTTGAAAGTCAATCGATTTATTTTGCGATTGTGCCATAGAACATCTCCCTTTTAAATACTATAGCTATTATACCACAATAAAAAGAAGGCCGAAACCTTCTTTTTAATTACATCAAACCAATAAGACGGGCAACGATACCAACAACGAAAAGTCCGATGATGATTGTGATTGGAGAAACTTTCTTCTTAAGCAACCACATGCATAGGAAGGTAAGGAGAAGTCCCATCAAACCTGGAATCAAAGAGTTAATTTGTCCTTGAAGGGTATTTGCTTTTTCAGGAGTCAAGCTCAATCCACCTGCAACATCACCTAAGATTTTTTGAAGTTGCTCACCAGTTACGGCACCTTTAGGGAAGTTGATGTAAGCTCCCTCAGAGAGTTTTGTAGATGGCAATTGAAGCGCAAAGCTAACGTTTACCCAGCGTGCTACCAAAACAGCCAAGATAAACATACCAAGGATTGAAGCACCTTTAGTGATGTCTTGAAGGATACCACCAGACATGTCTTTAGTGATTTCAGAACCAGCCTTGTAACCCAATTCTTGAGTGTACCACAAGAAGGCCATACGGATCGCATTCCAAAGAACGAAGAAGAGAAGTGGACCGATGATATTTCCTGACATAGCAAGAGAAGCACCGAGCGCTCCAAGGATAGGGCGAACTGTAAACCAGAAGACTGGGTCACCGATACCAGCCAAAGGTCCCATCATACCGATTTTAACCCCTTGGATAGCTGCATCGTCAATTTCTGCACCATTTGCTTTTTCTTCTTCAAGGGCAAGTGTCACACCGATGATTGGAGCAGCAACGTATGGGTGAGTATTGAAGAATTCCAAGTGACGCTCAAGAGCAGCAGCTTGATCTTCTTTTTTAGTGTAAAGTTTCTTGAGAGCTGGAATTAAAGAATAAGCCCAACCCAAGTTTTGCATACGTTCATAGTTCCAAGAACCTTGCAAGAAAGTAGAACGCCACCAAACTTTTTGACGGTCTGATTTAGATAATTGAATTTTTTCAGTCATGATATAGCAGCTCCTTTCTTAGTAGTCTTCTAGGATATCGCCGATTGGGTCGTTAGATGTAGCAGAACCGCCACCACCGTTTCCGCCTTTCTTAGAAAGGTTGAGGTAGATAAGGGCGATTGCTACACCGATAGCACCGAGGGCAATCAAAGTCAATTGGCTAACAGCTGCAAGAGCAAAACCGATAGCAAAGAATGGCCATACTTCGCGAGTTGCCATCATGTTGATAACCATAGCGTAACCAACGGCAACAACCATTCCCCCGCCGACAGCCATACCGCCTGCCAACCAATCAGGCATCATAGCAAGCAATTTTTGCACTGCTTCTGCAGGGATAGCAAGAAGAAGGGCTGCAGGAATAGCGATACGAAGTCCTTGAAGAAGGAGAGCTACAAAGTGCGCGCGTTCAACGCTAGCAAAATCCCCTTTTTTAGCAGCAGAGTCTGCAGCGTGAACCAAGGCAACAGAGATAGTACGCACGATCATAGTAAGAAAGAGACCCGCTACGGCAAGAGGAATCGCGATTGTAGTTGCAACTGTGATACCTTTGTCAGTGAAGTCTCCACCTTGAACCATGATGATAGCAGCAGCAACTGAAGCCAAGGCAGCGTCAGGAGCAACGGCAGCACCGATGTTAGCCCAACCAAGAGCGATCATTTGAAGAGATCCGCCAAGGATAACACCAGCAGTTAAGTTACCAGTTACAAGACCGATCAAGGTACATGCAACCAATGGTTGGTGGAATTGGAATTGGTCCAAGATACCTTCAAGACCAGCTAGGAAGGCAACAAAGACTACTAAAACCATAGAAATAATAGACATGTTTTAAATCCTTTCATAATAATATGAGAGCGAAACGGTTCAGATTATTGAACGTTGGCTTTGTTAATTAAGTCAAACAAATCTTTCTTAGAGTCATTTGGTACTTTACGTACGTCGAATTCAACTCCGAGATCACGCAATTTTTCGTAAGTAGCCACATCGTCCTTGTCCATTGACAGAACGTTGTTGACCATTGTCTTACCAGTTGAGTGAGCCATTGAGCCGACGTTGAGAGTCTTGATTGGCACACCGCCTTCGATAGCGCGTAGGGCATCTTGTGGAGTTTCAAATAAGATAAGAGCGTGCGTATTACCGAAACGTGGATCTTTTGAAACAGCAATCAGCTTATCAATTGGAACAACGTTTGCTTTAACATTACCAGGTGCAGCTTGTTTGATGAGTTCTTTACGAAGTTCATCCTTAGCTACTGAGTCAGAAGCAACGATGATACGGTCTGCTTTTGAATCTGGAGTCCAAGCTGTTGCAACTTGTCCATGCAACAAACGAGTATCGATACGAGCAAGGTTGATTTTGAGCTTGCCGTCTCCGATAACAGTTCCTTCTGGGATAGCTGCTTGAGCAACTGGTGCAGTAGCAGGAGCAGCGCTTTCTAAGACTGGATTTAGTTCTTCTGGAAGTGCTTTTACGCCTTCCTTAGCTTCCTTGATAATGTTTGCAACGACAGCATCTACGCCAGCGTTTGCATCCATCATGCGCTCTGTGTAGGCTTGAATTAGCATAGGCAAGTTCAAACCTGTAATAATAGCGAACTTGCGGTCTGGATTTTCACCCATGACACGGCTAGCTTGGTTAAATGGAGACCCGCTCCAAAGGTCAGCCAAGACCAATACCTCATCGTTCGCATCAAACGAAGCCACAGCGTCATTGAATTTTGCATACAGATCATCAGGACCTTCGTTTGGCATGAAAGTTACAACTTGAACTTTTTCTTGCTCACCAAAAATCATAGAACCTGACTGATGAATGCCGGCAGCAAATTCACCGTGGCTGGCAATAATGATTCCAATACTCATTATTGTTTTTCCTCCTTATAAAATGTTTGACTTAAGTTTAAGAAAACTTTAAGGCTAACTATTATTATAAAACGTTTTCATGAAAAATGCAAGTACCTGAATCGAAGCGACAATCATTTTCAAATTCTATTTCCCTTAGGAAACGCTGTTATATCAGTCTTTTTTGATCTTTTCTTCTCACTAAATAATTAGATGAAGATTAGATTATCAATGTAACTAGGTTAATATATGAAAGTTGTTGAAAATTTCTATGAAAATGCTTATCTACTAGATTGATAGAAAGCAAATTTATATAGGAAAAATTTATAGCTGAAGCTCAAGAAGTATTTTACAAATCATCTATTATCTGCTATAATCTTTTACAGAGAGAATTCTCATTGTCTACTTTTTAGCGAGTCTGGATTGGTGGGAGCCAGATAAGGAAGCAGTGCAGATGGCGCTTTCGGTTATAATTTCAAAAGTAATGAAGTAATAAATTAGGGTGGAACCGCGTCTTGACGCCCCTAGGTGAATAGCCTAGGACTGTCGGATGTGGTTCTTTTGTGTATTGAGCCTATTGTTCGAAAGAAAGGAGATTCGTGGAGAACCTTTATCTTGTAAAAGACGAGAACCAATTAGCAGCTTTTCGAGATTTCGTCGCAAAGAATGCCGCAAAGTTGCAGGATTATCTGGCTTTTTTAAAAGACGAGTTTGCGGTTTATGATTTGCCGCAAGCCATCATTTGGTCCGATTTTGATTCTGCTACGCAGATCATTCGGGAAATTCCTGTACCAGCCTATACAAATGATAGGCGGATGGTTATGACTCCCGAATTGACGGTTTGGAAAGATTTATATCTCCTTCAGTTGGAGAATTACGAGACCTCTCACCAAACTCGAGCAATAGCAAACCACTATCAGTCTTTGTCTGAAAATTCTCTCTTGCAGATTGTGGGCCATGAGTTAGCTCATTGGTCGGAGCATTTTTTAGATGACTTTGATGGATACGGTGCCTATATCTGGTTTGAAGAAGGGATGGTTGAGTATATTAGCCGCAAGTATTTCTTTACAGATGAGGAATTTCGAGTGGAAAAAGCTTGTAATCAGTCTCTTGTTGAGCTCTTTCAGAAAAAGCACGGTTGGCACTCATTGAATGATTTCGGCACTTCAACTTATCAAGGGAATTATGCTAGTATTTTTTACGAATACTGGCGCAGTTTTTTGACAGTCGACAAGCTAGTAGAAAATCTAGGCAGTGTGCAAGCGGTCTTTGATTCTTATCATCGGTGGGCAAACACAGATAAAACACTTCCCTTGTTGGATTGGTTCATACAGCAGAAAATAATAGACAAAGAAATATAAACAAACTAAAGGAGTAAAAATGTCTAAGAAGTTAACGTTTCAAGAAATTATTTTGACTTTACAGCAGTTCTGGAATGATCAGGGTTGCATGCTCATGCAGGCTTATGATAATGAGAAGGGGGCGGGAACGATGAGTCCCTATACCTTCCTGCGGGCTATTGGGCCAGAGCCTTGGAACGCGGCCTATGTAGAGCCGTCTCGCCGGCCAGCAGATGGGCGCTATGGGGAAAATCCCAACCGTCTTTACCAGCACCATCAATTTCAGGTGGTCATGAAGCCTTCTCCAAGCAATATCCAAGAACTTTACTTGCAGTCTTTGGAGCTCTTGGGCATCAATCCGTTGGAGCACGACATCCGCTTTGTTGAGGATAACTGGGAAAATCCGTCAACTGGCTCGGCTGGTCTGGGCTGGGAAGTCTGGCTGGATGGTATGGAAATCACTCAGTTTACTTACTTCCAGCAGGTCGGAGGTCTGCCAACTCATCCGGTGACTGCTGAGGTGACTTATGGTCTGGAGCGTCTGGCTTCTTATATCCAAGAAGTGGACTCTGTTTACGACATTGAGTGGGCTGATGGCGTTAAGTACGGCGAAATTTTCACTCATCCTGAGTATGAGCATTCTAAGTACAGTTTTGAGGTCAGCGACCAAGACTTGCTCTTGGGGAATTTTGAGAAGTTTGAAGCGGAAGCTAAGCGCTGTCTGGACGAGCATCTGGTGCACCCAGCCTATGACTATGTTCTCAAATGCTCGCATACCTTTAACCTCTTGGATGCGCGTGGAGCCGTATCTGTGACAGAGCGGGCTGGTTACATTGCCCGTATTCGTAATCTGGCCCGTGTTGTGGCCAAGACCTTTGTGGCTGAGCGCAAGCGTCTGGGTTATCCGCTTTTGGATGCAGAGACTCGCGAGAAACTCTTGGCAGAGGAGGGAGAATAATCATGGTAAAAAATTTATTAGTTGAATTAGGCTTGGAGGAAATGCCAGCCTATGTCGTAACTCCGAGCATGAAGCAGCTGCGCGACAAGATGGGAGCCTTCCTGACAGACCATCGTCTGACCTTTGAGAAAATTGAAATGTTCTCCACACCTCGTCGTCTGGCGGTGCGCGTGGTTGGCTTGGCGGACAAGCAGTCTGATTTGACCGAAGATTTCAAAGGTCCTTCTAAGAAAATTGCTCTGGACGCAGATGGCAACTTTACCAAGGCTGCAGAAGGCTTTGTCCGTGGCAAGGGCTTGACGGTTGAGGACATTACTTTCCGTGAAATCAAGGGGGAAGAATACGTCTATGTGACCAAGGAAGAAATCGGCCGTCCGGTAGAAGAAATCATCCCAGCAGTAACGGAAGTTCTGCAAGCTCTGACCTTCCCTGTCAGCATGCACTGGGCCAACAACACCTTTGAATACATCCGCCCAGTTCACACCTTGACTGTGCTCCTAGATGAGCAGGCCTTTGATTTGGATTTCTTGGATATCAAGAGCGGCCGTACTAGCCGAGGACACCGTTTCTTGGGGCAAGAAACGGAGATTGCTTCAGCGGATTCCTATGAAGATGACTTGCGGGCTCAGTTTGTCATTACCAGTCCTCTTGAACGGGGTGATATGATTGTCGAGCAGATTCGAGCACTGGAAGAGGAGCACGGAGTTTCTATCGAAATTGACGAAGACTTGCTCAATGAAGTGTTGAATCTGGTAGAATATCCAACTGCTTTCTTAGGTAATTTTGACGCCAAATACTTAGAGGTGCCTGAGGAAGTCTTGGTAACTTCCATGAAAGAGCACCAGCGTTATTTTGTTGTGCGCGATGCTGAAGGCAAGCTTTTGCCACACTTTATCTCTGTCCGCAACGGAAATGCAGAGCACTTAGAAAATGTCATCAAGGGAAATGAGAAAGTCTTGGTGGCTCGTCTGGAAGATGGGGAATTCTTCTGGCGGGAAGACCAAAAACTGGCTATTGCCGACTTGGTTGAAAAGCTGAGCAATGTGACCTTCCACGAAAAGATTGGCTCTCTGGCAGAGCACATGGAGCGGACTGGCAAGATTGCTGCTCTCTTGGCGCAAGAAGCAGGATTGGATGCTGATGAGACAGCCGACTTGGCTCGTGCAGCGGCTATTTATAAGTTTGACTTGCTGACTGGTATGGTTGGGGAATTTGATGAGCTGCAAGGTATCATGGGTGAGAAGTATGCTCTTCTGGCTGGTGAGAATGCTGCGGTGGCAGCTGCCATTCGGGAGCACTATATGCCGACTTCAGCCGATGGCGAATTACCTGATACCAAGGTCGGAGCAGTCTTGG
Organism: uncultured Streptococcus sp.; assembly: GCA_963523365.1. Classification (GTDB taxonomy): domain Bacteria; phylum Bacillota; class Bacilli; order Lactobacillales; family Streptococcaceae; genus Streptococcus. Next base: position 16,380 of record CAURCE010000006.1, read on the forward strand.
CTCTGGCTGATAAGCTGGACACCATTCTGTCCTTCTTCTCAGTTGGACTGATTCCGAGCGGTTCCAATGACCCTTATGCTCTGCGCCGTGCGACTCAGGGTGTCGTGCGTATCTTGGACAAGTTTGGCTGGAACATTGACTTGGCTCAGCTTCTTGGTCGACTTTACGAACTCAAGTTTGATAGTCTAAGCTATGACAATCAAGAGGCCGTGCTAGACTTCTTCCGTGCCCGTGTTGAGAAAATGATGGATCGAGGCATTCCGAAAGACATTGTTACGTCTGTTCTTCAAAGCACTCACTTCGTCGTACGCGATTTGGTAGAAACAGCAGCGCTTCTAGCAGAAAAAGCTCAGGAAGACAACTTTAAGTCAGCAGTCGAAAGCCTGTCTCGTGTCTTCAATCTTGCTGAGAAAGCCCAAGGGCAGACAGCTGTCAATCCAGCACTCTTTGAAAATCAAGAGGAAAAAGACTTGGCAGCTGCTATTGAAAAAGTGGAGCTGACGCCTGACTTAGCTGCCAATCTGGACCAACTCTTTGCTCTCAGTCCAGTTATTGACGCTTTCTTTGACCATACCATGGTCATGGCAGAAGATGAAGCTGTGCGTAACAACCGCCTAGCTCTCCTGGCGTCTTTGACGGCCAAAGCGGGACAGCTGGCGCAGTTTAATCAGATTAATACCAAATAAAAGGTAAGAGAGAGGTAGAATCATGGATCCTAAAAAAATTGCCCGTATTAATGAACTGGCTAAAAAGAAAAAAACAGAAGGTCTAACTGCTGAGGAAAAAGTGGAACAAGCCAAGCTTCGTGAAGAGTACATTGAAGGCTACCGTCGCTCTGTTCGCCATCATATCGAAGGCATCAAGATTGTTGATGAGGATGGTAATGATGTAACGCCCGAAAAATTACGTCAAGTTCAGCGCGAGAAAGGTCTTCATGGCCGAAGTCTGGATGATCCAAATTCATAAAAACAAGAAAAAGAGAGAGTGGGACAGAAATCGGTAATTCGTTAGAATTCGATTTCGTCGTCCCACCTCCGCACAGTTGAGTAGGGCTGTAAAAGCTGATGAAATCAGCGTAGTAGAGCCCACTCAACCACTGCGTCTTGCTCTACAATCCAAAGACAATTGAAGAGTCTAGGACTTTTGTCCCAGACTCTTTTTTTGAATTTATAACTTCGTTTAAGGCTAAGAATATTTATGAACTTTATATCGAGGGATACAGCATTTATAAAGGAAAATCAAGAAATAATGCCTAGCAAGCGAGTAGACAAGCTTGGTTTTTTATCCTTCTATATAATCTCTTAATGCTTGACCACTTAGGCCGACATTGAGGGCAATCAGTAGCTTGATGCGAGCCTTCGGTGCATTGAGCTCTTTGACAAACATGATTCCAGCTTGATGCAACTTGACCCCGCCGCCTTCATAGGCGTAGACAGGCTCAGCAATGCCGTTGAAACAGCGTGAAACGAGAGCGATGGGGAGGCCAGCTTCTGCCATCGCTGTTAATGTTTCCGCAGTTTCTTTTGGCAGATTGCCTGCACCAAAGGCTTCGATGATGAGGCCGTCCAACTTTTGCCAATCCAGCATATCAAGCAGTTCTGTTTTCATACCGGCATAGGCTGGAATGATGGGAACTAGTCCTGAAATGCTAGTCAGGTCAAAGCGAACGCGAGGTTCTGCTGTTTTGAAATAGAGAATTTCCTGTTTCATGACCAGGCCTAAAGGGCCGTGCGTCGGAGTTTGAAAGGTGCTGACATTGGTGGTGTGGGTTTTTGTGACATATTTGGCAGCATGGACTTCATCATTCATGACAACGAGAACGCCCTTGCCTCGACTCTTCTCGTCACTGGCTACCCGCAAAGCAGTCAGGTAGTTATAAACTCCGTCACTACCGAGTTCATTTGAACTTCTCATAGCTCCGGTCAAAACGACAGGGATATCAGGTAGGTCCATGGTATCAAGGAAGTAGGCCGTTTCCTCTAGAGTATCGGTTCCGTGGGTAATGACTACACCATCGTATTGGTCAGCGTCAGCTTTGATTTTTTGGTAGAGTTCTAGCATATGCTGGGGAGTGATGTGAGGACTGGGAACGTTGAAGAAATCAACTACCGTCACTTCAATACCATCTAAAGGAACAGCCACATGATTCATGGGATTGTCTTGGCTGCTGTTGACGGCACCACTTCCGTCAGCCTGCATGGAAATGGTTCCACCAGTATGTAAAACTAAAATCTGCTTATTCATAGATGTGCTTCTCCGCGAATTGTGTTATAATTTATTGTATCATAAAAGGAAAGAATGAGAAAATCAATGGAAATAAAAGCCGTCTTTTTTGATATAGATGGAACCTTGATTAATGACAGTCGAACCGTCTTGAAATCGACAGAAGCTGCCATTAAGAGTTTGCAGGAACAGGGGATTTTGGTCGGTTTAGCGACAGGTCGGGGCCCCTTCTTTGTCAAGCCTTTTATGGACAAGCTGGATTTAGACTTTGCTGTCACCTACAATGGTCAGTATATTTTTTCAAAGGACAGGGTCATTTCTGCCACACCGATTGATAAGCAGAGCCTGCGTGATCTGATTGCCTATGCCAAGGAGCACCGAAAAGAGATTTCCTTGGGAACAGAACAGGCCATGCAAGGTTCAAAAATTATGACCTTTGGTATGAGTTCTTTTTCACAGTGGGCTACCCAGTTTATTCCTAGAAAAATGACTCGGACGGTGAGCCATGGTTTTAACAAGATTGTGAGTAAGGCCCTGCCTCAGCATGAAGAAGACCTGCTGAAATTGATTCAAGAGCCTATCTATCAAGTCCTGATTTTGGCGGATCCAGCTGAGAGTGCAAAGATTGAAGCGGATTTCCCACATTTGAAATTTACTCGTTCGAGTCCTTATGCAGCGGACATCATCAATCAAGGGATGTCCAAGCTGGAGGGAATTCGTCTAGTCGGTCAAGAGTATGGCTTTGATATCCATCAGGTCATGGCCTTCGGAGATTCAGACAATGACTTGGAAATGCTGTCGGGAGTTGGCTTGTCTATTGCCATGGGAAACGGCACCAGCTCTGTCAAGGAAGTAGCCAAGCATACGACTAGCAGCAATAGTCAGGATGGGATTCATCGGGCACTAGAACATTTCGGTATTTTGGCCAGTGAGAAAGTCTTTGTGTCTCGCGATCACCACTTCAATAAGGTCAAGACCTTCCATGGTGTCATGGATGAGTCTACGCAGGAAGAACCCATCGCTTGGACACCAGAAGAAGCACGGCACCGCGCTGACTTTAAGCTGGAAGAGGTAGTTGAATTTCTCAGAGCTGCCAGCTCTTCAGAGGAAGAATTTGATCAGTCGATGGCTAGAATGCACGAGGCTTTAGATAAGGCTGCTGCCAAGGTTCGTAGCAAGAGCAAGGCAGAAATCTCCTTAGTTGGTCAAGTGGATGCTCTGATCGATACGCTCTACTTTACTTACGGTAGCTTTGTCTTGATGGGAGTTGATCCTGAGCGGATTTTCGATATTGTTCATCAGGCCAATATGGGGAAAATTTTCCCAGATGGAAAAGCGCATTTTGATCCAGTGACCCATAAAATCCTCAAACCAGATGACTGGGAAGAGAAATATGCGCCAGAACCAGCAATCGAACGGGAGTTGGAGCGACAGATTCAGGCTTATCAGCGCAATGTGGAAAAGACGCAAAAAGAAACAAAAGACGAAGAGTAACGACTCTTCATCAGCAGAATTTCTATTTTACGATACTCAATCGAATTATTTTACGGAGGTTTTCTCATGTTATCAAGAGTTGAAAAATTTGAAGCAGCCTTGGCTCAGACAGAATGCGATGCTGTCCTAGTAACCAATCTGAAGAATATTTACTATCTGACTGGTTTTAGTGGCACAGAAGCGACGGTTTTCATCAGCAAGTCACGACGGATTTTCTTGACGGATTCTCGCTATACCTTGATTGCCAAGGACGTGGTTGAAGGCTTTGATATTGTTGAAACGCGGGATGCAGTTGGAGAAATTGCTAAAATCATTGCAGACGATCAGTTGGCAAAAATCGGTTTTGATGATGAGATTTCCTATGCTTACTTCAAGATGCTGGAAAGTGTGTTTGCTGGTCATGAGCTGGTGCCGATGACAGCCTTTATCGAAAATTTGCGCATGATCAAGGATGAGCAAGAAATTGCGACTATTCGCAAGGCCTGTCAGATTTCGGACCAAGCCTTCCTAGACGTGCTGGACTTTATCAAGCCGGGTCAGACGACAGAGCTGGCTGTTATGAACTTTTTGGATGCTCGCATGCGCCAGCTAGGTGCTTCAGGTGCCTCTTTTGACTTCATCATCGCTTCGGGCTACCGTTCTGCTATGCCGCATGGTGTGGCCAGTGACAAGGTTATTCAAAATGGTGAAACCCTGACCATGGATTTTGGTTGCTATTACAACCACTATGTCAGCGATATGACGCGGACTGTTCATGTGGGGCAAGTGACAGATGAAGAGCGGGAGATTTATGGCATTGTCTTGCGTAGTAATCAGGCTCTGATAGAAGCGGCTAAAGCTGGACTCAGCTGTATTGATTTTGACCGGATTCCTCGTCAAATTATCAACGACGCAGGCTATGGTCCTTACTTTAGCCACGGAATTGGCCACGGAATTGGGCTGGATATCCATGAGATTCCTTACTTTGGTAAGTCAGAAGAGCCGATCAAGGCTGGCATGGTTCTGACAGATGAACCGGGTATCTATCTGGATGGCAAATACGGCGTTCGGATCGAAGATGACCTTCTGATTACAGAGACTGGTTGTGAGGTCTTGACCCTCGCTCCAAAAGAATTGATTGTGATTTGAGAATTATCAAGCTTTATGGTAGAATAAAGAGTAAATTATTTATTAAAGAGGTAAAAAACAAATGATTGAAGCAAGCAAGCTGAAAGCTGGAATGACTTTTGAAACTGCTGATGGTAAATTGATCCGTGTCTTGGAAGCAAGTCACCACAAACCAGGTAAGGGAAATACTATCATGCGTATGAAATTGCGTGATGTTCGTACTGGTTCTACATTTGAGACTAGCTACCGTCCAGAAGAAAAATTTGAACAAGCTATCATCGAAACAGTACCAGCACAATACTTGTACCAAATGGATGGTACTGCGTATTTCATGAATACTGAGACTTATGACCAATACGAAATTCCAGTCGTTAATGTAGAGGACGAGTTGAAATTCATCCTTGAAAACTCAGACGTGAAAATCCAATTCTACGGATCAGAAGTGATCGGTGTGACAGTACCTACAACTGTTGAATTGGTGGTAACAGAAACACAACCATCTATCAAAGGTGCTACTGTAACAGGTTCTGGTAAACCAGCAACTCTTGAAACAGGTCTTGTTGTCAACGTACCAGACTTCATCGAAGTTGGACAAAAATTGGTCATCAATACAGCAGAAGGAACTTACGTTTCTCGTGCGTAATTTCAATCTTTCATATAGAAAGGAATTCTTATGGCAAACGAACAATTAGGCGAAATCGTTATTGCGCCACGAGTCTTGGAAAAAATTATTGCCATTGCTACGGCTAAGGTAGAGGGCGTTCATTCTTTTGCAAATAAAAGCATGTCAGATAGCCTTTCTATGCGTACGCTTGGACGCGGTGTTGCTCTGCATACGGATGAAAGTGGCGACATATCAGTTGATATCTACCTCTATCTGGAATACGGTATTAGTGTACCAACAGTTGCAGTTGCGATCCAAAAGGCGGTCAAAAGTGCTGTGAACGATATGGCTGAAGTAGAGCTGTCTGCTGTCAATATCCATGTGGCAGGTATTGTTCCAGAAAAATCACCAAAACCAGATTTGAAAGATCTGTTTGATGAGGATTTCCTCAATGACTGATGTTTTGTTAGAATCTAGAAGAGAGCTACGCCAGCGGGCGTTTCAGGCCTTGATGAGCCTAGAGTATGAAGGGGATGCCATTGAGTCTTGTCGCTTTGCCTATACTTATGATAAGGACGAAGAGCTGACAGATGCTGAGGTCAATATCCCAGCCTTTCTACTCAACTTGGTCACAGGGGTGCTCCAGTCCAAGGAAGAATTAGATAAGAAAATCGCCCAGCACTTGAAAGCAGGCTGGACAGTTGAGCGTCTGACCTTGGTGGAAAAGAACATCCTGCGATTAGGCATCTTTGAAATCACAGAGTTTGATACTCCTGAGCGAGTAGCGGTCAATGAAGCTATTGAACTTTCCAAGCAATTCTCTGATGAAAAATCAAGTAAGTTTATCAATGGTATTTTAAGCCAATTTATAACAGAAGAAAAAGACTGAGACGATTGTCTCAGCTTTTTTTGGTTTTTGATAGTTGTAGTTGCTGATAATGCTTAAAAAGTTTCCATTATAGCAACCTAGGTCTCGGCTAGCTACTCCAAACTTAGTTATAAAAGAAAGTCTTCCTAGGTTGAGCTAACATTGAAGTAATTGCTAGGAATTAATGATATTAAAAATCCCCAAAAAGTTGCTTTCTGCAAATCTTTGGGGGATTCGTCATCACTGAAAGTCAGATAAGGGAATTTAGTGAAGAACAAAAGAAGTTATACGCTTTTACCAGGCAAGAGGTTCACAGGCAGGAAGTAGCCAGTCGTTGTGACTTCTTGCTTGCCAATTTTTTGTAGCAATAAATCGACAAGAAGTTTGGCAATCTCCTTCAGTGGCTGTTTAATAGTCGCTAGTTGAGGATAATAATTTTCGACAAAATAAGTTCCGTCGTAGCCGATGATTTTTAAATCTTTAGGAATCTGGATGCCTAGCTCCTGAGCGACTTTCATCACTAAAATGGCTGTCAAATCATCTGAAGCAAAGATAGCATCTGGCTTCTCATGGGTTAAAATATGCTTGATTTCCATTTCCTTTCGGACGGGAGAATAATCGCTGGATACATTGATGATTGGAGCGTCTGGTAGAACAGAGGCGAAGCCAGCATGGCGCAGCCCAGTTGGGGAATTGGAGTTGTCATTGCCGGTGATCATGATGATGTTTTGAGCGCCAGCCTTGACCAAGGTCTGAGCAGCCAGCACCCCGCCGCCATAGTTGTCTGAGGAGACAACTGGAATATCTGGCGAAAGATTGCGGTCAAAGGCAATGATGGGAGCAGTCACTCGATTGTAGTCTTCGATGCCTAGATTGTGGCTGCCGGAAATGATGCCGTCCACCTGATTAGCCTCCAGCATCTCAAGGTACTCACGTTCCTTGTCAGAGTCGTGCTCGCTATTGCAGATGATGGTTTTATAGCCCTGTTTAAAGAGCTCGTGCTCTAGCTTGCCAATCAATTCTGCATAAAAGACATTGCTGATATTAGGGAAGATGAGTCCAATTAGCTTGGCTGATTTTCCTTGGAGACTGCGCGCCAGATTGTTGGGCTTGTAGGCCAACTCTCGCATGGCTGTCTCAACCTTAGAAATCGTTTTGTCGGATAAGTAGCCTTTTCTGTTGATGACGCGGGAAACAGTTGTGGGGCTGACTCCTGCAAGTTTTGCTACATCAGTTAGCTTTGCGACCATAATCTAATTCATAGTAAGTACCGGTTGGATTGCCCTTGGTAATGGCAATGCCTGTCTGGTCTTCTCTTGGGAAGACACGGCCGGAAAATACTTTCTCTCCTTTATTGATGAAAATTTCAAAAATTGATTTATCGATGAAGATAGTAGCACTTGTGGCTTCTTTGTCAATATCACAGCTTCGGCTGGTTCCAAAGTCCAGAGCGAGTGGCTCACCTGCCTGACTGCGGTCAACGGTCACTTGACCTGCTTTGAGGTCAAAATTGATGCGTAGGCCCTTGCCATCCTTGTCTGAAAAGAGGACGATTTCGTGTTCGGTGTCCGCAGCGAGATTTAGCTCTAGTTCGTAGCTGTTCTTGCTTTCTGCCAGAGGAGCGAAAGGCTGAGCCTCTGCTCGCAAGTCCTTGATTGTTGGGACTGGGTATTGGTAGAGCTTGCCGTCTTTCAGACTTAATTCCTTGACGAGAGAGAAGGCACCTTGATGGTCGAAGCGGTCAGATGGGTATTCCACATCAGGCAAGCCAAGCCAGCTGACAGCCAGTGCACGACCGTCAGGTGCGTTAAAAGCTTGGGTCGCGTAGCAGTCGAAACCGTAGTCCAGATTTTGGATAGGGCTAGGATTAATCAAAGCAGCTTTATTTGTGTCAAACGATTGACCTATTTTATACATGTTTGGATAAATGTTGTCATAATCCAGTACGTCCTTAGACAAACCTTGAGGGCAATAGAGCAGGACTGGTTGGTCGTTGATAAAGACTAGATTAGGACACTCCATCATATAGGCTGTCTTGTCATTGGCGAAGTCTAAATCGCTGACGACTTCCCAGTTGGTATAGTCGTTATCAACAGCCTTGTACAGCTTGACATAACCTTGCTTGTCTAGGTTTTGCCCACCGACAATGGCATAGTATTGCCCTTTGTAATTGAAAATCTGCGGATCACGGAAGTGGTCGGTCGCTTCAGCAGGCTGCTCAATCAAGACCTTGTCAATTTTTTCTAGCTTACCTGATTTATCTAACAAGGCACCGATTTGATAAGGGTGACGCACCCAGTTCTCATCACGAACATTGCCAGTGTAGAAGAGAAAGAGCTTGTCGTCAAACTGCATGGCAGAGCCCGAGTAGGCACCGTGGCTGTCCAGAGGAGTATCTGGCAGAACCCGAATACCAGTTTCCGTGAAGTGGACTAAGTCATCACTTTCCATCTGGACCCAGCACTTGAGTCCGTGAGCAGCTCCGAAAGGAAAGTTTTGGTAGAAAACCACCCACTTGCCGTCAAAATAAGAAAAGCCATTGGGGTCATTGAGCAGTCCTGTCTGAGGCTCCACATGGTAGTTAGCCCGCCAAGGAGATTTAGCGATGTTTTCTTTGATCTGCTGTAGCTCTTCCTGAGTCCAGTCTTCATAGCGTTTGTAGCGTTTTTCAGTCGTCCAAGCCAATCTTTTGTCCTCCGAATCATATTATTTCTTATTACTATAGTAAACGTTTTCTGCTGAAAAATCAACATTTAACAGTAAAAAAATATTTTTTCTGCAAAACGCTTGACATATCTCTGAATCATGGTAAAATAATATTCGTAAAGGTGATAAAATCGCTTTCAAAAAGTTTTACAATATTTTTATAAGGAGATTTTTGCAAATGAACAATACTGAAATTGCAAAAAAGGTCATCGAAGCCTTGGGTGGACGTGAGAACGTTAACAGTGTAGCCCACTGTGCGACTCGCCTTCGTGTTATGGTGAAAGATGAAGCGAAGATCAACAAAGATGCTATCGAGAACTTGGAAAAAGTTCAAGGTGCTTTCTTTAACTCAGGTCAATACCAAATCATCTTTGGTACTGGTACAGTTAACAAGATGTACGATGAAGTCGTAGCTCTTGGTTTGCCAACATCATCTAAGGATGAGATGAAGGCAGAAGCTGCTAAACAAGGAAATTGGTTCCAACGTGCCATCCGTACTTTCGGTGACGTCTTTGTACCAATCATCCCAGTTATCGTAGCAACTGGTCTCTTCATGGGTGTTCGTGGTCTCTTGAACGCTCTTGGAATGACGCTTCCAGATGATGTAACGACCTATACTCAAATCTTAACAGATACAGCCTTCATTATCCTACCAGGTCTGGTAGTTTGGTCAACCTTCCGTGTATTCGGTGGAAATCCAGCGGTTGGTATCGTCCTTGGTATGATGCTTGTTTCAGGCTCACTTCCAAATGCTTGGGCTGTTGCTTCTGGTGGTGAAGTGACTGCAATGAAATTCTTCGGCTTCATCCCAGTCGTTGGTTTGCAAGGTTCTGTTCTTCCAGCCTTCATTATCGGGGTTGTCGGAGCTAAGTTTGAAAAAGCTGTCCGTAAGGTTGTTCCAGATGTCTTGGATCTTTTGGTCACACCATTTGTAACCCTTTTGGTGATGTCAATTCTTGGACTTTTCGTGATCGGACCAGTCTTCCACGTTGTTGAAAACTACATCCTTATTGGTACAAAAGCTATTCTTGGTTTGCCATTCGGTCTAGGTGGTTTGCTAATCGGTGGAGTTCACCAATTGATTGTCGTATCAGGTGTTCACCATATCTTCAACTTGCTTGAAGTACAATTGCTTGCAGCTGACCATGCTAACCCATTCAACGCTATCATCACTGCAGCTATGACAGCTCAAGGTGCTGCAACCGTTGCTGTTGGTGTCAAGACTAAAAATCCTAAACTAAAAACTCTCGCATTCCCAGCTGCTCTTTCTGCCTTCCTTGGTATTACAGAGCCTGCCATCTTCGGGGTTAACTTGCGTTACCGCAAACCATTCTTCCTTTCATTGATCGCTGGTGCTGTCGGTGGTGGCTTGGCTTCTATCCTTGGCCTTGCTGGTACTGGTAATGGTATCACCATCATCCCAGGTACCATGCTTTACATTGGTAATGGACAACTCTTCCAATATCTCTTCATGGTAGCTGTATCATTTGCACTTGGTTTTGCCCTTACTTACATGTTTGGTTACGAAGATGAAGCTGAAGTTGCTACAAATGCTACTACAGAGCGCCTTGTCGAAGAAGAAACAACTGGTAATGTTCCAGCAGCTCTCCAAAATGAAACAATCATTTCTCCAATCGTTGGTAGTGCAGTAGCTTTGAGCGATGTAAATGATCCTGTTTTCTCAAGCGGAGCTATGGGTCAAGGGATTGCGATCAAACCAACTGAAGGTGTCGTTTATGCCCCAGCTGATGCAGAAGTGACAATTGCTTTTGCGACAGGCCATGCTTATGGTTTGAAGACAGCTAATGGTGCTGAAATCCTGATCCACGTTGGTATTGACACAGTGTCTATGAATGGCGAAGGATTTGATCAAAAAGTTTCTCAAGGTTCTAAAGTCAAAGCTGGCGATATTATTGGAACTTTTGATTCAGCTAAAATCGCAGCAGCTGGTCTGGATGACACGACTATGGTTATCGTGACTAACACAGCTGACTACGCATCTGTGACTCCAGTAGCAGAAGGAACTGTTGCTAAAGGCGATGCGATTATTGAAGTGAAAGCTTAATCTTAGCTATAGAAAGTCAACAAAGGAAAGAGGCTGGGACAAAAGTCCTGGCCTCTCAATTGTCTTTGGATTGTCGAGCAAGACGCAGTGGTTGAGTGGGCTCTACTACGCTGATTTCATCAGCTTTTACAGCCCTACTCAACTGTGCGGAGGTGGGACGACGAAATCGAATTCTAACGAATTAGCGATTTCTGTCCCACTCTCTTTTTACTTGAGTGCTAAGATTTACAGAGGAAAATCTAAAATATAGAGCCATTTCCAATATGGAAATATGCTATAATGGAGTATAAAGAATACAAGAGGTGTTTGAAATGACAAAATTGTACGGAAGTTTAGAAGCCGGTGGAACGAAGTTTATCTGTGCTGTGGGCGATGAAAATTTTAATGTTGTAGAAAAAACACAGTTTCCTACAACTACGCCGATTGAGACGCTAGATAAAACGATTGAGTTTTTCTCTCGTTTTGACAATTTAGCAGGTCTGGCAGTTGGCTCTTTCGGTCCAATTGATATTGATCCTAATTCAAAAACATATGGATACATTACGACAACTCCAAAACCACATTGGGCTAATGTGGATATTGTGGGAGCGCTTCGTCGTGCTTTGAATGTGCCAATCTACTTTACGACAGATGTCAACAGCTCAGCTTATGGTGAAGTTGTAGCCCGCAACAATGCTGGTGGTCGCATTGAAAATCTGGTTTATTATACGATTGGAACAGGGATTGGTGCTGGTGCTATCCAACGTGGTGAATTTGTTGGCGGTACAGGCCATCCAGAGATGGGACACTACTATGTAGCTCAGCACCCGATGGATGTGGAAAAAGGCTTTAACGGCGTCTGTCCTTTCCACAAGGGCTGTTTGGAAGGCTTAGCAGCTGGCCCTAGCTTAGAAGCGCGGACGGGTGTGCGTGGTGAAAATATCGAGCTCAATAATTCTGTCTGGGATATCCAGGCTTACTATATTGCGCAGGCAGCTATTCAAGCGACGGTGACGTTCCGTCCAGATGTCATTGTCTTTGGCGGTGGCGTGATGGCACAGCAGCACATGCTGGACCGTGTTCGTGAGAAATTCACTGTCCTGCTCAACGGTTATCTGCCAGTGCCAGATGTGCGTGATTACATCGTTACACCGGCTGTCGCAGGAAATGGCTCGGCTACACTAGGAAATTTTGTCCTCGCAAAAGATATTAGCGAACGCTATGCAAAATAAGTAAACAAGGCGTTGAGAGTGTTCAAATAAACTAAGGAGGCTGAGATAGGGAATCCAGCCTCTTCCATTTGAGGTGAAATATGCAACAAGCAATTGTGAAAGATCCTTTCTTTTTACAGCAAAAATCAGTCCCTGTCACGAAAGCTGATTTATTCTTGGCTCAGGACTTGCAGGATACCTTGTTGGCCCATAGAGAATCTTGTGTCGGTCTTGCTGCCAATATGATTGGTTTCCAAAAGCGGGTGATTATTTTTATGTATGGTATGTTGCCCATGGTCATGTTTAATCCAGTTCTCATTCACAAATCAGGAGCTTATGAAACGGAAGAAGGCTGTCTGTCCTTGACAGGCAGTCGGTTAACTATTCGTTACCAGAAAATCACTGTCGAATATCTGGATCAGAATTGGCTGAAGAAGACCATCACGTTAGAGGATTTCCCAGCGCAAATCTGCCAGCACGAATTGGATCATTTGGAAGGAATTCTCATATAGGAAATGTATCTGGAAAGGATAGGAATAGAATGAAAGTATACCAGCGCGATGGAGCAACATTTTATGTCATAGGCTTTCTCTTACTCTTTGCTATCTTTTTTATCATGGCTTTTGTATCTATGGATAAGGCCTCCCTTGAGTCAACAAGTCAAAATAGTAGCAATCAACTGGTTCATAGGAGTCCTAGCAGCAAGGAAGACCAAAGAAGCAGGCAGACTACTGAAGAAAGCAACAATATGCTCAATCTGCTCTATTGGGGAATGGGCATAACCGCTATTTTTATGATCGTTCTAGGCTATATTTCGAATCATAAACCACCGATTTTAGAGATGGATGAGATGGGAATAAGGCTGAGAGGCTTATCTGCTAAAAGAGAGAAGTACTTCTTGTGGCAGGAGATTGAGCAAATTGAATACGACATATCTCGACCTAGGATGAGATCTTCCGAACCGACCAGTCGAATTTTATATTTCTATCCTAAAAATCAAGAGGAGAGTGCGGTCTCTTTGGACTTGGATGATGTGAAAAATGCTAGCTTCAATGAACTTCATCAAGAAATTTCCGTTTTTGCTCCGCATATCAAGTGGCTCTTTCCATAGAATGAATGATGAGGAAGATTATTATAGAGTAGGGATTTGATCTGCTTATTTTATCGATGTAAGATTAGTTGGATAAAAGATAATGGCACAGCTTAGGCTGTGCCTTTTTGTAACCAATTCCTTATATGAAAGTTAGAAATTTTGCCTGTTTTATTTAAGGCCGCACTTTAGAATTTTCATTTGATCTGTTTGGTCATTTTAGAGATTGCAAGGATGCATTTTTACATGAGGTTGATTTCAAACGCTATTTACCAGTTTAGTTAAGTATGATAAAATAGAAAAGTCACAGTATTAAGAAATTAAGGAGACAATGATGAAAAAAGTATTTAAATACACAGCCTTGCTTGTGGCAGGTGTGAGCTTAACAGCCTGTGCTTTGCTTCCAAGTCCAAATAAAAAACATTCTGGTAAGCCAAGCCAGGAAACGACTGTCAAAAAATCAGCCAGCAATGGGCAGGTTGATATCCAGATTAAGGATGGTCAGTTCATTATGCCAAGCAACGGATCAGCTGATGCCAAATACTTGGCCTTGTCTTTGGAAATTAAGAATAAAACAAATGATAAGATCATGATTTCCTCTTCAGACATTGGTTTTTATGATTCAGAGGGAGAGAAGATCCAGCCGGTCGGAGTCTATGACGACAAAGAAAACTTTAAAACACTAAGCTATGAAGATTTAGCGGAAGGAAAGACTCTTTCTGGTAATCTGGTCTTTAAGGTTGAAGATGGCAAGAAATATGAACTTCACTATGAGAAGAAATCCTACGGCTCCGATGAAAAAGCAGAAGCCATCAAACTAAAAGTTGATCCTGCGAAATATCCGAATCACGTTGACGAATCAAGGAAATTAGCTTCTGATTATCTCAATGCTGTTTTCTTGGGAGGAGAAGCCAAGGCAAAATCCTCCAAAGACAAAGGCGATTTGGTCTTAGGTGGCGATTTGGAGCAAGATAAAAAAGATTATAGAGCAGCTTTTGCAGCAGATTTTACACGTAAATTGCATGATTATCCCTTTAGTGATGATGAAATCAATGCTTTCATTGATGCCTATGTGAAAAGTAATGCCAAACGCGCAGAAATTGATTACACAGTAGCCCAGTATATGCCAAATTCAATCGTTATCAAGATCAAACCGAGAACGGTCAGTCTAAATAAAACCATGTATACCTACCGTCAAGATTTTTATGACAAACATCGCTCTGAATATGGAAGTCTGAGTGACGTCTACAAAGCTACTGATAAGAGCTATGCTAATGATATGATGGCTGGAATGGATTCACGTCCTCTCCTCACACCAGAACGAGATTATCAGTTGAAATTTGTCAAAACAGATGGCAAATGGGTCCTAGAGCGTGATTATTCTTATGAATCCATCGTCAGAGCTTTTGAAGGCGATATATCCTAATAGCAAGATGAGAGGGCGGATGCTTCATTCTGCTCTCTATTTATTTTGTTTCCTAGTCTAGCTTTGTGCTATACTGGAGGGTAGATATGTAGAGTAAAGGAGTCTACCATGAAACAATTCTATGATAAATTAGTAAAAACGCGGCATTATCTCCATCAGCATCCAGAGCTGTCTGGCCAAGAATATGAAACAACGGCCTTTCTAAGCCGTTATTTGCAAGAATTAGGAATTAAAATTTTGGACTCTGGCTTAGAGACGGGATTGATTGCCGAAATCGGTCAAGGAGACCCAGTTATCGCTTTAAGGGCAGATATTGATGCCCTGCCCATTTTAGAGCAGACAGGTCTGCCTTACGCTAGCCAAAATCCTGGTGTCATGCATGCCTGCGGTCATGATTTTCATCAGACTAGTCTTTTGGGAGCAGCAGAGTTGCTCAAGGCTATGGAAGAAGATTTACAGGGAACCATTCGTCTGATTTTTCAGCCAGCCGAGGAAACCTCTCAAGGAGCCAGTCAAGTTTTGGCTACGGGCTTGCTGGATGATGTAGTTGCGATCATCGGTTTTCACAATATGCCCCAGTTAAAAGCTAGGCAAATGGCCTTGAAGCCGGGAGCTATGATGGCAGGCGTAGAGAAGTTTAAGGTGACTGTTGAGGGAGTCAGTAGCCATGCGGCTCGGCCGGACCTGGGAGTGGATACGGTGCTGACCCTGACCAGCATGATTCAAAACCTTCAGGCACTGGTTTCTCGGACTGTCTCGCCCTTTGAGCCAGTTGTTTTATCTGTGACCCACATTGAGGCTGGAGCGACTTGGAATGTCTTGCCGCAAAATGGCTTTTTTGAAGGCACCATTCGTTGTTTTAACCCTGATTTGCAAAAGCGTTTGAAGGCAGATTTTATCCGTATTGTGGAGCATACGGCGGAGAACTTCGGTGCTAAGGTCGCCATTGTCTGGGATCAGACTCCGCCAGTGACCTATAATGATCCAGAATTAGCCGAGCTTATTTTTAAAAATTCTCAGAATATCGGGGAGCTACTGCCTGCCCAGCCGTCTTCAGCTGGCGAAGACTTTGCCTTTTATCAAGAAAAAATCCCTGGTGTCTTTGCTTTTATTGGCTCAAATGGTGCAGCAGATGCGCCTGACCTGCACCATGATAGCATGACGATTGACGATGCGGCCTTTCAGGTTTCTGTGCCTTACTATGTCGAAAACGCCCTCTTCCTCCTTAAGCACTATAAGAAATAACTATAGTCTTTCATAGAAAATAAGAACTAGGCAAGCTCCTCTTCTTTTGTTATCATAGAAAAACAAGATTTCGATATTTTCAAATAGTTTGAATAATCGAATCAGTGATAAAGAAAATCTATCACCTTGATAAAAAATATATAATGGTCAGGATTTTCGACTTTTGGTATGATAGAAACATGCTCTTTAGGAGGAGATAGAGATATGAATATTAAAAAGATATTGAAATACACTGCCACTGCTGTGGTAGGAAGTCTTGCAGTTGGGCTGCTTGTAGCCTGCTCGTCTTCTGCAAGTAAAGATAGTACTACAAAGAAAAAGACGATTGAAGTCGGAACGGTTGGGACAACCAAGCCTTTCTCTTATGAGGATAAGGACGGAAAACTAACTGGTTACGAAATTGAAGTGCTTCGTGAAATCTTTAAAGGTTCAGATAAGTACGAAGTCAACTTCAACAAAACCAAATGGGCTTCTGTTTTCTCTGGCTTGGACAGTGACCGCTACCAAATCGGTGCCAACAACATCAGTTATTCAGAAGACCGTGCTGGTAAATACCTCTATACCAACCCTTACGCTAAAAACCCAACCGTCTTGGTGGTTCGTAAAGGAGTGAATATTAAGTCGCTGGACGATATCGGGGGCAAGTCTACGGAGGTTGTTCAAGGTACTTCAACAGCCAAACAACTGGAAAAGTACAATGAAGAACACAGTTCAAACCCAACAACCATCAACTATACAGATGGTACAATCCAGCAAATCTTGGCTAATTTGAACGATGGCCGCTCAGACTACAAGATCTTTGAACGTATCACAGTAGATACTATCATCAAAGACCAAGGTTTAAATAATGTCGAAGTGATTGAACTTCCAAGTGACCAACAACCGTATGTCTATCCAATCCTTGCTTCAGGACAAGAAGAGCTTCAAACCTTCATGAACAAGCGGATCAAGGAACTCTACGAGGATGGCACACTTGAAAAATTATCAAAAGAATTCTTTGGCGGCACTTATTTGCCAGATGCCAAGGATATCAAGTAAGTTCTGATTTTCTTTGCCCTAGGCAATTGGAAATAACTTACAATCCTTTCATTAGAAAAAAATATATTTTATAAGGAGATTATCTCATGAAATTGAAAAAATGGTTTGGTGCAACAGCACTCTTAGCTGTAGCAGCATTTGGTTTGGCAGCTTGCTCGTCTTCAACATCAAAAAACGCTAAGTCAGCAGACAGTGCAACAGTGACTGTAAAAGTTGGTGTGATGAGCCTCAGCGATACAGAAGAAGCACGTTGGAACAAGGTTCAAGAAATCCTTGATAAGGATAAAGCAGGTGTTAAATTGGAGTTCACCCAATTTACAGACTATTCTCAGCCTAACCAAGCAGTTCGCGATGGTGATGTAGACATCAATGCCTTCCAACACTACTACTACTTGAAAAACTGGAATAAAGAAAACAATGCTGATTTGGTGTCTGTAGCAGATACGTATATCGCACCAATCCGTCTTTACTCTGGTACTAAAGATGGCAAAAACAAATATACTGATGTGAAAGACATTCCAGAAAACGGAAGCATTGCCGTACCAAATGACCCAACAAACGAAAGCCGTGCTTTGAACCTTCTTCAAGCAGCTGGTTTGATCAAGTTGGACGTGGATTCAACGAAACTTGCGACTGTTGCTAACATCAAAGAAAACAAGAAAAACTTGAAAATTTCTGAATTGGATGCTTCTCAAACAGCAGCTTCTCTTACTTCTGTAGATGCAGCGGTTGTCAACAATACCTTCGTTCGTGAAGCTGGTATTGACTACAAGAGCGCTCTTTACAAAGAAAAGACAGATGAAAATTCTAAACTTTGGTACAACCTGATTGCTGCTAAGAAAGATTGGGAAAAATCTGACAAGGCAGATGCCATCAAGAAAATCATCAAGGCTTACCATACTGACGAAGTTAAAAAAGTCATTGAAGAATCTTCAGATGGTATGGATCAACCAGTTTGGTAAGATTTTATAGAAAATAATTGAAGATAGAAAGGGCGGGGAATGGATTTCTCCAGCCCTTTATCTGCTATTAGTTAGAGTTTTTAATAGCAAAGATAATTTAGCAATATTAAAACGCTGAGTCACAGACTTACCTGACAGCAAGTCTTTGCTCTTTCGTGAATCATAGCAGATAATCTTTAAACAGATGCAATTAGTAGGAGTTATACATGCCTTTCTCAACTGAGAGTGAACAAATTAAAAAATTTGAAAATGATGAGGTAGCCCAACACTATTTTGAGGTGTTGCGGACTTTGATTTCTAAAAAGTCTATCTTTGCCCAGCAAATTGGGCTTAAGGAGGTAGCTACCTATCTGGGAGAAATTTTCACTGCCGCAGGTGCTAAAGTGATGATTGATGACAGTTACACGGCTCCCTTTGTATTGGCAGAGTTTCAGTCGGACAATCCTGAGGCCAAGACTATCATTTTCTATCATCACTATGATACGGTGCCGGCCGATAATGACCAGCCTTGGACCAACGACCCCTTTACTCTGTCGGTCCACTACGGTGTTATGTATGGCCGCGGGGTCGATGATGACAAGGGACACATCACTGCGCGTTTGACAGCGGTGCGTAAGTATATCCGAGAGCATGGTTCGCTGCCAGTCAATATCATCTTCATGATGGAGGGAGCAGAGGAGTCGGCTTCGACAGACTTGGATAAATATCTGGCCAAGCATAAGAGACATTTGCGGGGAGCAGATTTGCTGGTCTGGGAGCAGGGCACGCGTAATAATCTAGGCAAGTTGGAGATTTCTGGTGGAAATAAGGGTATTGTCACCTTTGATATGTCTGTTCGCAGTGCAGAAGTCGATATCCATTCTAGCTATGGCGGTGTCATTAATTCAGCTTCTTGGTACTTGATGGATGCTATTTCTAGCCTGCGTAGTGCTGACGGTCGAATCTTAGTGGAGGGCATCTATGAACAAGTACAGGAGCCCAATGAGCGAGAGCTGGCTTTGATTGCCCAGTACGCTCTGAAGACACCAGAAGAGTTGAAGGAAATTTACGGCCTCCAGCTTCCAGTCTTGAAAGAGGACAGGCAGGAATTTCTGCGTCGCTTCTATTTTGAGCCAGCCATTAACATTGAAGGATTCGGTTCAGGCTATCAGGGACAAGGAGTCAAAACCATTCTCCCGGCATATGCATCTGCCAAGATGGAAGTGCGCTTGGTACCGGGCTTAGAGCCCCATGATGTCTTGGACAAGATTCGCAAGCAACTGGACAAAAATGGCTATGATAAGGTAGAATTAACTTATACATTGGGAGAAATGAGCTATCGTAGCGATATGAGTGCTCCTTCTATCCTGAATGTGATTGAACTGGCCAAGGATTTTTATCCAGAGGGCATCTCGGTGCTTCCGACCTCGGCAGGAACAGGGCCTATGCATACAGTCTTTGAGGCTTTGGAAGTTCCGATGGCTGCCTTTGGCTTGGGGAATGCCAATAGTCGGGATCATGGTGGCGATGAAAATGTCAAGATTGCCGATTATTATACCCATATTGAATTAATCAAGGAGTTAATCAGAAGTTATGAGCAATGAAATTATCAAATTAGACCGTATTGATGTCACTTTTACACAGAAAAATCGTGTCATCAAGGCGGTTGAAGATGTGACCATTCACATCAATCAGGGGGATATTTACGGTATCGTGGGTTATTCTGGTGCCGGAAAGTCAACCTTGGTGCGGGTTATTAACCTTCTGCAGAAGCCATCTGGTGGTCGCATTACTGTAGATGGGACTGTCCTATACGACAAGGAAAGCGTCCAACTGAATGCGGCTCAACTGCGGGAGAAGCGTAAGGACATTGGCATGATTTTCCAGCATTTCAATCTGATGGCCCAGATGACGGCCAAGGAAAATGTCGCATTTGCCTTGAAGCACTCTTCCTTGTCTGCTGCTGAAAAAGAGGAGAAGGTTCGTAAACTTTTAGAACTGGTTGGTCTGGAAGATCGAGCGGATAATTATCCGTCTCAACTGTCTGGTGGTCAGAAGCAGCGCGTGGCGATTGCTAGAGCCTTGGCCAATGATCCAAAAATCTTGATTTCAGATGAAGCGACTTCGGCATTGGATCCTAAAACAACCAAGCAAATTTTGGCCTTGCTTCAGGATTTGAATCAAAAGTTGGGGCTGACGATTGTACTGATCACGCACGAAATGCAGATTGTCAAAGATATTGCTAATCGTGTCGCTGTTATGCAGAATGGGAAATTGATCGAGGAAGGATCAGTTTTGGATATCTTTACCAATCCACAGAACGAATTGACCCAAGACTTTATCACAACGGCAACAGGTATCACTGAAGCGATGGTTAAAATCAATCAACAGAAGATTGTGCAAGATCTGCCAGCGGATTCTGTTTTGGCGCATTTGAAGTATGCTGGTACGGTGACAGATACAGCCATTATCAACGATATCTACAAGCAGTATCAAGTTTCAGCCAATATTTTACATGCTAACATTGAGATTTTAGACAATGTGCCTGTCGGGGAGATGGTAGTCATTTTGTCAGGGAATGCAGAAAATCTTGCGTCTGCTCAAAGCAATTTGCAAGCTGCTGGCGTAGAATTAAAGGTGCTTAAGGGAGGAATTTAGATTGATAGACTTGATTAAAACATTTTTGCCTAACGTCTATAAAATGGGCTGGGCTGGTCAGGCTGGCTGGGGAACAGCGATTTATCTGACCCTTTATATGACGATTATTTCTTTCCTGATCGGTGGCATTCTAGGTTTGATCGCTGGACTTTTCCTGGTATTGACAGCGCCAGGGGGTATTTTAGAAAATAAAACAGCCTTTTTCATCTTGGATAAGGTCACGTCCATCTTTCGAGCAATTCCCTTTATCATTCTCCTAGCTTTGATCAATCCTTTCACACGGATGATTGTGGGGACAGGGATTGGTCCAACAGCGGCTCTGGTACCCTTATCTTTGGCAGTCTTCCCTTTCTTTGCCCGTCAGGTGCAGGTGGTTCTATCAGAATTAGACCGCGGTGTGATTGAAGCGGCGCAGGCAGTTGGGGCTAACTCATGGGATATCATTGGCGTTTACCTGCGTGAAGGCTTACCAGACTTGATTCGGGTGACAACAGTGACCCTAATCTCGCTAGTTGGTGAAACGGCTATGGCGGGAGCGATCGGTGCAGGCGGCCTTGGGAACGTAGCGATTGCCTACGGTTATCAACGTTTCAACCAAGATGTGACCATTTTAGCGACTGTTTTGCTCTTGCTTCTTATCTTCTTTATCCAGTTTCTGGGAGATTTCCTAACTAGAAAGATCAGTCATCGCTAGACAGAGAGTGGGACAGAAATCGGTAATTCGTTAGAATTCGATTTCGTCGTCCCACCTCCGCACAGTTGAGTAGGGCTGTAAAAGCTGATGAAATCAGCGTAATAGAACCCACTCAACCACTGCGTCTTGCTCGACAATCCAAAGACAATTTAGAGGCTAGGACTTTTGTCCCAGCCTCCTTTTGTCAGCTATCTTCCTTTGAAAAGTCTGAAAGTTTAATTTACATTCTATTTTCATAATGCTATAATAAATAAAGCTAAGTATAGAAAAATAGCATAATACATTACTTCTTGGCAGTGCTGGATTTTGCCCATGCCGAGGAAAGTTGCTTTAATAAACAACTAGTTTTCCTAGGAAGAAAGCTTATCAAGGATGCTAGATCTACAAACCTTGCTAGAACTTCCTCCTGCAGGAAGGATGGCAAAGCATGAAATGCGCATTTGCACGTATCAAGGATATAGCTATCAATAGTTTTATGAAGTTTTAGCTTCACAATTAGAAAGGATTCGATAATGACATCGTTAACACTGAAAGAGTTGAAATGGACGGGAGTCTTTGCTCTGCTCTACTTTCTCTGTGTCGGACTAGGAGTACTAGTAGGGCACTTTTTTGACAATGCTGGCAATATGCTCTATGCTCCAGTCTTTGCTGCAGTTTTTGGCGGAAGCGTTTATATGTTGTTGCAAAGCAAGATTAAAAAATTTGGAGCGATCAGCTTAGTAGGCCTAATAATGGGAGGTTTTTTCCTCCTGTCTGGTCATTTTATGATTGCTGGTCTGCCGGGCTTGGTGTTCGGTCTCTTGGCGGACACGATTGCAGGCTTGGGCAAATACGAAAATAAATTCTGGAATCTGCTTTCCTTTGTTTGTTTCTCTTTTGTTAATTCAGGCCCTATTATCCTCATGTGGCTAGCGCGTCAAGCTTATATTGATAGCTTGGTGGCGCGTGGTAAGACAGCAGAATACATCAATCAGATTTTGCTGCCGTTAGATTTTCCGACCATTGCTAGTTTTATTGTGATGGTAGTGGCAGGTGCTTTAATCGGTGGCCTGATCGGTCAATATCTGGTAAAGAAACGCAGTGAAAAAGCTGATTCTCAGTCATAAAAAGTCAAGCCAGATGAAAGTTACTGGATTTTCCTATCTTAGCTTGCTCAAGGAATTATTCTGACATAAGTTTGATTCAGAAAAATGCCCTAGCTTGCATGCTATATCTTTGAGAAATAGACGGTTATAAAAAAAATCTATGCCTCCAGCTCTAGCGAAAAGAGCCTAATTTTGGTAAGATTAGAAGACTTGGAGAATATCAGGCTCAAGGCCTGGGAGGAATAAGATGAACAATATATTAGTGCTGCAGTCGGACTTCGGTCTGGTAGATGGAGCAGTGTCGGCTATGATTGGAGTTGCTTTGGAGGAATCACCAACGCTGAAAATCCATCATTTGACCCATGATATCACCCCTTACAATATTTTTGAGGGCAGTTATCGTCTCTTTCAGACAGTAGATTACTGGCCAGAGGGGACGACCTTTGTTTCGGTCGTGGATCCGGGAGTGGGTTCCAAGCGGAAAAGCGTGGTTGCTAAGACCAGTAAAAATCAATATATCGTGACACCTGATAATGGAACTCTGTCCTTTATCAAAAAGCATGTCGGTATCGTAGCTATTCGTGAGATTTCAGAAGTGGAAAATCGTCGCAAGAATACTGAGCATTCTTATACCTTCCATGGGCGAGATGTCTATGCCTACACAGGTGCCAAGCTAGCTAGTGGCCATATCAGTTTTGAGGAAGTTGGCCCAGAGTTGAGTGTCGAAGAAATTGTCGAAATCCCTGTTGTGGAGACAAGACTAGCGGATAATTTGGTCAGCGGGGCTATTGACATTTTGGATGTTCGCTTTGGCTCGCTTTGGACTTCGATTACGCGCGAGGAGTTCTGCACCTTAGAGCCCAACTTTGGCGACCGTTTTGAAGTCACTATCTACAACAATGATATGCTAGTCTATCAAAACCAAGTGACCTATGGCAAGTCCTTTGCGGATGTCCGCATTGGTCAGCCGATTTTGTACATCAATTCCCTCTATCGGGTGGGCTTGGCTATCAACCAAGGTTCCTTTGCCAAGGCCTATAATGTTGGTGTTGGTGCTCAATGGCATATTGAGATTAAACGTATAGAAAATTAAAGGAGAACATTATGAAAAAGAAATTGTTAGATACAAAGTTTACTATTAAAGAAGTTGTTGCAACGGGGATTGGAGCTGCACTTTTTGTAGTTATCGGAATGATTAGCATTCCAACACCTGTCCCAAATACCAGTATTCAGCTGCAATATGCGGTTCAGGCCCTCTTCAGTGTCGTTTTTGGTCCTTTTGTTGGCTTCCTGATGGGCTTGATCGGCCACGTTATCAAAGATGCTATGGCTGGCTACGGTCTCTGGTGGTCATGGATTATCGCTAGTGCCTTCTTTGGTTTCATTCTCGGTTTGTTTAAAAATCGCATCCGTGCAGCAGAAGGTGTTTTTGAAGTGAAGGACATCGTCAACTTCAATATCTTCCAGCTTTTGGCCAATGCTTTTGTCTGGCTCTTGGTCGCTCCGATTGGCGATATCTTGATTTATAGCGAGCCGGTCAATAAGGTCTTTGTGCAAGGCTTTGTAGCAACTCTGTCCAATGGAGTGACAGTTGCTGTAGCAGGAACCTTGCTCTTACTAGCCTACGCCCGTACTCAGACTCGCTCAGGCAGCCTTAAGAAAGATTAATCAAACTAGATATTACAAGATTGGGAAAGTCCCAATCTTTTTTTGTACAAAATAAAAAACAAAATGTAATTTATATATTGCATTGTTTAAAATATATTGTATAATGGACTTATGAAAATGAAAGGAGCGCAGATATGAATAAGAAAGTAAGTGTCCTGCTTATCTGTCTTGTATCGGCGATCGTTCTACTAGTTGTTGGCATAACTCAGAAAAATCAAAGCTTTATAATACTTGCTTGTACTGATGTCGTCCTTGGCTCTACTTTCTACGCCATAGGCGGGCAAAAGAAATACGAAAAGGATGGTGACCATGGCAAAAAATCTTAGGTTAAAAATGGCAAGGGCTGAGCATGACATGACTCAAGGCGACTTGGCTGATGCCATTGGTGTGACTCGTCAGACTATTGGCCTGATTGAGGCAGGTAAGTACAATCCCAGTCTTAGTCTATGCTTGGCCATTTGCAAATGCCTCAATAAAACGCTGGATCAGTTGTTTTGGGAAGAATAGGAAGAAAGTGAGAAAGAAAATGAAGGACAAACCACAAAAAGTCTATACAGACGAGCGGACTCTACAACTTGAGCGAAAATTAGGAAATGAAGTTGCATTTTTTGCGATCATTTTACTCCTTATTTCTATTTTTATCAAAATCATGATTTGGCATGTGCCAGTCGAAGGCTACTTACCAGAAATTCTGATTATTTTGGGTATGGAAATCTATGCTGGCATTCGTAGCTGGCAGTTGGGACTTGATATCAGACGCGACAAGCCATCTATTGGGCATAGGAGTTTCAGAAGTCGTTTGGCTAACGGAGCTATCTTAGCGATTGTAATCGTGGCTGTTCAGATGTGGAGTGGAAATTCAGCTCTTCGACCATTCTTTCGCCATCATCCAATTTTGCAATTTATTTTTATTTTAGCTTTGATAACTGCCTTTTCTAGTATATTTGATCAGTTGGTCGATCATTTTTATCAGAAGAGACAGGTTTTATTGGACCAAGAACTAGAAAATGATGAGAATTGGAATCAATGAATCTTTAACTTATAAAAATGAATCTTTAACTTATAAATAAGAAAGTGAGTGAGAAAATGAAGAAGCAGCCTGTTATAAAAGATGAACGAACAGAAAAATTGGACGGCAAAGTTGCGGGAGAGTTAGTACTAGGAATGTTCCTCTTCTTGGCTATCTCTGTATTTTTCAAAGCCTATATCCTCCATCTAAGCTTACTGGCCTATCTGCCAGAAGGTATTCTGCTTACCCTAGTAGGTCTATATGCCTTGCTTCGTCGCGTAAGCTTAGGCATTGATGTTGGTGATATGGTGAGAGAGGAAAAATGGCCAGAGCGATTTGGCGGTGGAGTCGTCTTTGCTCTCATCGTTATGGGCATTGATTTCTTTGGTCAGCGAGAAAATCTGGCCAGCATGTTCAGCATTTTGTATCTGCTCAAGCTGGCTCTTGCAATGCTACTGTTTATGCTTGGGAGCTTAACGATGGACAAGATCAGTCTTTACCTAAACAGTAAAGGTCAGGCAAAGCTCGATCAGGAATTGGAGGATGAAGAATGACTTGGTGGAAACGATTGGTCTGGGGTAGTTGCGCTTTCTTAGCTTTGGGCTTGTATGTCCTTCCTATGCTATTTCAGCAGGTAGCAATAATTTATCAATTTCCTAAACAGTGGACCATTGGTCTTGGGCTTTTGCTGATAATCTTCATTTTACTGGTCTTTGTCGTGGCAGCAAAGAAAACTGGCATCTTATCTCCGTCTGGGAAAATCTTTCAAAAAGGAGATGGGAAGCGAATTGCTCTAGGCCTCTTAGGTATGTTGCTCATATCTGTCCTTGGAACGGTACTACTACAGTGGCTGCATGGAGAAGTGACAACGGCTAATCAGGCATCTTTGATGGAGGAGTTCCAAAGAGGAGATATAGTTTTATTGTCCATCATGCTTGGAGTTTTGGCGCCTATCGCAGAAGAAATTATTTTCCGTGGCATCATTCCTCTAAAAATCTTTAAAGGCTATGAAAGCTGGGGCTATATCATAGGCGGACTACTCTTTGCGATATTTCATGGCCCAACCAATATCATGTCCTTTGTGATTTATGGTGGTGCTTCTGTGATTTTGACCTTGCTGGCTTATCGAACTCGGCGCTTGGAAGTCAGTATTGCAGTTCACATGATAAATAACGGACTTCCTGCCATTCTTATGTTGTTGATCCCTATTTTTGGAGTAGAGGTATAGGAGCTTGAAATGAAAATGAAACTTATTAAACGACAGATCTTAGACGAACGGGAAGAACAAGTAGTCAACAAGGCTGGTATGGAGAGTTTCAGTCTCATGCTATGTGGCAGTTTAGCTTTATATATGGGTTCTGTAGCTATGAATGGGGGAGTCGTTCATTATCAGCCCTTCTTGCTTTCGATTCTCATCACTAGCTTTTATTTCATGTGTCGAGCTCAGTATCTGGGGGCTAATTATTACAATAGTTTCAGTCTGACCATCTGGGGTGTGCTGGCTGCGACAGTATTTCTGACTCTTTTGATTGCCTGCCAGAATTTTCAGCTCAATCATGCTATTTATCATAATAGTATTTTTCACCCCATGTTTCTTTTGGTCATTTTGGTTACATTTTGCATTCACTTTCCCTTGATGCTGCTGGTCAATAGTTTCTTAGAGAGCCTCAGCAAGTGGCAGAAGAAGCGCTTTGAGAAGTATTTGGAGGAATTGGAAAAAGAGGGCTAACCTGCTTTTCTACGTATAAATTCTAGCTCTGCTATTTTCCAAACAAATGTTTTGCCCAGTTTTTTCAATCAGGTTATAATAAATAGATGAATTAAAAAATTCAGAAAATTTTATAGAGAAAAGAGAGTTGAAATCTTATGGCAAAAGATATTCGCGTCCTACTTTACTACAAATATGTTCCGATTGAGAATGCTGAGAAATTTGCAGCTGATCATCTGGCCTTCTGTAAATCTATCGGTCTGAAAGGCCGTATCTTGGTGGCAGATGAGGGAATCAATGGAACGGTTTCTGGTGATTATGAAACCACTCAAAAATACATGGATTATGTGCACAGCCTTCCGGGCATGGAAGACCTTTGGTTCAAGATTGACGAAGAAAACGAGCAAGCTTTCAAGAAAATGTTTGTTCGCTACAAGAAAGAAATCGTGCACTTGGGCTTGGAAGACAATGATTTTGACAATGACATCAACCCGCTGGAGACGACAGGAGCTTACCTGTCACCTAAGGAATTTAAGGAAGCCCTCTTGGACGAAGACACTGTTGTCTTAGACACTCGTAACGACTACGAGTACGATCTGGGTCACTTCCGTGGGGCCATTCGTCCAGACATTCGCAACTTCCGCGAATTGCCGCAATGGGTTCGTGATAACAAAGAGAAGTTCATGGACAAGCGCGTGGTTGTTTACTGTACTGGTGGTGTTCGCTGTGAGAAATTCTCAGGCTGGATGGTGCGTGAAGGATATAAGGATGTCGGTCAGCTTCATGGCGGTATCGCGACTTACGGCAAGGATCCAGAAG
>CAURCE010000007.1:0-39497 GCA_963523365.1 uncultured Streptococcus sp.
TGAAATTAGACGTGTTTTTAAGTTTTAATGGTCAGGCCGAAGAAGCTTTTCGTTTCTATGCAGATCTTTTTCAGACAGAGATAAAGGGACTTGTCCGAGCCAGTGAGATGATGGACCCAGCAAACCTTCCTGCAGAAAAACGGGATAAGATTGCCTGGATTGCCTTAGATACGGAAAACTTAACCCTGAATGGTGAGGATGTAGGCATTTTTAGCGACCTATCTATTCCTAGCAATCATCAGCCCAATCAATGGTTGGTTCTAAGTCCAGATAGTAGAGAAGAAGCCGATGAGCTCTTTGCTAAGCTTGCTGAAGGTGGACAGATTCTTTATGCTCTAGAGAATCAAGCTTTTGCTAAGTTTTATGGCCGCTTGATTGACCGTTTTGGTATCGGCTGGGATGTGATGATGAAGTAGGGGAGAGCGATGGCATATAGTAAATCTTTGGCTCAACAGATTCGTACCATTTTAGCTACTGAACTTTCTCCTCATGTTTTTGAAGAAGAGGTAGAAGAGAAGAAGATGTTTGGTGGTTTAGCTTTTATGATCCGAGGTAAGATGACCGTTACTGTGAGTTCGAGAAGTCAAGAGCTCGTCATGGTACGCATCGGTAAGGAACTGGAAAAGCAGGTCCTTCCTAAAAATGGTGCTAGTGTGACGTTAATGAAGGGCAGGCTTTATCATGGCTATATTGATTTAGATGGCGAAGGACAAAAGGAACTGTCTTACTGGATTAAGCTAGCTTTGGCCTACAATCAGGAGTTGAGCCAATCGTCTGAAACTTAATAAAGAAATAATAAAGAAGAAAGTCTAGCTAAATTTTGATTCAGCAGGCTTGTCTTCTTTTTTAATACAAATGTTTATATACTTTTGCACTAGATATCCCGTTAATTGAGAGTCTAGAAGATTATTAGACTTGTTGGTATAAAAAATGAGTTTTGCCTTACTATGATATGCTAAGAATAAGCAAAAACTATCCCAATCTCGTTATTTTAGGTATAATAGTAGCCAGAGGTGATCTTATGGGAATTCTATTATTTCTATTTATTTTAGGTTTAATCTTTTTATTCTATTTTGTAGGTTTTATAATTAAGCTGATTCTAGGGATCGTCTTCTTTGTTATTGGTTTGGTGGTACTTTTATTCCTACTGGGGCGTTATCGAAAGTAGAATAAGTGACTGCTATGAACCAATGGAAAATGAGAGGAGATCAATGTTAAAAATAGAGCAACCAATTACGATGGTTTCATTTCTCTTTGATGATTTTGAGACCCTAGATTTGATGGGGCCAGTAGAGTTTTTAGCTACTTTACCCAATGTAGAGACGAAATATGTCTCCCTTGATGGTGGTCTGATTTCTAGTCGGCAAGGTTTTCAAATCATGACGGATAATTTTAAAAGCTTACCTCCCAATTCTCTTCTCTTATTGCCTGGTGGTCAAGGTGTCAGAAAGATGGTGGAGGATAAGATTTTCCTATCTTCGCTAGAAAAGGCTGTCCAGCAAGCTGAGTTGGTCTTAAGTATTTGTACAGGAGCAGCTCTTTTAGCTCAGATTGGTCAACTCAAGGGGCGTAAAGCCACTAGCAACAAGCTTGCCTTGTCTTGGGTCGCTTCACATGATAGAGAAGTCCTTTGGCAAGATCAAGCACGCTGGGTCGTAGATGGGAAGTTCTACACTTCGTCAGGTGTCTCGGCTGGTATGGATATGTCCTTAGGCTTTGTGGCTAATTTCTGGGGTCAGGACTTGGCAGAAGAATTGGCTAAAAAAGCAGAATACGTGTGGCAAAACAAGGCTGACCAAGACCCTTTTTCTAGTAAATAAAGAGCAATCTGAGGAGATCGGATTGTTTTTTTAGTGATTGTGTAATTTGTACTGCCATGTCAAAATGAAGAATTAAAAATGGAAAAGCTTGTTTCATATTCTAATTTTCCCCATAGCAATTTATGCTATAATATAGTTAAAATATGGTAGGGGCATTATTTTATGAGTATTACATTTTCTATTCCAAATAAACGGGGGTTTCTAGGATTTCAGAAAGTTTTAAAAATCAGTGAATTGCTTGGATTTGTTGATGGACTGGAACCCCACCCTATACAGAAAGAGTTTATGTACCTTGGACTAGATAAGCTTGCTCTATTGAAATGCTGGGTTCCTGCAAAGTCAGGCCGTTATATTGACTTGGAATATGATAAGACTCAACAAACTTACAATGTGCGGATTCTGACTCCTTCAACACTTGCTGATTGGTCTCAGACCCTTACTTTGATTTCTAAGTTATCAAGTCGTTTGGGGACAAGCATCCGTGATGAACATGGTAGAGAATATAGCAGTTCAAGTGTCTGGGACTACCCTTATCAAGAGGACATAGTTTTTGGCTTGGAGGACTTTCTAAAATCAGGCTATGAGCTTGTGTATCAAGATGGTATTCGGAGAACGCTTGCCCTGAGTCCACATCTGGTGGAAGGTTTATTGAAGGCAGATAATCCTGCTCAGAGTTATAGTGATTTTTTCACCACTCGACAGTATATTGGTGCCTATGACGCTCAAAGTAAATTTTATGGAAGTGAGCAGAGTGAAAAAATTTTAGGGACCTATACGCTAACTGCTGGTGTTGATACAATCCTTCCTCTCGTACCTACTCTCGCACCAGAAGATACTGAATATATTGATGAATCAAAACTTAGCTGGTGCTGTAATCTGGTCGGATGTGATGATGCAGACCCGGACAATCTGGAGAAATTCTTTATTTACAAGAGAATTTCATATTCAGATTTTTTGGACAAGCTTCCTGAAAATATGACACAATTATTTGATGCTGAGAAAGTTCTTGTTTCTGCTATGACTTTTGCCCAAATGAAAGCTCTCTTTGAAGATTGCCAGGAGTTTGTTTTGTAGTCTTTGTTCATGCCAAAACTGGACTCAGCCAGTTTAGCTTCAGCTTCTATTATGGATAAATAATCTTTTTATGTGAAAATTCTTGTTCAGATTGACTGCCCTCCGATAGCTAGATATTAATCTAGCGCATGGGGGCAGTTGCTTTATCCCAATTTTTTTGTTTTGAAATGCGCTTGAGCCCATCCTTGCTATAGAGTCTGCCTATATCCTTGGCTAGCTAGAAAATATGCAGGCGATAGTCAGTAGACAGCCTTTTTATGATACAATAGTAGGATAGAGTCAGTGGACATTAGCTGGCTATTTCATGCTAAAGAAAGGGACAAAACAAGTCGATGATTCTTGAAGAGTTTGATCAAAACCGTAAGGCCATCATCAATCCAGAGGATTTGATAGAGCCTATTGAAGGCTTTCCGCAGACGGCAGTGTCCTGCTTTGCTCGGGAGACCTTTGCCCGAATGTTGGCGGATTTTGACCATGAGTTGATTACGACGACATCTATGGCCAACATTGAAATTCCTATCTATCGGGTTTTTGTGGATGGACAGGAGCTAGCTCTTTTCAATGCTCCAGTTGGGGCTTCTGCTTGTGTGGCTATTCTGGAGGATTTGATTGCTTTTGGTATGAAAAAGCTGGTTCTCTTTGGGACTTGTGGTGTGCTGGACGAGGATATCAAAGCAACATCCGTCATTATTCCGACAGCAGCCTTGCGCGATGAGGGGACTAGCTATCATTACCATCCGGCTAGTTCGGAGATAGCAGTCAATGTCGGCTTGCAGGATTTTCTGGTAAATTTCCTTGAGCAGCGAAGAATTTCCCATAGCTTGGGGAAGGTTTGGACGACCGATGGTATTTTCCGAGAGACTGCGGACAAGCTGCGCAGGCGAAAAGAGGCGGGAGCTATCTGTGTGGACATGGAGTGCTCGGCTGTAGCGGCTCTGGCGGACTTTCGTGGCGTTCAAGTTTGCCAGTTCTTTTATGCGGCGGATCATCTGTCTGAGGAGGCTTGGGACATGCGCAATCTGGCTAATCATGCGGACTTAGACGAGAAAGACAAGGTGGCCAATCTGGCGATTCAGATCGCTTTGGCCTTATAGAAAAACATGAAAAAACCAATTATTCAATTTGAAGATTTTAGTTTTCAAT
The DNA here is from genome assembly GCA_963523365.1 of uncultured Streptococcus sp. Classification (GTDB taxonomy): domain Bacteria; phylum Bacillota; class Bacilli; order Lactobacillales; family Streptococcaceae; genus Streptococcus. The sequence goes on from CAURCE010000007.1 coordinate 4,038, forward strand.
ATCAGGCTCAGTCGGAGCCAACTTTGAAGCATATCAATCTGACTATTTATGAAGGGGAAAAGGTACTGCTGATTGGACCGTCTGGCTCTGGTAAGTCAACCTTGGGTCAGTGTCTCAACGGCATTATTCCCAATATTTACAAGGGTCAGGCCAGTGGGCAACTCTTGATTAAGGGGCAGCCAGCCTTTGATAGCAGTATTTATGACAAGTCAAATCTAGTCAGCACGGTCTTGCAGGACACGGATGGTCAGTTTATCGGGCTCAGTGTGGCAGAGGATTTGGCCTTTGCCTTGGAAAATGATATGGTGGACTTGCCCTTGATGCGGGAGAAAGTCCTGCGTTGGGCCAAGCAGCTGGACCTAGAGCAGCTTTTGGATCACCGTCCTCAAGACTTGTCTGGTGGGCAGAAACAGCGGGTCAGTCTGGCGGGTGTCTTGATCGATGAGAGTCCAATTTTGCTGTTTGATGAGCCTTTGGCCAATCTCGATCCCAAGTCTGGCCAGGATACGATTGATCTGATTGATCAGATTCATAGAGAAGCTGCGACCACGACCATCATCATCGAGCATCGCTTGGAAGATGTTCTTTATCGACCTGTTGATCGAGTTGTTCTTGTCAATGATGGGCAAATCCTCTTTAATGGCGCGCCAGATGATCTGCTCAAGACGAAACTCTTAGCGGAAAATGGGATCCGAGAACCCCTCTATATCACAGCCCTGCGGCAGCTTGGTTTTGATGTGGCAAGCGAGACTCATCTGGCTGATTTAACCAAGCTGGAACTTACAGGACTTTCGCAGAATCTGACCGACCAAAAAGCAGAGCAGGATGACAGTCGTCACGAAGCACTTTTGGAACTCGACCATGTTTCCTTTGCCTATCAGAGCAATCAACCTATTTTGCGGGATATCAGTCTGAAGATTTTCAAGGGGGAGCGGATAGCCATCGTTGGGAAAAATGGAGCTGGCAAGTCTACTCTAGCTAAGGCTCTCTGTCGTTTTATTGATACAGAAGGGGAGTATCGTTGGCAGAGACAGGATATCAAGGGAGACTCTATCAAGGAGCGAGCGGAGCGGATTGGCTATGTCCTGCAAAATCCCAATCAGATGATTTCGACCACAATGATTTTTGATGAAGTGGCTCTGGGACTGCGGTTGCGTGGTTTGGCAGAAGCAGAGATTGACAAAAGGGTTCATGCTGTTCTCAAAACTTGCGGTCTCTATGAATTTCGCAGTTGGCCGATTTCAGCCCTGTCTTTTGGTCAGAAGAAGCGGGTGACCATTGCTTCTATCTTGGTGCTAAATCCAGAGATTATCCTTTTGGATGAGCCAACAGCTGGTCAGGATCAGCGCCACTATACAGAGATGATGGACTTTCTCGACGAGCTAAACCAGCAGGGACATACGATTATCATGATTACCCATGATATGCAGCTTATGCTGGATTATTCTGATCGGGCAATCGTGGTGCTGGACGGCCAGATTTTAGCAGACCAGTCGCCTGCTCAGGTTTTGTCCAATCATGAGTTGATTGCAGCGGCCAATCTAAAGGAAACATCGATTTTTAGCCTAGCTGAGAAGCTGGGAGTGAATCCGCTAGCTCTGACTCAATTTTACATGCGAAAAAAGGAGGAAAGTCATGTTTAATCAACAGAAATTGATTGGCTATCATGCCGGAAAGACTTTTCTCCATGCTCTTTCTGGTGCCAGCAAACTGATCTTTTTTATCCTAGTTTCGGTGGCGGCCATGATGAGCTACGATACGCGCTTCCTCCTTCTTGTGGCGCTAGCTTCTCTAATTTTATTTAGAATGTCTGAGATTCGGCTGAAAGATATTTCTTTCGTTTTGGCTTTTGCGGGAACCTTTGCAGCGCTGAATATTCTCATGGTTTATCTCTTTGCCCCTCAGTATGGGGTGGAGATTTATGGAGCCAAGAATGTGCTCTGGACAGGGTGGGGAGCTTATAATCTCACGCTTCAGGAGCTCTTTTATCTCTTGAATCTTTTACTCAAGTATTTCTCAACGATTCCCCTAGCGGTGATCTTTCTCATGACCACCCACCCCAGTCAATTTGCTTCTAGTCTGAACCAAATCGGCCTTTCTTATAAGATTGCCTATGCGGTCAGCCTGACCCTGCGTTATATTCCGGATTTGCAGGAAGAATTTTACCTCATCAAGATGTCTCAAGAGGCGCGTGGGCAAGAATTATCCAAGAAAGCTCCCCTCAGCAAGCGGGTCAAGGGCAATCTGCAAATCGTCATTCCCTTGATTTTCAGCTCGCTCGAGCGAATCAATACTATCGCGACGGCCATGGAGCTGCGCCGCTTTGGGAAAAACAAAAAGCGGACCTGGTACACCCAGAAAGCCTTCAGAAAACTAGACAAACTTGTAATCGTGGTGTCCGTCCTTCTACTAGCCCTCAGCCTTCTTCTTTTCGTTGTCAATCAAGGACGTTTTTATAATCCTTGGGCCTAGGATCGAGGTGGAAAACTAGCCATGTTTGGATTGAGAGGATCAATTGGTGCAAGAAAAAATAAATTTTAAATTTTATAAGGAATTAGTTTTTCCTGTTTTTTGTGGTCTAGGGGCTTTCGTTTTGCTCTTGGCTTTGTCACAGACAGATGAAGTCGGTGGGAGAATGACCCTGATTTTAATCATCTTGCTAATGGCGATGAGCGGTCTCTTTACTTGCCTTGCTATAGTCAATAGGGAAAAGAGTTTGCGACGCTGTCAAGAACTTTATTCTCACTTTCCAGAGCTTGAAAAGGATTTTCAACTAATTTATAGCGATTCTCGTTATGCGCGTGAAAGTCTATCTCTCTATCTCTACAAGGATGCCATCATACGGGTTGATGCTTATTTCCAATTTCTCATGCTCTCTGATTTAATTGATGTGACCATTAAGATTGAGGAAGTGGAAGAAACAAAGTATGCAAAAGTTCATCACCTGTATCTGTATTACAATCCAATGAGTTCTAACAAAGATATCCGTCTGGCTTTTGGACCTTATACGGATCAAAAATATATTGACTTATTACAGTTTTTAGATGTGATAAATCAAGTTGCTCCTTGGATTCGAATCTATAATGAGGCTGTGGAAAAATAATATGGTTTAACAAACATAAAAAATCAGATGAATTTAACAGGCCTCCCAAAGAGTTAGACACAAAAAATCTAACTTTTCGGGAGGCCTGTTAAAGTAGAATACTTTTTGTTTGATTCAATGGACTTTACTCGTTTTCAGTTATCACAAAATTTTGTTGGTAATTTTGCTGCTCTTGATAGGGATTTTGGATAAATTGCTGATCTTGGTAGTCTATATTATTATAGGAATTATTGCTAACGGGTTCATATTTTGTAGGCTGACAATAAAAAATAAATAGAATAAAACGACCAAAAAGTGGGACCAAGTGCAAAAAGAGAAGAGCCCAATGATAGCCACCATCTCGCAATCGTCGAACTTGAATGGCGAGAGAGGGAAGCAGAATTGCAATGTAATAGACAACCATCAGGCCAGCAAAGGTGGTAGATAAGGCTCCTCCAGTCTCAGAGTTCAAAACTGACTTAATCAGAAGAAAAGTACAAGGTATTAGTACCAATACTAAAAAATGGCAGAGAATTGGCCACCAATATTCTGGGCGAGTTGAGCGACCGGTGAAATCCACATAGCCCTTCCAAAATTTTTTATATGCATCAATCATGTAGTAATCTCCTTAAATATTTTTTATATAGTCTACTATAATTTAGCAAGAATTGGCAAGTTTTGGGGAAATAGCGATCTTTGGCCAGAACAAAATAGATGGCTAAATCAAGGTGTTTTATTATAGCCCTAGAAAAGAATTATGAACAAACTAAGAAGATCGTTTCTCAACCGATTTGATGAATAGAGCTGTTCTTTACTATTACTATCGTCGAAAGAAACTATGGAATAAAACCTATCGTCCTTATTTATTTTAAGAGAAGAACGTCTAAAATCAATGTCAGATCCCCTCTTTTAATCGCTAGGAAATATGATATAATGAAGTGTTATCAAAAAAGGTTTCATTAGCCTTGAAAGGATTAAAAAATGACTACAAAACAACCGTTTTATATTACGACACCTATTTATTACCCGTCTGGCAAGCTCCATATCGGGTCTGCCTATACGACCATTGCCTGCGATGTTTTGGCTCGCTACAAGCGCCTCATGGGCTATGATGTTTTTTATCTGACTGGTCTGGATGAGCATGGTCAAAAAATCCAGCAAAAAGCTGAGGAAGCTGGTATCAGTCCGCAAGCTTATGTCGATGGTATGGCAGTTGGGGTCAAGGATCTCTGGCAGCTCTTGGATATTTCTTACGATAAATTTATCCGGACGACTGATGACTACCATGAAAAGGTTGTGGCTGACGTCTTTGAACGTCTCTTAGCCCAAGATGATATCTACTTGGGTGAATATTCAGGTTGGTATTCTGTATCTGATGAGGAATTCTTTACTGAAAGCCAGCTGGCTGAAGTTTTCCGTGACGAAGCTGGGAATGTAACGGGTGGGATTGCACCATCTGGACATGAAGTGGAGTGGGTTTCTGAAGAGTCTTACTTCCTCCGCCTCAGCAAGTACCAGGACCGCTTGGTAGAATTTTTCAAATCTCATCCTGACTTCATTACGCCAGACGGCCGTCTCAATGAAATGCTGAAAAACTTTATCGAGCCGGGCCTGGAAGATTTGGCAGTTTCTCGTACAACCTTTACTTGGGGCGTGCCTGTGCCATCTAATCCAAGACATGTTGTCTATGTTTGGTTCGATGCCTTGCTCAACTATGTGACTGCTCTTGGTTACGGTCAAGATGAGCACGGTAGCTTTGATAAGTTCTGGAACGGAACAGTCTTCCACATGGTTGGGAAAGACATCCTTCGTTTCCACTCCATCTACTGGCCAGTCCTCCTTATGATGTTGGATGTGAAATTACCAGAACGTTTGATTGGCCATGGTTGGTTTGTCATGAAGGATGGCAAGATGTCTAAGTCTAAAGGAAACGTGGTCTATCCTGAAATGCTGGTTGAACGCTATGGCTTGGATGCTCTGCGTTATTACCTCATGCGCAGTCTTCCGGTCGGCTCAGACGGAACGTTCACACCTGAGGACTATGTTGGCCGCATCAACTACGAGCTAGCTAATGATCTTGGGAACCTTCTCAACCGTACTGTTTCCATGATTAACAAGTACTTTGACGGTCAAGTGCCAGCTTATGAAGAAAATGTAACAGACTTTGATGGGGCTTTGGCTCAGGTAGCAGCTGAATCCATCGCTGACTACTACAAACACATGGATGCGGTGGACTATCCACGCGCGCTGGAAGCAGTCTGGACGCTCATTTCTCGCACCAATAAATACATCGATGAAACCGCTCCTTGGGTTCTGGCAAAAGATGAAGCCAAGGTTAAAGAACTGGCAGCAGTTATGAGCCACTTGGCAGCGAGTCTTCGTGTTGTGGCGCATTTGATCGCACCTTTCATGATGGAAACCAGCAAGGCTGTCCTCAGTCAACTGGGCTTGCCTCAAGCCGCTTCGCTAGAAAATCTAGCAATTGACCAGCTCCCAGCAGGTCTGACAGTTGTAGAGAAAGGGACACCAATCTTCCCACGTCTGGATATGGAAGCAGAAGTCGACTATATAAAGGGACAAATGGAAGGAAACAAACCTGCGGTTGAAAAAGAATGGAAGCCCGAAGAAGTCGAGCTTAAACTTAACCGTGAAGCGATCAAGTTTGACGATTTTGATAAGGTAGAAATCCGTGTCGCAGAAGTCAAAGAAGTTTCTAAAGTTGAAGGCTCTGATAAGCTTCTTCAATTCCGCTTGGATGCGGGAGACGGTGCGGACCGCCAAATCCTCTCTGGTATTGCTAAATACTATCCAAACGAGCAAGAACTGGTCGGTAAGAAAGTCCAAATCGTAGCCAACCTCAAACCGCGCAAAATGATGAGCCGCATCAGTCAAGGCATGATTCTCTCAGCCGAGCACGGCGACCAACTGACTCTCCTAACTGTGGACGAGAAAGTACCAAATGGAAGTTTGATTGGGTAGCAATCTTTGAACTAATGACAATCCCCCAGCAGGAGGCTGCTGGGGGATTTTTGATGTATTATTCTCTTTGAAACCGCTTGATAAAAGGTATATATATTTATATAATTTTTATTGAAAAGGTTTTAGGAGTTATATTATGAAAATAGTAAAAATTGCATCACTTGTTTTGTTGTTGCTTTTAATTGTCCTTCTTTTTCCGCTGAATCCCTATTTATTAGCTATTCTCGCTATAATTAGTCTTGGAACAGCATTTTTAATTCGGAGGAAATAGGATAATGAAAATAGTTAAAAATTTCATAAGAAAAGTTTTAGGAGCTAAGATTTACGTTTGGATTGTGGTAGCCGTTCTTGCTATCTTTTTTGTTGTTGCGAAAACTTATAATATCATTGGATATTTTCAAGGGAAAAATGCTTCAGATGAGCGAAGTCAAATCTATACTCAAATAACTCGCTTAGAGAAAGTCAACGAAAGTGTTTTTTTGGATATAGGGATTCAAAAGGTTGAAACGATTGAGAAAGATAAGAAGATTCCTGGTACCAATATCAGTATTCCACTGTCTGTTAAGAAAGCTATTATCATTCTTAATTATACGGCTAAATTTGGGATTAAGGAAGGAGTCAAGGTTAGGAAAATCTCTGAACATGAGTACGAGCTAACTATACCTAAATATGAAGTCATAGGTGTAGAGGTCTCAGATAATCCAAAAGATCGATATAAACTCTATGATATGAGTGGACAGCTGTTGAGCGGTTCAACAGAAAATATTGATACTGGAGAGCATGTTGCGAAATCTCTTAGCAATAAAGAACAAGAAGCATACATTAAACAGTATAAAAATCTTATTACAGAATCAGCGGAAGCCTATTATACAAATATCGTGACTAGTATTGACTCAGAGGCTAAAGTAACTTTTAAAAATATGAATAAATAGGAATCATAACTTTTTGAGTATTGTTACAGTTTAGCTGATAGTGAAATGTGTCGTTCTATCAACTGGGGAAAGCATCTTGCACATCATTGCAAGGTGTTTTTTATGTCCCATACCATATCGCAAACCCTCATTTTTGTTTAAAACAAACAAATAGTCATAGCCACCCGTTTTCACGGGTGGTTATGACTATTCATCATCTGTAAATTCTAGGATGTCTCCAGGCTGGCAATCAAGGGCCTGACAGATAGCATTGAGGGTGCTAAAGCGAATAGCCTTGGCCTTTCCCGTTTTGAGGATGGAAAGGTTGGCGTTTGTGATGCCGATGATATCGGCTAGTTCTCCCAGTTTCATCTTTTTCTTGGCCAGCTGAACATCAAGATTAACGATAATCATGATAGCAGCCTCCTAGATAGTAAATTCATTTTCTTCAGCTATATCAATCCCTTTTTCCAGAATTTTCATCATCAGCCAAATAATCAGAGCGCCCAAGAGAGGTGTAAAGCTCATACTGGCGTTAAAAGAGAAGGGGAGGGCGATGGGATTGCCTGATGCAGCAACCTTAACGGAAAGAAAGGTCAGAGCCAGAAAGACTTTCCATGCCTTATCAGCTAGTTGCGTGTTTGATGAATCAAAAATCTTTCCACCAATCAAATTTTTGATGAAATTACGAGCAAGATAGATGAGATAAATAGTCAAAGAAGCTGTGAGAAGATTTATAACAAAGGCTAGAATACTCCACAAATTTGAAAAATCAACTGAGGGCAGAAATTGAACATTGAGCTTTATTCCCAACCTGTCGGAAAGACCGGTGTAAGAAATCACACTTAGGATAGTAAGAAACACCAGAATAGCAGCATAACCCACTATGATAAGATTCAGAAGATTAACGATATCTTTGAGCAAAGAATTATTCTTTAATTCAATCTTTTTCATGATGCTTACCTCTATCGAAAATCAGTCGGCAGTAGATTTTCTTTTCCTTTTATTCTTATTATGATCTATTTTTTATTGTATTTTAAGAAAAATGTATCGAAAAACGATAATTTTTATAAAGGCAAAAAGATATCCTATAGAGACTTTGGTATAGATGAAAATTTTGATACAATATGTATTGAATATCAAAGTAACGAAGGAGATAGTAATGAATCCTATGATTACGATTGTGGTGCTTGGGCTACTCTGGCTAGTCATTGTTTTTCCACTCTATCTTCACTATCGAAAAGAAATTTCTATTAGAAGTAAATCTACATCTTTAATATCAGGCAAAGTAGTAGGATATAACAGTACTATCTATAGTCGCCATGGGGAGCTACCTAAGGTGGCCTTGCCTATTGTAGAGTATACCGTTCGCGGCAAACAATATCGAAAAAGTCTTAAGTATAAACGGCTTATCCCTGCATCTTCAGGAAAAATCCAAAAAGATGTTTTTTCAAGTGACTATGTTTACGGCTCGGATATGAATCTAGACTTAAAAAAGATATTTCCAGTCGGCTCAGGTATGACGGTCTATTATAATCCTAAGAATCCAGAAGAGGCATATGTTGAGCGCTGCATCAGCAATGAAAAGTATTTTAAATATTTGTTTATCGGATTTTCTATTTTCTTTCTCATTCTGATTGGAATTAATCTTTTCCGTATATTTTTGTAGTTTGAAAAGTCTATTTTTGGATATTGAGTGATAGAAATTTTATCTTTTTCAAAATCTACTGAATCAAAATAGACTAAAAAAGAGGATTGAACTCCTCTTTTTGCCTTCTTTATTTAAATTTAAAGCCTTCATAGACCAGATCTGCTTTAGGATTGGTCTTTTTAAATTCGTTGGCTAGTTTATCCATCATCTTGACAGGTCCGCACATGAAGACGGTGGTTTTGTCGTCCAAAGGATAATTCTTGAAGTCCAAATAGCCAGAGACCTTACTATCAACCAAATGAAGGTCAAACTGCGGATTCTTGGCCGCGTAGTCTGTGAGGAGGTCTAGGTAAACAGCATTTTCAGCTCCAGTATAAGCGTAGTAGAAGCTGACTGGACGATTCAGATTAGGATTTTCACGGATATAGGAAATGAAGGGCGTAATGCCAATCCCGCCAGCAATCCAGATTTGTTTTTCCTGCCCTTGGTCAAGAATCATGTGACCATAAGCTCGGTCAATGGTGACTTTGGTTCCCTCTTGGATTTTGTCATAAATTTTTTTAGTGTGATCGCCAGAGTTCTTAATAGTAAAGTATACGATATTGTCATGGCCACCAGAGATAGAGAAAGGATGTGGCGCTTTTTCAAATCCTTCTTGGAAAATCTTGACAAAGGCAAACTGACCATACTGATAGTCTAGCTTTTGACTAAGCTGGATCTTCAACTCCACGGTATCGTGGTTTAGGCGTTTGACCTGCATGATTTTTCCCAGATGGCGAAAGGCCAAACTTTGGTAGAGGAAGATGATGTAAAAGCCAGAAGCTAAACCGATGATAGCGTATAATCCGACTACGAAGCCTAGCACGGTAGGTGTTAGGAGTCGACCGCCCATCAGCATATAAGCGTGGAAGAGACCAAAGATATAGGCCAAATAGACAAGGCGGTGAATCCAGCGCCAAGCCTCGTATTTGATGTGCTTGCCAAGATAGGCCACCAGAACAATGCTGACAAAGAGATAGATACCGACATTACCAAGCTGGCCTGCTAGATGAGAGCCCCAGAGACTGCTACCCATGGCAACGTTGTGGAGAGCGAGCAGGACGACGGAAAAGATAGCTGTAAACTTATGATAGGCGTACATCTTTTCGATGCCATGGAACCATTTTTCCAATAGGGCATTCCGAGTCGCAAGTAAAAAGGTCAGCGAAAGGGTAGTTAAAGCCAGACCAGGTACGATAAAGTTGGTCATCCCAGCTGAAGCCCAAGCATAGATGGTCAGGATTATGCTAACAGCAATAAGTGCGATTCCTTTGATAGATTTCATGATGGTTTCCTTTCTGATTTTTATCACTACTTAGTTGTAAATGCATTTGTTACATTCTAACAAAGAAAAAATAAGCTGTCAAGAGACTGCTTGTCCATCATACTACATGCTGCTTCCAATTTTAGAAAATTAACATATTTGTTAGAATAAAACACTCCTGAGTCTAGTTTTCTAGATTGTGACAGGAGTGTTTTTCTTTTATATTAGAGAGCTGCCAAGTGCTGTATTTATAGCTTATTGCTCATTTGGTTCATCTGTTTGAGCGGGATCATTGCTTGTGAAAGGAAGATTCTTAGTGAATTCGGATAGATTTTCCTTAACCTCTTGAACAAGCTTGCTAGGCTTCAGCAGGTTCATGTCGTCTTTCCAAGACTGGTAGCGCATGTCTACCAGTAGTTTGGCCAGGCGCGTCAGCATTTCCCGCTCCTGGTCTGTGAGGGCGTTGGCATTTTCAAAAACAGCTAAGATTTTGTTGAAATTTTCCAGCTTGGTGAGGTCATTGATGGAGCTGATGCCGGCATCCAGAATGAGACCGAAAAAGAGATCGAAAAAATCTTTTAATTCCTCATCAGAAACGCTATCTACCCAGTTTTTCAGGGTTTTATCTACTTGAAGGCTGTCTGGATTGAGGTTGTCCAGTAGGACAAAAGTCTGGCCACTGATCTGCCAAGTGAAGGTATCGTGCTGAGCCAGACCGCCGAAAGCTGTGCTTTTGACAATCTGAGCCTGCTTGGGCGTTTCGAGCATCATTCCGACGATAGAGCCCTGTGGAATGTAGCGCTTTATCTTGTCTGAAATAGTCTGGTAGCTTTGACTGGTGATGACCGAGTGATTCAGTCCGGGAGCATCATAGCTGTAAATATTCTGAATCCGCTCTTGATATTCTGGCTCGATCTGACTAGCAGCGTAGGAAGCTAAGTTGCCGCCCTTTGAGTGACCTGTCAGGATGAACTGACCAGGCAGAGCATTCATAGCTTTTCGCAGATAATTGACCGCCGTTTTTTGAGCTGGGACCTGATCCATATAGGTCATGTGGAAGTCCTCTTTCCAGCCGATAATGGAATCATCGGTTCCGCGGAAGGTCAGAACATAGCTATCAGGCTTGATTTTGAAAATCATAGCTGCAAATTGCTTTTGAACATCAGAGTCAATGTCATTGACATAGCCCATGAGCTTAATATTTTTGAAGCGGGTGGAGCTGGCTACCTTTTCTAAAAGTTTCAGACGATTTTTAGTTACCAACATGGATAAATCTTGAGGCATTTTTTCAGCAGCTTCAAACAAGCGGCAAGTACAATCAGGGGACATCTGATCAGACACGATCTGGTCAAAAGGCAGATAAGTTATCTCGGTCAGCATCAGCATATCCAGTTCATTAAGGGGGGTGTCGTAGATACTGTCGTAAGCTACTTGGTCTAGGTAATCAAAAATTATTCCCATATCGTTCTCCATATTCTATCTTCTTCCAGTATAGCATAAGTGGGGCGGGTTGTCAGAAGCAAAGAGAGCAGCAATAGAAGTTTGAATGATTTGTCAGTTTTTGCCTTCTTTCTTGAAACTTTCTGAAAATAATATGAATTTCAAACTAAAAAAGTCTCTGTGATTTAAGGGAGAATTTGATATAATAGCAGTAAGAAAAATGAGTGAGGAAATGAAATGCACAAGATTTTACTGGTCGAGGATGATGCGGTCATCCGTCAAATGATCAAAAAAATGCTGGAGCAATGGGGCTATCAGGTTGTGGCAATTGAGGATTTTATGCAGGTTTTGACAACCTTTGTCAAGGAGGAGCCTCAGCTGGTTCTGATGGATATTGGCCTGCCTCTCTTTAACGGCTACCATTGGTGCCAGGAAATTCGGAAGATTTCGACGGTGCCGATTATGTTTCTGTCTTCGCGCGACCAGTCCATGGATATCGTCATGGCCATCAATATGGGCGCAGATGACTATGTGACCAAGCCTTTTGATAATAATGTCTTTTTGGCAAAAGTTCAAGGCCTGCTGCGACGTTCGTATGAGTTCGGGACAGATCAAAGTCTTTTGGAATATCAGGGCGTGATTTTAAATCTTAAATCCATGGATTTGGTCTATGAGGGCGAGCTTGTAACGCTGACCAAGAATGAATTTCAGATTTTGCGGGTGCTGTTTGAGCATTCTGGCAGCATTGTGGCGCGTGATGACTTGATGAAGGAGCTCTGGAACAGTGATTTCTTTATTGATGACAATACCTTGTCCGTCAATGTTGCCCGCCTGCGCAAGAAGCTGGAAGAGCACGGTCTGAAGCATTTTATTGAGACGAAAAAAGGGATAGGATATGGTTTGACCAATGGACATGCAGGATAAATTTTTCTTCTTGAAGCATCATCTGTATTCCCGTCGCTTCATCTTGTTGCTCTTGCTGATTGTATTTTCGATTATGGGGATGTTTGCCTTTATTTTCGAAGACGGGCGCAGTCTGCTAGAGTATCAGCTGCTCTTAGCCTTTCTCCTTGCTAGCTTTTTCTTGGGAATGGACTTAGCTAGTGCCTATAAGGAATACCGCAACCAGCTCTTCTATGCCTCAGGTCGGCCTCAGACAGCCTTAGAGGTTCTCCTTTTTGAGAAACTGGCTCTTTTGGAAATGGACAAGAAGAACCGTGCGATTGAGGAAAGGGAGAAGCTAAATGACCTGATGGACTATTATACGCTCTGGGCTCATCAGATTAAGACGCCTATTGCGGCTAGTTCATTGCTGGTCGGAGAGATTGAGGACAAGAAGGTCAAGAATCAGCTGGAGCAAGAGCTTTTTAAGATCGAGTCCTATGTCAATATCGTCTTGCAGTATCTTCGTTTGGAGAGTTTCCACGAGGATTTGGTCTTGAAAAAGGAAAATGTTGAAGATTTGGTCAAGGAGATTGTCAAGAAGTATGCGATTTTCTTTATCCAAAAGGGCTTGAGCCTCAATTTGCATGATCTGGATCGAACCATCATCACAGACAGAAAGTGGTTCGTCGTTATTTTGGAGCAAGTGCTGTCAAATAGTCTGAAATATACCAGTCAAGGCGGAATTGAGATTTATTTTCAGGAGGATACGCTTTATATCAAAGACAGCGGTTTGGGCATTCAGGATGCGGATTTGCTGCGGGTTTTCGAACGAGGTTTTTCGGGCTATAATGGCCGTTTGACTCAGCAGTCGTCTGGCTTGGGACTTTATCTGTCTAAGAAAATTGCAGATGAGCTGGGGCATCAGATTAGCATCGCTTCTCAAGTCGGACAGGGAACAACTGTCATGATTAGTTTTTCAGAGAAGAAGATGATATTTGAATAAGGCATTCTTACAAATTTGTAAGGTTGGCCAGTGAAATTGAAAGGTTAGGTTATGGTACCAACCTTTCTTTTTTTGTAAGATAGATGTATAAAGAAGACAAGGAGATATGAAATGAAAACAAGAGGATTAAATGCTTTCCAACTCAAGCTTTTTATGGCCTTTTTAATGGTTTTTGATCATATTGGTAAGATTCCAGGGCTTTTGCCGACAGGCTGGGACGGGATTTTTCACCTGCTGACTCGCTGTGTAGCTGCTTGGTTTGCTTTTAGCGCAGTAGAAGGCTTTCTGCATACGCGCAATCGCTTGGCCTACAATGCACGCTTGTTTATCTGGGCGGCTATTATGCAGCTGGGCAATACCATCTTGACTATGCTCTTTCATAGCAAGGGGGTTCATCTTGAGAATAATATTTTTCTCAGCTTAGCCTGCGGCGTTCTAGTGCTCAATCTTGTATTTGGTCTTTCAAAAAATGTTGAAAAGATTATGGATGAGAAGCGCTATTTGCGGATTGGAGCGGCAGTCTTAATTGGTTTGGCAGGAGTCTTTTTGACAGAAGGCGGCATGACCATTATTCCTTTGATGCTGATTAGCTATATCTTCCGTAATCAGCCTGCTCTTAGAACTTTTTCTTACATGGTCTTGGCTTTTCTGCTCTTCTGTCTGAGCATTGAAATCTACCCAACCATGGGAGCGACCCTTTCGATGATGCTCTACAATTCAGATTGGGCCTTTATTACCGTCTTGCCCTTCCTCCATCTCTATAATGGCGAGCGAGGCTATAATGGCAAGTGGGGCAAGTATTTCTTCTATATCTTTTACCCAGCCCATCTCTGGATCATCGCACTGATTGCATATCTAGTGCAGAGATAAAAATATTGGCATTTAAAAATTAGTAAAATATGGAAATAAAGCTGTTTCTGTATTAAAATGGAATTATAGAAAAGGAGATCATGATGACCTTATTAGATGTACAACACGTGAAAAAGATTTATAAGACCCGCTTTCAAGGCAGCCAAGTAGAGGCCTTGAAAGACATTCACTTTACGGTAGAAAAAGGTGAATATGTCGCCATCATGGGTGAGTCGGGCTCTGGGAAGTCCACCTTGCTCAACATCCTAGCCATGCTGGACAAGCCGACCGAAGGGCGCGTCTTTCTCAACGGAACTGACACGGCAACTATTAAAAATAGCCAAGCTTCCAGCTTCCGCCGGGAGAAATTAGGCTTTGTCTTTCAGGACTTCAATCTGCTGGACACTCTGTCGGTTAAAGATAATATCCTCCTACCTCTGGTGCTCTCTCGTCGTCCTATTACCGAGATGATGCAAAAGTTGGTCACCACCTGCAATGAGCTGGGAATTAACAAACTTCAAGAGAAGTTTCCTTATGAAATTTCCGGTGGTCAGAAGCAACGGGTGGCAGTAGCTCGCGCTATCATCACAGAGCCTGAGATTTTGCTGGCGGATGAGCCGACAGGAGCCTTGGATTCCAAGTCTTCGGCAGCTCTCTTAGATGTCTTTGATGACATTAATGATCGCGGCCAGACCATTCTCATGGTAACTCACTCGACTTCGGCGGCTAGTCGGGCCAAGCGGGTGCTCTTTATAAAAGACGGGATTCTCTACAATCAAATCTTCCGCGGCAACAAGACCGAGCGGCAGATGTTCCAAGAGATTTCCGATACTCTGACAGTCATGGCAAGTGAGGTGGGCAACTATGTTCAAACTAACGAGTAAACTGGCTTTATCAAATCTGATCAAGAATCGCAGTTTGTATTATCCATTTGCCTTGGCAACGGTACTGGCAACAGCGATTCTGTATAGTTTTGTCTCACTGGCTCACAGTCCAAATATGGAAACCTCTTATGGTGGTACAGCAGCTCGCATGACCTTGCAGTTTGGCATCCAAGTCATTCAGATTGCGGTGCTCATCCTTATCACCTATGCTAATAGCTTTGTCATGAAGAACCGTTCGCGTGAGCTCGGTGTTTATAGTGTGCTAGGGATGGAGAAGCGTCACTTGCTACTTATGACCTTCTTTGAGCTCTGTGTCTTTGATCTGGGCACGGTCGGTCTGGGAGTCTTGTCTGGTCTAGCTTTGGACAAGATGCTTTACGCAGTCCTTTTGAAATTGATGGGAATGCCAGCAGTTCTTGCTTCGACTTTCCAGTGGCAGAATGTCTGGATGACTCTAGCTAGTCTGGGTGTCGCTTTTGCGGTGATTTTGTTGCTCAACTCGACCCGCCTTCTACGCTATAGCTCTCTTAACCTAATGAAAGAAAAGAAAGCAGGCGAGAAGAAGGGACGCTTCCTTTGGGTGCAAACCTTGCTGGGGCTCTTCCTCATGGGAGTGGCTTATTATATGGCTTTGACCGTTACCAAACCTGTCGCTGCTATCGGCAATTTCTTTTTAGCTGTGGTCATGGTTATCTTAGCAACCTATCTACTTTTTAATGCAGGTTCGATTACACTATTGCAATTTCTCAAAAAGCGCAAAGGTTACTACTATAAAACGCAGAATTTCATTTCTGTTTCCAATCTCATCTCGCGGATGCGCAAAAATGCAGCAGGATTGGCAACTATCTCCATTCTATCTACCATGCTCCTAGTGACTCTGGTCGGTACAATCAATATCTATGTTGGAGGTCAGGATTATATTACTACCTTGCATCCAAAGGATTACAATGTCAGCGTCGTCTTGCCGAAATCGACCGAGCAGAAGGAGGCTCTGTTGGACAAGGTCCAGCAAGTCGCTCAGGACACAGGCCTGAAGAAGCCAAGCTATACTACCTATCTCTACCAATCAGCCTTCATCATGAAACTGGCTGGAAATGATATCACGGTTCCAGCGCAAAGCGAGCTGGATTCGGATCCAAGTATCTTGACCAAGTCTGCTGGCACGATTACAGTTATCAATCGTCAGGATTATGAAAAAATGACAGGGAAAAAGATAGACTTGGCAGATGATGAAACTCTTGTCTATGGAAAAAATGTTTCCTTAAATAAGGATAAACCTCTCCGAGTAAATGGTAAAGACTGGAAGATTAAGCAGATTTTACCGTCGAATTTCACGCATGGGGAAATCCCTAATCCAAACGACGTGGCCATGGAACAGGGCCTCTATATGGTGGTCAATGATAGTAAAGAAGTAGGGCTTAACGTTGCACACTATTACTACATTGGAGTTGCTTCAGAGACTAAGGGCAGTAAGAAATTTGTCGAGCAAGTCCAGCTGGGACTGAGGGACACTTTGGATCAGGAACAGGCCCAAGATGGTAGCTATGCAATGGCTAGTGACCGTCATAGTGCAGAAAAGAGCTATCAGGAACTTACTGGAACCTTGCTTTTCATCGGTGTCTTCTTATCCGTTATCTTCCTTCTAGGAGCTGTTCTTGTGATTTACTACAAGCAAATCTCTGAAGGCTATGAGGACCGCGATGGCTTTATCATCTTGCAAAAGGTTGGTTTAGATGAAAAGCAGACTAGAAGTACCATTCGCAAGCAGATTTTGACTGTTTTCTTCCTACCTCTCATCTTTGCTTTTCTACATATAGCGGCTGTCTTTCATATGCTGCGCTTGATAGTTGCCCTACTAGGTGTGACCAATCTTCCTCTCTTAATCCAGACGACACTTGCAACTTGCGGCGTCTTCCTCCTGACCTATATTCTGGTCTTTCTGCTGACTTCTCGCAGTTACCGCAAGATTGTCGCTCGCTAATAAACTTCCCTGACCTCTGGTCGGGGATTTTTTAATGTCTGGATTTTTACCTCTCATCTCCCTCATTTTACCGCTTATCCAAAAAGCCGAGATTTTTCAAAAAAGACTTGCTATCATAGTCTCAGAAGTTAAGACAGGAGAAAAGATCATGTTAGTCCAAGTAAAAAATCTGACCAAAGTTTATGGAGACAAGGTAGCAGTAAATGGCCTGAATTTAGAAATTGAGTCAGGCAGTTTCACAGCCATTCTAGGGCCAAATGGAGCAGGAAAATCGACAACGATTCAGATGCTGATTGGACTCTTGCAGCCAACGTCAGGACAAATTACATGTGCAGAACAAACCAAGCTGGGTGTGGTCTTTCAAAATAGTGTGCTGGATGCCAATTTGACAGTAGTTGAAAATCTGCAAATCCGTGCCAAGCAGTACAAGCAGGTGGAAACTGGTAAGATTGAGCAATTGATCGAGCAACTAGGACTGGCTAGCTTTGCAAAACAACGCTACGGGACCCTTTCTGGTGGACAAAAGCGACGGGTGGACATTGCCCGTGCGCTGCTCAATAGTCCCGACTTACTTTTTCTAGATGAGCCGACGACAGGCTTGGATATCCAGACTAGAGAAAGTATCTGGAAGCTGCTTAAAGACCTGCAGCAGAAAGAAAAGATGACCGTAGTCCTGACCACCCACTATCTAAATGAAGCTGACGACGCAGATAAGATTTACATCGTAGACCATGGTCAAGTCATTGCGCAAGGCTCTGCTGACCAGATCAAGGAGCGCTATGCCCGCAATGTTTTGCGGATTCTGACCCAAGATTCAGAGGGCTTGAAGGCTGCTTTGTCGACTAGCTGCGAATGGGAGCAAGCCAAGGAAAATGAGTTTTTCTTTTATCCAGAGGCGACCCAAGAAGCGCTGATGTTGCTGAGCCAGCTTGGCTCCTATATTGAACAATTTGAATTCCAACCAGGGACGATGGATGATGCCTTTATGGCTCTGACAGGAAGAGAGGTACGTTAAATGTTAATGTTGATCAAACGAAACTTTTTACTTTATTTTCGCAATCATAGTGGGGTGATCCTATCTCTCTTTGGAGCCATTATTCCCTTTGTCTTATATCTGGTTTTCCTAAAGAACAACATGAAAGGCTCTTGGTCAGACAGTAGCCATGCGACGGAGTTGCTCGATTTCTGGTTGATTAGTGGAACGCTGGCGGTCACCGCCTTGACAACCACCCTATCAGCTTTTTCACAACAAACTGAAGATCGAGAAAGAAAGGTGACCGCTGACCTCTTTATCACAGATTTGAGGCAATGGGGCTTGCAGTTTAGCTACTTAATCAGTGCCTTTGTGATTGGCTTTGTCATGCAAGTCTTCATGTTTGCTGTCATGCTGACTTACTTTATTCTAGCGGACAAGATTGCCTTTGACTGGGCACTGATTCCCCAGCTAGCCGGCCTCATGCTGCTCAATAGCTTGCTGGCTAGTCTCCTCAATGCGCTAGTTGTTCCTTATTTCAAATCGGTGAATTCCTTGGGGCAATACGCGACGGTCATCGGTGCGGCCTCTGGTTTTCTAGTGGGAACCTATATTCCGATTGGGACTCTGCCCAGCCTTGCCCAAAATCTCATGAAACTGACTCCCTCAACCTACATGGCTTCCCTTTTCAGACAGGTCCTGATGAAGGATTCTCTGACTGAAGTTTTTGCGGACCAGAGTCAGCTCCAGCAAGAATTTGAGAAGCTCCTAGGTATCCGTATCGAATGGCAAAAACTCTTGACAAGCCAAGAAACATACTATATAGTTGGAGTAGTGCTCACGGTAGCAGCCCTGTTCTGGCTAGGTCAAAATTGGCTGCTGAATCGACGGATGAGCTTCAAGTAAAGAAAGTAGGAGGCTTAGGTTTGCAGACAAGATTTGAAGAAGATGCTCAGATTTCCTCCCAAGACCCGCTGGTGGTCGTGAGAGCGGATCAGCTAGCTGGTGAGGCCAAGACCGTCCTAGACTATCTGGAAAACTTCAAGGTTGGTCCAAGTGGCGTCCTGCCTATTAAGTCGGACGATAAGTTGGTCATGCTCAAGACAGAGGATATTATCTTAGCCGATATCAATCAGACAACACTGATGATTTACAGCACCGAGGGCGTTTATACAACGACAGAAACGCTGACTCGCTTTCAAAATCGTCTCAATAGTCGCAATTTTATCCAGGTGTCGCGGCATGCAGTCATTAACATCGATCATCTGGAATCCTTGTCGGATAGCTTTTCGGGCAATATGACTGCTAAGCTGACCAATCAGCTCAAAATCGATGTCAGTCGCCGCTATGTCAAATTGCTTATGGACTATTTGGGAATTTAGGAGAGAAATTATGACCTTTAAAAAAATTCTTATCGGTATGCAGGATGGTCTGAGAACAGGTAGTTTGGTCTTTCTGCTGGTAGGCCTGTTCTCAGGAAAAACATTTTCGTTGACTCCTAGCTCTATTCTCAGTGTCCTCCTTGTCAGTGCCTTAATCGGAGTTGCAAGCTATATCTTTGATGCGACAGATCGCTTTCCATTTCCTTTCCTACTTTTCTGTCACTTTGTAGTGACAGCGACCATCGTTTGTCTGGCTGTGATCTGCAATGGCTGGGGAAATATGCTTTTCGGCTGGTTTTTCTGGCTAAACTTTGTTTTGATTTACCTCTTGGTTTGGTTTCTTATCTCCGTCGATTCGATGATTAAAACCAAGAAAATCAACGAGGCCTTGAAAAATCGTAGAAAACACTAATCTATCCAAGACGCAAGCAAGTTTTATCAAGAACTTGTTTGTTTTTTTATTTAACAAAGGAGCTACTATCTCAAACTGCCGTCTTCCTTTCAAAGTACGATTTCCGCTTTTCTTGACAAAAATTTTAAAAGTGTTATAATATGAATGAATAGAAAATTTGATTCATTCATAAAAGGAGAAGGTCATGGACAAAAAAGCTGAATTATTGGCTGAGGCTAGGCAGGTGTTTGCTGAGAAAGGCTATAAAAAGACGAATATTTCAGATATTACCAAGCGTGCCCGCATGGCTGTTGGCTCCTTTTATAAGTATTATGAGTCCAAGGAAGCTATTTTCTTAGAGGTTTATGTAGCGGAGAATAATCGCATACGTGAGGAAACCATGCAGCGCGTGGATTGGCAGGGTGAGCCGGAGGCAGTCGTTGAGCAGCTCTTTGCAGTTACTTTTGAGTTGATTTCGCCTAATAAAATTTTGGCTGAGTGGACCAAGCCGGGCATTTCTCAGATTTTGCACGACTACTATAATCAGGATGTTGGCCGCGCAGCCAATGCCTTTCATCAGTTTCTGATTCAGACTTTCAGCCAGCGTTTGCAGGAGAAGGGCTTTTCACAAGAGGAAGTCGCCCAAATCATGAAGGCTTACGATTTGATCTACTACATTGACATGCATGTGACAGAGCAGGATTTTCCAGGTTATTTTGAGAGTATCGAGACCTTGGTGAAATATTTTTTAAAGGGAATTTTTGCTAAATAAGAATTTCCTTTTTTTGGAAGATGGTGTGAATGAATTTATGAAAATATTCATTCAGATAAGGAGGTGGATTTGTGTGAGATAGAGCGATGGAGAAAGCAAATTAGAAGAAAATATTTTTTTGAGAAGATTTGAATGAATATTAGAATATATTCATTCAAATGAGAAAGTGAGGAAATGATGATGAAACAAGGTGGAATGCTGTTGAGTGGAAGGACTATTTTGGGACTTTGTCTAGTTGTGATTGGTCTGTTGACCCTTGGTTATGGTGGGGTGGAATTTGGCTTTGGCCTAAGTTTAGGCTTTCAGTCTTTTCTGATTGGTGGTCTTATTTGTATCTTGCTTGGATTACTTGTGATGTCAGGCGTGGCAGTAGCTTTCAAGCTGATGGTCTTGGCCTTGACGGCGATCAGTATCTTGCTCTATATTCACAGTATGCCTGATTTGGCAATTCTCTTACAACTGATATCGGATGTGGCTGTTATGGGATTTGCTGCTCTTCTGGCAGTGCTTCTTTTGAGAAAGTAGGGAGAGGAAATGATTATCGTTTATGATTCAGTAACGGGTGTTGGGAAGCGATTTGCAGAATCGCTGGGCTATCCGACACAAAGCATCAAGGAAAAGTTGGAAGAACCCTGCATTCTGATTACGCGAAATGCTGGGGCTGGGAAAATCCCCTGGTCCACCAAGCGCTTCATAAAGAAACACTCAAGCCTGATTAAAGGCTTTGTCAATAATGGAGATTCGGTTAAGCATGGACGGACCTTCTGCGGGGCGACAGCTTTAATTATCGAAAAATATGGGCTGCCACATATCTGTGATATTGACCGAGGTGGCAAGGAAGACGACATCAAACTTGTGCAGGAATACTTGGCTAAACTCTAAGTAGGGATTATTTGTATGATAAATCTATAAGAAAAGGATGGGTGACAATGGCTCATCCTTTTTAAGATGACAAAAATGTAAGTTTAAATCTCAAAATGAAAGGTTATTCGATGGTAGTGGGACGGGGAATTTTATATCATATAGGTGTAAGGAAAAACAAATCACAAATAATATCCAAATAAAAGGAGGCCCACTATGAAAACAAATCTCTTCAATCATAAACAAAAAACACCAATGGCGCAAAAGATTTCTAAGGAAGAAATCGAAAAAACCAGACTGGGCTGTGCATCAAGCCAGTATTATTTCTGGTTACAATATAGTCATTAAGAAGCAGATGCAGTGAAGAGGCTGGGATGAGAGTGGGACAGAAATCGGTCATTCGTTAGAATTCGATTTCGTCGTCCCACCTCCGCACAGTTGAGTAGGGCTGTAAAAGCTGATGAAATCAGCGTAGTAGAGCCCACTCAACCACTGCGTCTTGCTCGACAATCCAAAGACGATTGAGAGGCTAGGACTTTTGTCCCAGCCTCGTCCCACCGCCTTTTTGCTCAAATAGAACTGAAAGTTTAGGGAGGCAAACTAGGAAAGCAACCCAAATCATACAGCCCTTTCCCTTTAATGAAAATCAGGTATTTCCATAATGGGAAGATCGCTAAGTGACAAAAATGTAAGATTAGCGTCCAAAATGAAAGATTAGCTTATGGAAACATATCGGGCTTTTCGGTATGATAATAGTATCGTTTTTAGTTTGCTTTCAGTAGGGGCAGTGGCTCAGGCAATAGTAGAGTAGAGCTAGCTAACAAAGTATTGAAAGATGAGCTAAATAACCATTTTACACATAAATAAAAAAAGAGGTTTAAGTATGACATTATTAGACGTACAACATGTGAAAAAGATTTATAAAACTCGCTTTCAGGGCAGCCAAGTAGAGGCGTTGAAAGACATTCACTTTACGGTAGAAAAAGGTGAATACGTGGCCATCATGGGGGAATCAGGTTCTGGGAAATCCACCCTTCTCAACATCCTAGCTATGCTGGACAAGCCGACTGAGGGTCGCGTCTTTCTCAACGGAACTGACACGGCAACCATCAAGAACAGTCAGGCTTCCAGCTTCCGTCGGGAGAAATTGGGCTTTGTCTTTCAAGATTTTAATTTGCTGGATACATTATCGGTCAAGGATAATATTCTGCTGCCGCTAGTCCTCTCTCGTCGTCCCATTACCGAGATGATGCAAAAGCTGGTCACGACCTGCAACGAGCTGGGAATTAACAAGCTCCAAGAGAAGTTTCCTTATGAGATTTCCGGTGGTCAGAAGCAGCGGGTGGCAGTGGCCCGCGCTATTATCACAGAGCCTGAGATTTTGCTGGCGGATGAGCCGACGGGAGCCTTGGATTCCAAGTCTTCAGCTGCTCTTTTGGATGTCTTTGATGACATCAACGACCGCGGCCAGACCATTCTCATGGTGACCCACTCGACTTCAGCGGCTAGCCGCGCCAAGCGGGTGCTCTTTATCAAGGACGGGATTCTTTACAATCAAATCTTCCGTGGCAACAAGACCGAGCGGCAGATGTTCCAAGAGATTTCCGATACGCTGACAGTTATGGCAAGTGAGGTGGAAGCTCATGCTTAGATTAACTAGTAAGCTTGCGCTTTCTAACTTAATCAAAAATCGTAAGCTTTATTATCCTTTCGCTCTGGCGACTTGTCTGGCTATCGCCATCTCCTACATCTTTTTCTCCCTGACTTTTAATCCCAACCTAGTAAAAATGACGGGCGCAAGCGCTGTTTCTTTGGTGCTATCTTTTGGAATGGTGATTGTCAGTATCACGACCAGCATTATCGTCTTTTATGCTAATAGCTTTGTTTTCAAGAATCGCTCCAAAGAGCTGGGGCTCTACAGTGTGCTAGGGCTCAATAAATTCCACCTCTTTGTCATGGTGGTAATTGAATTACTGGTATTTGGTCTGGCCACCCTTATCCTTGGACTAGGGATTGGACTCTTGTTTGACCAGTTGATCTATGCTCTCTTGCTAAAAATCATGGCGATAAAGGTCGTCTTGGTGTCAACTTTTCAGCCTGCTGTCGTTATCGCGGTTGCTGTTTTCTATGCCTTTGTCTTTTTCTGCTTGATGATTAGCAATGGTTTGCGCCTGAGAAAGCTTGATGCGCTGCAATTGGTCAAAGAAAAGAATAGTGGAGAAAAGAAAAGTCGCTTTTTATTTCTACAAACGCTACTTGGACTTGCAGCCTTGGCATACGGTTATTTCCTTGCACTAGGAGTGACCAATCCCTTGTCAGCAGTCTTTACATTCTTTGTCGCAGTGCTCTTTGTGATTCTAGGCACCTATCTGCTCTTTAATGCTGGAATTACAGTCTTTCTGCAATTTTTGAAAAAGAGGAAGTCCTATTATTACCAACCTAATAACATGATTTCCGTTTCCAACCTGATTTTCCGCATGAAGAAAAACGCGGTGGGTCTGGCAACAATTGCTATCCTATCAACCATGGTTTTGGTAACCTTATCTGGCGGAGCTAACATCTATGCCGGTGGTGACTACATGCAAAAGGCTATGTTTCCTCATGATTTTAGCATTCAAGGAAAAGGAACCACAGGTGAGCAGATGGACCAAGTGCTGACAGAGTTTGTGAATGAGCAGCAGTTACCAGTCACAAAGAAAGGTGTCTATCCATACTATACGATGGGAGTGACAAGTCGTGCTGGCAACCAGCTTGATATCAATGCTGCCGCTCAAAAATTTGTCACACCGAAAACGTATATTTTGGCTATTTCAGAAGCGGATTATCAGAGTATGACGGGGAAAACTCTGAATCTTGGGGATGACGAGGTGGCACTCTACCAGCAAGGAGTGAAGTTAGATTCCAAGCAAGACTTGCAGCTGGCTGGTCAGACCTTTAAAATAAAAGAAGAACTCAAAGAAGACTTTATCTTTGGTCATTTACCTGATCAGATGAACATGATCGTCCCAGAGAAAATCTACATGGTTCTTAAAAATCCTGACCAAATATTCTCTGCAATGACAGATAAATATGCTGTAAACCTTAATTATTATGGCTGGCTTGATACAAAGCTGTCAACGGAAGAACAGCGTAATCTGAGGGATGCTTACCAAGAAAAATTGAATCAGTTTAATCAGACCTTGCCTGAAAATCAAGCGGTATATGGTTCGGTAACAGCTTTTGATAAGCAAGAAATCA
The DNA here is from genome assembly GCA_963523365.1 of uncultured Streptococcus sp. Taxonomy (GTDB): domain Bacteria; phylum Bacillota; class Bacilli; order Lactobacillales; family Streptococcaceae; genus Streptococcus. The sequence goes on from CAURCE010000007.1 coordinate 28,622, forward strand.
AAGGCATGCTGGGTGGGATGTTCTTCATCGGCATCTTCTTGTCAATCGTCTTTATGCTGGGAACCATCCTCATCATCTACTACAAGCAGATTTCAGAAGGGTACGAGGATCGGGATCGCTTTGTGATTCTACAAAAGGTCGGTCTGGATGAGAAGCAAATCAGACAAACCATTCGGAAACAGATCTTGATTGTTTTCTTCCTACCACTGGCCTTCGCCTTTATCCATCTGACCTTTGCCTATCATATGCTGAGCTTGATCTTGTCTGCTCTTGGTGTTCTTAACTCAGCTCTCATGCTGGCTGTGACACTGGGTGTCTGTGCAATCTTCTTTATCAGCTATGTGATTGTCTTCATGATTACTTCCCGCAGTTATCGTAAAATTGTCTCTATGTAAGAAGTTGGGTTTTCCCAGCTTTTTATTTTGCTTTTCTTTACCCGATGAAAAAGGGGCAGATAAAAAGAGACTTTGGTAAATCCAACAATCTATGATATAATAAACCATCTATGCTTTGGAGGGAGATTGCTATGAATATTTTTCGAAAAAAAGATGCTAGTAAAAACCGGACGGGAATGCGTCGGCATCTGAAGCTGGTGGATTTGATTCTTTTGGGAATCGGTGCCATGGTCGGTACAGGGATTTTCACGGTTACAGGAATTGGAGCGGCGACTTATGCAGGTCCAGCTCTGATTGTGTCGATCGTGATTTCTGCTCTATGTGTCAGCATCTCTGCTCTATTTTATGCGGAGTTTGCCTCTCGAGTTCCGGCTAATGGCGGAGCTTACAGCTATATTTACGCTGTTTTAGGGGAATTTCCGGCTTGGCTGGCTGGTTGGCTGACCATCATGGAATTTATGACAGCTATATCAGGTGTGGCTTCTGGCTGGGGTTCTTACTTGAAAGGGCTTTTGAGCGGCTTTCATATCCAGCTACCGACAGCCTTGAATGGCACATTCAATCCAAAAGCAGGGACTTATGTGGATTTGTTGCCTATTCTGGTTTTGGTCTTTGTGACAGGCGTGGTACTTCTGAATTCAAAAGCAGCCCTGCGCTTTAATTCAGCCTTGGTCGTCCTCAAATTCTCAGCTTTGGCTCTCTTTATTCTCGTTGGGCTTTTCCATCTTCGACCTGAGAATTGGTCCAACTTTGCACCTTTCGGTTTTGGTCAGATCTATGGCGGTCAGACGGGGATTATGGCTGGAGCTTCTCTGATGTTCTTTGCTTTTCTGGGCTTTGAGTCGATTTCCATGTCTGTAGATGAGATTAAAGAACCGCAAAAAAATGTGCCGCGTGGCATTGTCCTTTCCCTTGGGATCGTGACCATTCTCTATATCTTGGTAACCTTGGTCTTGACAGGCTTGGTCCACTATACTAAGCTAAATGTTCCAGATGCAGTAGCCTTCTCCCTTCGCAGTATTGGGCTTGATTGGGCGGCTAATTATGTCTCTATCGTGGCTATTTTGACCCTGATCACGGTCTGTATCTCCATGACCTATGCCTTGTCTCGGATGATTTACAGCATAGCGCGTGACGGACTTTTACCGCGGTCTTTCAAGGAATTGACTGCGACTAGCCGTGTACCCCAAAATGCTACTATCTTGGTGGGGATTGCCTCAGCTATCTGTGCGGGTATCTTCCCTCTTGCTAGCATCGCTTCTTTTCTCAACATCTGTACTTTGGCCTATCTGATTATGTTAGCCTTTGCCATTTTGAAGTTGCGCAAGGAAAAGGGACAGCCCAAGGCAGGAGAGTTTAAAACTCCGCTGGTGCCTCTAACTCCGATTTTGTCCATTGTCATCTGCCTTTCCTTTATGACTCAGTACACTTGGGACACTTGGTTGGCCTTTGGCATCGCCCTGCTTTTGGGAATTTTGATTTACTTTGGCTACGGCTATCGTCATTCGGAAATAGAAGTGGAAGAAAGATAATGCAAGAAACTCTGTGAAGAGTTTCTCAGAACGAAGACAAACGTCATTTTTGGTGTTTGTCTTTTTGTATTTTCAAAACTATTTACTTTGTCATTTGATATTTCCATCCAAAAACCGGATTTAGAACAAAATAAAAAGGCTTCCCTACCCTCATTTTTACTAGTTTTTTGAGATTCAAACACGCCAAAGTAAGCCCAACCTTATCTTCCATCTTGGACTTGCCTTTCTCTCTTGTATAACGGAGGTTGTGGTATTCTTTGGCGGTCCCAAAGAGCCTCTCGATCGTTTCTTTGCGCTTCTTATAGAGCTCCTTCATCCCTCTTTGGTGTCGAATCTCTTCACAAAATTCAAGGTCATCTTTCCATACATGTCTTGTGATGACTTTCTGCTGATTCTGGCTCTGGGTACAAACGGATAATAGGGGACAAGAAGCACATACTTTGGGATTGCTCTTATACTCACGATAACCTTCTCGAGTCGTCGTGCGATAGCTTAACACTTGGTTCTCTGGGCAGAGGTAACAGTCATAATAGGCATCATAAACAAAATCACTGGGTCTTAAGTTCCCCCTTACTCCCTTGGGGCGGGTATAAGGGAAGACAGGGATGATGTTTCGCTCTAATAAATAATGGGCAATAGCTGGGGTCTTATAGCCTGAATCCGCAATAATGTAGCGTGGGGAGAAAGCTTCTAACTTTGAAAAAAGGGTAGGAAAAGCCTGACTATCATGAACATTTCCTGCCTCAACCGTATAAGCCAAGGCCCAACCATGCTTATCACACGCTACTTGGGCAGAATAGGCAAATACTTCCTTGTGTTCCCCCTTGTGGAACCAACCACTCTCAGGATCTGTCCTTGAGATTTTCTTTTCCTTAGCCTCGCTTTCTTTTGCGGGCTTTAAGGACTTTTTTTCGTGTTTTCTCCTATCTAAATCAATCTCAACTTCCAACTGCTCACTCATAAATTTAGCTTGTTGGGCAACCATTTCCTTATGATACTTCTTACTGTTAGCTGCCGCTTTGATATGGGTATCATCCACAAATATTTCAGAAGGATCAATCAAACCAGCACATAAAGCTTGATGGAGTACTTGTGAAAATATCTCAGTAATCAGTGCTTTATCTTAAAAACGACGACTGTAATTCTTTCCATATGTAGTAAAATGAGGCACCTTGTCATCTAAGCTTAGTCCAAGAAACCAACGATAAGCTACGTTTACTTCAATGTCTTTAATGGTCTGGCGCATGGAACGAATACCATAAAAACATTGAAGCAAAGGGATTTTGACCAACATGACGGGATCTAGACTAGGACGACCCTGATCGGGGCTATACGTTTCTTCAACCAAGTCATAGATAAAATCAAAATCAACCTCTGCTTCCAATTGGCGAAGAAAGTGATCTTCTGGGACCAATTCGTCTATCGTATAGAAGCCATATTGGCAACGATTATAATCTGTTTTTTCTTTGTGAAACATAGCGAGCACCTCACAACCCTTCTTACCTCTATTATACGACTTCACACAAATAAAATCCCTTAGAAACTTATGTTCTAAGGACTTTGTCTTCAATCTGAGAAACTCTGTGAAGAGTTTCTTTTTTGAATATGATCCGAATCTGCTATGAGGATATAAGAGCAGTAATATGATAATTTTGCAATTTCTTCTCTGTCAATATTCATCTATATTTTCTAGAAATCAGTAATAAAATATGGTAGAATGTGGATAGTGACAATGATATAAAAACGGAAGGAATTGTCAGATTTTATGAAGTCAAATCCTCAACTAGCCAATTTTTATATGGAAAAATATCAGACAAGTATAAAGAAAGGCAACAATCTGCAAGCTCAACGTCAAGAGCTACTTGCTAAGATTGAGCGCTTAGAGCAGGCAAATCGTGAGTTAGACCAACAAATTGAAAATATCAATTCACTACTGAGCAATGATTTTTCTCGACTGGAGAAGGTAGATGGGTCTCGTTTTAGAGGAAGTGTAAAGGGTAGATTTTTAGAGAAATGCACCCATGCTAAACAAAATCTAATGACCTACCAGTCTAAACAAACTTCAAATAAAGGTGAGATTAGTAGTAAAATTAAGGAACTTCAAGATGAAGCAGATAGTTTACTAAGAAAGAGTTCGATGGCATTTACAGAAGCAGATAGTTACTACTCCATAGCTCTCAGCTATTCGTAGGAGGAAATTAAATGTCAGAAACAAAAGTTGATTTGTCAGTATGGGAAAGTACTACTAAATCTGCTGAAACTTATGTATCCTCTATTTTTGATATGACTCCGCTGGAATTTAACAACTCAGACTTAACCCCTTTTGTGAATTTTAATGACTATATTACGCTATTAAACAGTTCATTAAGTAGTTTGCGGACTTTTACCAGTACGGATGTGGTAAATATGAACCGTGCAGCACAGAATAAAGTTGCTGATGATCATACGGAAGCATCCAATATTCAAAGTTCGAGGGGGAAGAAATGAACGAATTGCAGTTGTATATATTCGAGCAGGGATTAGAGGAGATGAGTCTGTGTGAAGCAGAACACCAACATTTACGCACGATTGGCATGACCTTAGCGGGTCATCCCAAAGTGTTGCGCTCCTGCTATATTGCTTTTCTGAAAGGAGAGTCCAAATGCAGGTACAAGCCATTTATTGGGGCTCCGCTTCTATTCAGTTTTCATTATCATCAGGAAGAAGTTGAGATTGAGCGGATTGAGACCGCCTATCGTGTATCCTTTTCTGTGTTTATTCGCTTTTTTGCTTTAGTTGATTTGGCCTTCAGTAAGATCTACCCATTGGGAACGATTGTGGAGCTGGATAAGGAGCTGCTTCCGACCGAGTTGGTTGAGCAGTTTGCTTCGGAGGAGATGGATTTTTATGCAGTTCTATCTGGTCGTCGACTGCAATTGGATTCTCAGTCATACATTGATTACGCAGGACATGTCTATCCTTACGGTATGCGTTTTGATACATTGCCTCTCTACATCAGTAATCTCTTTATCAAGCGGGTGATTTCCGAAGGTTACAGTGATGCAAAAGACAGCCAGCATTGCGATAAGGAGTTGAGAGAGTTCTATTTCAAGGGATCTGTCTACTCTACCATTTATGATGTGGAGGTTGCCAATGAAGATTGATATGAATGAAGTGCAGAGCAACAAGACCAAATTGGCTACTTCAATCAAGCTGATGCGGGGGCAGGTTGAATTAGCCCGCTCAAAATTGAATCAGATTGTAGAGAGTCAGGCACTGCAGGGAGATGTCAAGACAGCTATTGATGCTAAAGTTAAGAACCACCAGATGCCTATGATGACGCATTATCTGACAGCTTTGGAGATTATGTCAGCTGACTACGAGGCATTGATTAGCACCTTTCAGTCGGAGGTGGGAGAGAGTGCTCAGGATGCAGTGATTGATACGGACTATCTGGCAGAGTTGGGCACTATCTTTCCAGGGATTAGTCAGGGCTTGGCCACTATTCGGCAGAGTCTATCTGGAACTTATTCAAGGATATCAGACTTAATCACACTGGATGCGTCTTCAACCTCGGATATATCCAGTAATCTGAGTGCGGCTAAGCAAATTTTGACGGATACAACGGATAAGATGTCAGCTTTCAATGATTTGCCTAGACCAGAGACTTTTTCCAGTATTATCTCGCAACAGAATGCCCAACTTGGAGTACTGAGATCTGTTCAGGGGCCGCAGTATGCGACTGAAAAGGCCAAGGCACTTTATACGAATCAAAACTTTGCTTTATCTGTAACGCAATACCAGCTACTTAGTCACCAGTCCAATTATAGGGTCATGCTTCAGCAGAAACTAGCTCGTTCCTTGGTAGATTCCTATTACAGTAAGCGTCCTGTTCAGGCTTCCATGCAACCATATAAGCTGGATGCAAAGACCAAAGACTTGATTGAGAAAGCTAACAAAGGCGATCTTCAGGCTATTAGTGAGCTTTCTAAGAGTTATCGCTATGATAAGACGATGGAGAGGACCGTGCCTTATCGTTCTCAAGCTGAATTGGCTCGGTTAAATCAAGAAGTTTGGGATAGGACCCTCACAACTGGCCAGCATATTTTAGGCGAAATTTTTGGAATCTATGACGTTTACCGCTTGATTACAGGGATTGATCCAGTTACGGGTGAGGAGACCAGTCGCTTAGAAGCAGGTTTATGGCTCGCCTTAGATATATTACCCTTCCTCAAAGCTGGCAAAGCGGGTAAGTTAGGGAAAATCGCAAAGACAGCTGACAAGGTAGATGATGTAGCTAAGGGTGCTAAAGAGGCTGCAGAACAAGCTGGTAAGAAAGTTGGCAAGGAATTCAGCAAAGAAGCTGTGGAAGAATTGCTTGATGGAGACGGTGTCTTTAAGAATGCGGAACTGGAAGAACGGTATCAGGAATATGTTGTTCGGAACACCAACCGAGGTAGGCGAGTAAGCGATCGTCTCACTTGGAAACAAGATAGTGATTTCTTTACTCAAAACTCTCCAATAGCACGAGGTAATCGTTTTAATGAAACTGTCCAGGAGCGAAAGATATATCCACATCACGAAGTGAATTTGGAAAACGGAAAACGCTTAGATTCATATGACCCAACTGCGGGAGAAATTATATCTCGCAAGGCGACCGATTTGGATAAGATTCAAGAAGAAACCTTTAGAGGGTATTTACAGGAACTTCAGAATAAATACTCGGTTGGTGAAATAATTCGTTCAAATAAATATCCAGAAATTGATGGTTTAAAACTAGAGGGTAAACATATATTGGAAATACCAGACAGTAATAAACATTTACCAGATATTGAAAAGTTTAAGGAAATTGCCAAAGAATACGGTGTTGAACTAAGATTTACAAAGGAGTAGACAGATGAAATTAGACAGCAGAGTTGAAGGGGCTTTGCAAGCTATAAATTTTGTGGAGCGGTATAAGGAGCTTTCGGATAAATTTAGCTTAGATAGAACGCCTGAAGAAAAACGCTTAAATATCATTACAGGCGAGTTGGTATTTGACGTTTTTGAAGATTTAGGGTATATAGCTAAATTTGATGGACGTGAAAAATTCTTTTATATTGAGCCTGTTAAAGAAGATGGGTATACTTTTGGCTTCCATATTAGTATCTTTAAAGGATTAGTAGAATTGATATGGGTTGTTAGGGACTCTCAAAACAAAGTTATACTTGGGACCCCACTGATGGAGTTTTCTAGGAGGCTCATCTCTCCGGACTATAGAATCATGGATCCAGTGATTGCCAATTATGATGACTTTGAAAATGTCATGAGAATTGCTTTTGAGATGTACGAAGACTTCAAGCAGGCTTTTCTGAAAATTGCCGCAGAGGGTTAATTTTTTAGAAAAATGTTAGAAAATTTTGTAAAAGTGGCAGATATGCCCCAAGAAGTGATTGAAAAGTATAAGGAACAAGTCCCAGCTGAGTTAGTTCAAATTTGGCAGGAGGATGGTCTGGGAACCTTTTTTGATGGTTATCTAAAAGTCATTAATCCAGATGACTATCTTGAGCTTCTCCAAGATAGTTATTTCAGAGGAGACATCGCTTTTCCCATGTTTGTAACAGCTTTTGGAGATGTTATTACTTGGGAGAAAAATGATTTTGTGGGCATTGTGAAATATAATCTTCAAGACTGCGACATTATTATAAAAAGCTTAAAATATTTTCTTAAGTATTTAGATAATTCATATGTGACTGATAACTTTGAACTTGATTTATATAGACAAGCTGTGTCAAAACATGGTGCCCTGTCTTACAACCAATGTTTCGGTTTTGTTCCTTTACTGGCCTTGGGAGGCGTAAAAGATGTGGATCATATGGATAAGGTAAAAGTCTTGGAGCACATTTACCTCATGTACCAGCTGACAGGCGGAGTAATGGATGATTGATAATGATATCACCACCCTATTGAACCTCACCCCAAAAGTTAGATTTTTCTGTCTAACTTTTGTTTTTTTGTCTGAAGGTGATTGCAGACATTTCATGTTTTTTTAACAATGCTACATAGATAATACTATAAAATAATTCAAATGGTCAGCTTTGCTGGCCTTTTTAGATAGGGAGTTATCATCATCTTTATCTAACATGATAAAGATTCAAATGGCCTAATCTTTCATTCAGAATAGAGGCACCTAAGAAATGACTGTTCAATATATATAAATGCATCAATAATAGAAATGTTAGCTCTTTTATTAGATCAAATAACTAAAGCACCGCATTGGCAACGGAGACTAGTCTCCAATATCTGCAAGAATTGCTGGGTCAACTGCAGCAGACAAATGGGCTAGACTATAGCGATCCTATTATCAGCCAAGTAGTGAACAATCTTTCCCCCATGGCGGATAAGGTCAAGGAGATAGATGATCAGATAGATGAGAGTGTCCAGAAAGCCGAGCTAGAGGCACAAAAAGCCAAGGAATTGGAAGACAAGGAAAAGGAGAGGATAGAAAAGGATTGGCGTCTTCACCATCCAATTCAGGCCACGTTGCGAGATTGGCGTAAGGGCCTCTCTGATAGTTTAGACGGAATGACTGAATGGATGAAGGATGATCCGAACTGGGCCTACATCAAAGGTTTTGGGGATGCAGCCTTTGGCATTTTAGGTGATGCAACATTTGGAGCTGTAGAATTTGGTGTTGATCTTGCCCAATACACCCACGAGGGTCTGGCGTTTGGTTATAATTCTCTCATGGGGAAAGAAACTCCGCAGTGGATGAAGGATGATCTAGAAGGTGGGAAGAATGCTCTTGGTGAAGTCTTACTAAATACGCTTGGGACTGCTTATGGATTAGTCACAATGATTCCAGAAGTGAATGATTTGATTAATGCCTTAGACGACAGTACTCGTAATGGTAGTCTCATGGGGTCGATTCTACATGATGCCCGTCATGCCAAAGATTTGAAACAGCAACCGATTCGTGATAAAATCGAACTAGCTGGACAGTTTTCGGGTTATGAAAGTGGACAGGCTGCGGGAGAAATCATCAGTGAGATCGTTTCATTTATTGGTCCGGCTAAGTTAGCCAAGATAGCCGGCAAGAGCAAGTTGGTAAGCCGATTGTCACAGGTGCCCAAGATTGAAAAGGGCCTATCTTATTTAAAACAAGCTCGTACGATGTTGTCTGACAACTATCTGAGCACACTAGCACGGGAGAGCTATGGTGCGACCAAGGACTTCTTTAGAAGCCGTTTGGGGAATCTTTGGGATGACTTTAGTTACAAGAAGTTCGCCTTTGCGGGGTTGGATAATTTCCGCTATGGAGAGGACATTGGCAAGCATACAGCTCGACTCTACCAGAGTACGGGTGAGAGTGCGGAGTATCAGAGTATACTTCGGGATCTTTATGGCGATGCAAGCGAGCAGAGCGGCCGGAAGGTCGGCCGAGAGTTCAGCAAGGAAGCTAGTGAACAACTATCTAAGCATAGCTATGATGTAGCAGATGCAGTCAAGGCGGTGGATAAGACTACGGATACTGCAAAGGCGGTGGACAAGGCGTCAGATGCTGCTCGTGTGGTGGATAAAGTAGATGATGTCAAAGACGGGACAAGGGCTCTAACTAGTCAAGAAATTGCTGATAAATTTGTTTCGGGAATGGAAGATATTTCAGGAAAAAGTGGAACGAAAAACTTTAAATCATATGGAGGCTATAATAAAGCAATTGAAGATTTCAATTCATTACCCTTAGAAAATGTAACGGAAATTAATACTTCATTTGGTAAAGGGTATAGGGGTACTTTAGATGATGGAACAAAGGTTGTTGTTAGACCTGGAAGTACAAGTGATTTAGGACCAACACTGGAATTTCAAATAAGGCAATCAAAAGGAGGGGTTTCATATGAAATTAGATATGGAGACTAAAAATGAAGAATGGGTAGAAGTCTTTAAAGGTTTGATTCCTGTAGATAACTATAGGTTAAAGGTCTTGTTGACAAATTTGTCAGATGGTCAAGAAATTAGGCTGATTGGAGAGCGAAACCGTTTTAAATTATCATGTATTTATTATGATGAAGCACGATTCTTTAGCAGGAAATTGTATTTATCTGCAATTCTGGATAAAGAGATGTTTAAAAAATTTGAAGAAAATAATTTCCAAAATGTCATTTACGAAGTCAAGAATAGTCAATTAGTGAGAAAACTGGAATACACATCATATTATGATTTAGGAACTTTGCATTCACGACATTATATAATCATAACTCAAGATAGTGTAGTGGAGATTCTTGTTTCTGCAAATTTGAAATTAGATATCAGCCAATACTAGAAAATTTGCTAATCAAACAAGTACATGACTTTAGTACAATTATCAGAAAATAGAACTTGGAGAAATGATATGGAAAAATGGACGGAAATTCAACCGGGCTTCATCCCTTTTGGTGACTATGGTATTGAGATAAATATAGATGGGGATACTTTAATTGCCTACTTGGAAGATTCAGAAAAATTTAAATTTACCTTTACAAAGATCTGGGCTTTCCGAACAGTCCAGGAAAGTTTAGAATTAAGAGATAAATACTGGGAGCAAGGATTGGCAGAGAACAGACCACTTTATCTGACCAACTATATCTATGAGGTCGAGAATACAGAGTTTGATGATTTGGTCGCTTCTGCAAAAGTAGCTAATAAAAAGCTTCATCACTATTTCATAATGTCGACAGAATATTTAGTGGATATTCTATCTGAAAATGATGTAAAAATTGAGAAAGTATAAATCACTTTCACAAATACAATTTGTGACTTAGTTCAATTTCTAACTAGGGGAAATTTTCCCCTAGTTTATTTTATACTAGCCTCACAGTAGACAAGCAGTATAAGCCCATATCGCCAAGGAAACCATCCAGCAGGATGGCGAAACCCTAGTCCATACCTATACCTACGATACTCTGGGTCAAGTGGAAAACATGACCGTATCGGATGGAGCTGGTAAGGAACTCT